>SVDH01000016.1 GCA_015057865.1 Lachnospiraceae bacterium
AAATTAAAGAAAGGTTCCACCGTTTCTATCGAAGAAGAAACAGAAAACGGCTGGTATCAGATTTCCTATAAGAATGCAACCGCATATGTTTCCGATCAGTACATCACTCTGATCGATGAAGAATCCGAAGACGCAGAAGATGCTGAAATCACTGAGGAAGATACCTACAACAACGACTGGGACGGTCCGGTCCTGACAAGACGTGCCGGCACAGTTCAGGGTCCGAGCGGAAAAGAAACCTATTATAACCTGGATATGTCAGGCGTCATCCGGATCATGCAGAACCAGGGTTACGATTACGAGTACTGGGTCCGTGAAGACGGCGTAAAGATGTATGGTGATTACATCATGTGCGCAGCCAACCTGAATGTTCATCCGCGTGGTTCTCTGGTTGAATCCAGTCTTGGTACCTGCATCGTCTGTGACACCGGCGGATTTGCCAGCGGCAATCCGAACCAGTTAGACATTGCGGTTACCTGGTAGGCACAGTGCCTGACCAATACACAATTTCATATCGCTCTTCAAAAAAATGGGCAGGAAGCATCGCTTCTTGCCCATTCTTGTTTCTTTATTTTATGATCTTATAATTTCCCAATCTCTTCCATATACTGATCGATCAATGCCAGACCTTCCTCGCAGGTTAAAACTTTCAGATCCATCAATTCTTTACGGAGCGCATCCTCATCTTTTTTCTTCTCAGCCAAGTCCGGAATGAAGAGGAAACCGCCTTTCGCAGATGCTTCCAAAACTTTCCGATAAAGCTGAACTGAGAAAAAATGCGGCAGTTCAATGCCCACCGGGCAGACTTGCCCGTCAGCTGTATGCACTAAAACGCGGTCTTTGCTGCCTTTATCAAGCACGCAACCGGTACATTCCGTAAAAAACTGCATCGGCACATTGTCATCCAGAATCATAAAGTGTTTCATCGTAGTACCTCCCTCTTTTTCTTTGATACTATCATCGAAAGATTGTTCTCCGACAGCAATTTGATCAGATTCCGTTGTTTCTGAAGGCATTTTGACAGCAAAAGGCAGGCCTTTATGAAGCATGATCTGTTTATAAAACATCACGACTGCATTTGAAGGCGAGAGACCCAAAGCAGCAAGAATCTCTTCTGCTTCGTCCTTTAAACCTGGTTCAATACGAACATATATATTTGATGTTTTTGCCAATCGTATACCTCCTGAACAATATGCACGTGCAGTAATAGGAACTATTACACAATCATAATACACGATTGTGCGCACAAACGCAATACATTTGTTACTATTTTTTAAATTTAGTTAAAAAGCTATCGCAGAATACTGCGACAGCTTTTTCTTATAACCGAATGACCTGTGAGCTATATGCGCCCATCTCCAACCCGCCTTCAAACGATACGTTTTCCCCTGTCAGCAGGTCAATACCGCTTGCACCGCCCGCATCAAAGTGTGCCGTATAATCCTCGCCATCCGCATTGATGCACACAAGCACCCGCTCACCAGCTGCTTCGCGTCGGAACACACACTGACGATTTGTCAGATGAAGCGATGTGAAATCGCCATACTGCAGTGCATGAGATTCCTTCCATACTTTAGACAATGCTGCGATATGATCGGTCAGATCATTCCACTCCGGCTTTTCAAAGCAGGCCCTGAGTGCGGGATCTCCCTCTGACTTATGGGCTTTTGCGCCCCACTCACTTCCATAATAAATCACCGGAATCCCTGGCATGCCAAACATCATGGTATAGATCAACGGAAGATGCGCCGGGTTTTCCAACACACTTGCGATCCTGCTCACATCATGGTTATCTACAAACGAGAACATGTGCTTCCCGCGATACAGTGTCCAGTTTTCCGGTCCGAACTGCCGGAGCAGCGAATGGTTGATCTCAAACAGATTCATGCTGTTAAAGCTTGAATGGAGTCCCTTGTAGCATTCATAATTCGTCGCGGAATGGCACATCTCATCGTTCATGATCAGGTTATAATCACCACCGAGGATCTCTCCTGCCAGGAAGAAGCCGTCCTTCCACTGGCTGCTCTCCCAGCGAAGACGCTTTAAGAAATCTCTGTCAACCATGTAAGCTACATCAAGACGCAGACCGTCGATCTCAAACTCCTCGATCCACTGCCTGATGCTGCCAAACAGATACTGCACCAGATCTTCGTTATGAAGATTTAACTTGACCAGATCATAATGACCTTCCCAGCCTTCATACCAGAGTCCGTCATTGTATCCGGAGTTTCCGTTAAAATCGATATAGAACCAGTCTCTGTACGGAGAGTTCTCTCTGTTTTTTAACACATCCTGAAATGCGAAAAACCCGCGTCCCGCATGATTGAACACGCCATCCAGCACAACCCTGATATCTGCCGCATGCAGCGCCTGACAGACTTCTGCAAAATCCTCGTTTGTTCCGAGTCTGCGATCGATCCGTCTGTAATCGCGGGTGTTATACCCATGTGTGTCTGATTCAAACAGTGGCGAAAAATAGATCGCGCCGATCCCCAGCTTTTGTAAATGCGGGATCCAGTCGATCACTTTCCGGATGCCGGAACCGCTTACTTTCTGCTCTTCTCCCGGTGCCACAGGATTTTCAAACGGCGCACCGCAAAATCCCAACGGATAGATCTGATAAAAGACCCGTTCGTATGCCCACATGTTATTCGTCCTTGTCATAAACATCGTATCCGACTTCCGGTACGATGATCACCATGCAAGGCGCATACTTTACCACGTAGGATGTCACCGATCCGATTGCCTGAACCCAGCCCTTTTTGGTAGACTTGGTCATGACGATCATATCCATGTCTTCTTTCTTCGCGCATTTGACGACTTCATCGCCTGCACGCCCGAAAATAATCGATGCTTCTACATCATATCCGTCCAAAAGCGCTTTTGTCTCATCCATGCGCTCTTTTAACTCTCCGACTGCAGGATCCAGCATACTGTCCGGCAGCGGGCCGATCACATCTTCCCGTACCATTAAAAGCTTAATAAAAGCCTGGCCCGGCTTAAACTCATTTTTAATAAACTCTACAGATTTAATACTGCGTGCAGTCCCGTCGATTGGTATTAATACTCGTCTCATATATCGCACCTCCTTCGAACTATTTCATTCGTTATTTTCATTTTTATTTTATCACAGAACAGGTTCACTTTCCAGATAATACGCAGAATCCTGCCAGGCATTTATATGATCCGTATCCGTTCCAGAAACAACGGCACGAGTGGATTATCGGATTCTTTTTTATAGAAAATACTAAGCGTTTCCTGATAGCCGTTGGTATCGAGTGGGATATAGCGGAGGTTCAGACTGATCTGCGGCGTACGGATATCAAACTCCGGAAGCACCGCGATCCCAAGTCCTGATGCGACCATGATCAGAATGGTCTCCACCTCATTCTCCGTCTTTGTGATATTTTTCATATTCTCTTCTGTCAGATATTTCTCCACACGGACATGCGGGGAATCCGCCAGCGATCGAAACGACTCATGTACGATCAGCTTCTCATATAAAAGATCTTCCTGACTGACCTGTCTGCGTCTTGCAAACGGGTGGTTAGGCCGTACGACGACATAAAACGGAAACTGCTCTAACTCTACCCTTCCGGCGCCGGGGTATTGAAGTACCTCATTATCAATCGAAAAGATCAGATCGTATCTTCCATCCATGAAATCATCATGCAGTGCCATCGCATTGTCACGGTGCAGGTTCATCTGGATGCCGGGATAATCTTCTGAGAATTCCTGGATCGAGCCCGGAAACTGTGTCATCTCCACACTTTGCAGATAGCCGATGGAAAGACTTCCTGTCATCCCGTCCCGTGCCGCATGGAGCTTTTCCTGCGCCTCTTTAAGCCGGCTTACGATCGCATCTGCCTCCGGCACAAACAGCTCTCCCACCGATGTTAAACGGATCTGGTTATTGTTCCGCCAGAACAGTTTCACATCCAGTTCCTCTTCCAGACTTTTGATCTGCTGTGTGATCGCTGACTGCGAAATGTAAAATGCCTGTGCGGTCTTGGTAAAGCTTAATGTTCTTGCTGCAGACAGAAAATATTCCAACTGGCGAATCGTCATCGCATCCCCTCCTGTTTCCCGCTTTCAGATCTTCGTTACACAACTCGCTCCATAAGTTTTACTTATCATACCATCTTTATTCCTTGTTTGCAATTGCCAGAAATGCGCCTTACAATAAGCTCACAAGGTTGAAACAGACATGGGAGGTGTTCTTATGAACCGCATTGAATTCAGCAAAAAATATTTGATCTTCTCATTAGGACTTTTCATCAATGCCATCGGCGTTGTGTTTGTAACCAAAGCAAATCTGGGCACGTCACCGAACGCCAGCATCCCATATGTTTTAAGCATGGCGCTTCCACTGACGATCGGACAGTTTACGATCCTGTTAAACCTCTTGCTGATCGGTCTGCAGTTTTTTATTACACGCAGACAGTTCCCGCTGGTACAGCTCTTACAGATCCCGGTTTCCATCGCATTCGGCTATCTGATCGACTTCTGCATGGACTACCTGTTCTACTGGATCAATCCGGAAGGCTATGCCGCAAAGATGGCATTCCTGCTCATCGGCTGCATCATTCTGGCATTCAGCGTGTTCCTTGAGTTTACCGCGGACGTGATCGTCCTGCCGGGCGAAGGCCTGACCAATGCGATCCATGCCGTAACAGGCTGGGAAAAAGGCGTGGTCAAAGTATCCATCGATGCCGCTATGAGCGGAACTGCACTGCTTTTCGCACTGTACTTCTTCCATGCGCCAAACGGTGTCAGAGAAGGTACGATCATTGCCGCGATTCTGGTTGGCATCGTATCAAAGCAGTTTGACCGCATGTTCGGCAAGCGGCTCCTTGCATGGATCCACGCTTCCGGCAAAGCAACTCCTCAGACTGCAGCCATGAAATAACCAACTACTTTCCTTAACCTATATCGAACCTTATCGGTTCACCCCACAAAAATACTCCTGTTACGATCGCCGCTTTCACGTATCTGTAACAGGAGTATTTATTTTCCCTTATTGCCACCGTTTGATCCATTTCATCAAAACATCGACCACATATTTTTGTTCTTCTTCAGTCAGTTCTCTGCCCTGCGGAATCCCATGCCATTTCTCCAGGCAGCCGCGGCAGCAGGTCGCCGTTGCATGCTGCGCAAGAAACACAGGATGCCCTTTTGGTGCACCACGCATCGGTGTCTGCTTCCCATCGTTTTTCGGGTGCGCAGGCGCGAGACGCTTTTTCACAAAATCCTCTGCATGCTTTTGCACAACAGAAAGCCCCTTTTCACGCACATATTGTTTGTCTGCTTCCCGCGGCACGAAGCGCATACGAAAATCCGACCGCTCAATGCGTGTAAACAGATCGATCTTTAACCATTCCTCATGTGCAAGCATTACCCTCTCCTAATCCATTCCACGGATTTTTTTAAAGCACCTCTCACAAACGCCATACCGGTAATTCCACGGAATGACCTTTCCGCAATATTTGCAGGTCCGTGGTTTTAATCTCTGCTTTGCCAGAACACGGATGATCTCGTCTGAGATCATATTTTTTCTTCGAATGATCTCATCGACATATTCATCGTGATCGAATTTATCACAGTAGCTGTAAAGCAGATCACAGAGTTTAAACTGTTGCTCGAGATCGTCCAGATCTTCGCGGATCCGTTTGATGAAATGCTCCGACGGGATCCGTTTCCCGACTGGATAGCATTCCTCTTCCGCTTCAAACCGGCACATCTCCTTCCAGATACGGAACAGCCACGGATTGCCCTCATCGAATGTCACTGTCAGGCAGTCGTAAAGAAACGTTTTGTTTTCTGAAATGTCACGGATTTCCCTGCACAGCTTGATCATGCGCTCGGTATCCGCCCGCTTATAGCCGACGTTCATCTTAACCTGTGACCATCTTCTTAGGATATCCAGAAGCGGTGCATTCAGCCCCAATAAGGATTCAGGGAATCCTACAGTCGCATACGCCAATGGCTCACTGGGTTCTTCCAGCGCTTCCTGTACGCGGCTGCGAAGCAAAAGGGATGTCACATATCCCTCATCATAAATACCAAACCGCCCTGCGCGTCCTGCAATCTGCTTGATCTCTTCTGAAGTCAGATCTCTGACATCCTTTCCATCGAACTTTGCCATTTCCAGGAAACAGACGCGGCGGATCGGCAGGTTTAGTCCCATGCCGATCGCATCGGTCGCAACCACGACATCGTTGATGCCTTCCGCAAACAGCCGCGCCTGCTCATGACGCACATCATAAGGCAGCGCGCCATAGATTACACTGCACTTGTAGCCTTTTCCCTGCAATTCCGATGCAACCGCATGAACATTCTTTTTGGAAAAGACGATCAGCGCGTCGCCCGGCATGACATTATCCGGAAGGTAAAACTTTTCTTTTTCACAGATCAACGGTGTCTTGCGCTCATGGCGCACGATCTCATACGTATCACCGCATTCCTCGATCATGCGGATGATCAGCTGCTCCGCATTTTGCGCCATACAGACATGGATCTCGTTTGCACACACGCCAAGGATCGCGGAAGTCCAGGAACCGCCGCGTTCGTCATCCGCTACCATCTGCGCCTCATCGATCACGGCACAGGAATAGTGTTTTTTCAAATTCAGCATCTCGATCGTGGATGCCTGATAACACGCCCTGTCCATCAGGTAGCGCTCTTCGCCGGTCACAAGCGAACAGGGATAGCCTTCCGTGTTCATCTGCTCGAATTTCTCATACGCCAATAGTCGTAACGGTGCAAGATAGATTCCGTCGCCGGCTTCTTTCAATGCCTGGATTGCCTCATAGGTTTTCCCTGAGTTTGTCGGTCCGATATGGAGGACAAAACGACGGTGCATCTTCCTCGCATCCGGGAAGAAATCGATATAGTTATCCGGGATCTGATTCAGCATGGATGCATGCAGAGCTTTCTCACGAGCCGCACGGCGCGCCCGTTTCTTCGCCTGCTTCTCACGTTTTTTACGTTTTGCCTCCGCACGGCGGCGCTTCTCTGCTTCATTGATCTGCTGCGGATGCTTCTTATATTGATTTGACGCATGGTTGTGTGATCTCGCTTTGTTTTGCGTTTTCTTCTGCTGCGTCTTTGAATGATTTCTGTTTTGATCCATTCTGTCAGTGTCCTTATATCTGAAGTAAAGTATCATGCAAATTAATATATCCTGAGTGTATCACATTTTTCATAATGATACATTCAGGATATTTTTTAAAGGTCAACTCTACTCTTCTTCCACCGTCCCGTCAATATGAACGTGACACAGATGATACACGAACATAACGGTGCAAACGGATACGCAAGCGCGATCCCAAGGAATCCCAATGGTGTCAGTGTACTGAGTATCCTCGCCAACGCATACCGGACCGCAAAGGCGTTTATGATTGCGCAACTTAGGGTCACATGCGTATAGCCCGCACCAATCAGGAGACCGAACAGGCAGAACATGACCGTCTCGATCAGGAAACTCCAGGCAAAAATCCGAAGATACGGGCCGCCCATCGCAAGGACAGCGGGATCAGTTGTAAAGATATGCAGCATCGTTTGCGGAATGAATTCCGATAACAGAAAAAAGACAACTGCCAGAGGAAGCGCATACACGATTCCGACAAGCATACCCTTTTGGGCACGTTTGTATTCTCCTGCACCGATATTCTGACCACTTGTTGCGATGATCGCTCCCATCACTGCCTGCCCCGCAAGTACGGCAAAAGAGCTGAGCCTTGTGACAGAAGCGGAAACAGCCGCAGCCGTATTGCCATAATGATTGACCAGAACAAGCACCAGAATAAATGAGATGTTGGTCAGTGTAAACTGAATCGCCTGCGGCAGACCGATCTTCATCACACTTTTTAAAAGGTTTTTCTGCACCCGCAAACGTACATTTTTCAGATTCAGGAAATCATATTTTCTGCCGGCAAGCGGGAATACCAGAACACAGCAAACAATCTGTGCGATCAATGTCGCGATCGCGGCACCCGTTGCATTCATATCACACACCCCGACCAGGATCAGGTCGAGCACGATATTGAGCACTGCGGTAATAATGATCAGAAGCATCGGGATCATGGATTCTCCGATTCCCCGAAGCAATGCTGCCATGACATTATAAAGATAAATGAAAACCGTTCCGATCACACAGATCCGGAGATAATTCACAGTCTGTGCATATGCTTCCGGCGGCGTATCCATCGCATGCAGCAATGGTTTTGCCAGCGCAAACACGACAACGGTGATTGCGATCGCAACGCAAAAGAACGCCACGCACATGGTCCCCATCACATTTGATATCTGGAATGACTTTTTTGCACCAAGCAACTGCGCTGCCAGTACAACACCACCGTTTGATAACCCCATCACGATCGCTAAGATCAGCATCGTCACCTGGCCGCCGTTTCCGACTGCAGCCAGACCGGTCGCTCCCGCAAACTGACCTACGATAATCATATCTACTATGTTGTAAATTGCCTGCAGCAGGTTGGTGATGATCAATGGAATCGAGAAGACCAACATTGATTTCCATAAACTACCGTGCAGCAAATCCGGTTTCTTTGCAAGTTTCATAACGTCACCTTTCTTGTTTGTGCCACTGCATTTTAACATAGAGCAACCTGTGTGACAATTCCGAATCGGCATGGTACTTATAATCGTTTTTGTTTAAAACTCAGATACATGTTCGAGAACTTCGTTCTCTCACTGTTAACGCACAAAAACAGCCGCCGCAAGATGCGACGGCTGCTTTACGTTTACGGGAAACCTCCCATAAATGACTGCTCTTTTCGTTATTCATTGTCACCATAGATGATGCATACTTTACCGCGCTTCCATATAGTAGACACGCGCAGAATAATCCTGGAAGTAACGCACGTTTTCATCATATCCGGTTCCGGAGAAGCCCTGCATCAGACTGATGCCGGCATTCATCAATACTGCTCCCGATACCCTGTGGTATTCCTGCTCTCCGGGCATTTGCTGGAATCTCGCGATCACATGGTGCGTCAGGGAATCCTGACGAACGTGGAATGGCGCGACTGTATTGATCAGATCTCCGAACTGCAGGATGCTTTGATCGATCTTCCGGTTATAAAAATGATACGCTTTTTCCGGATCCAGTCCTTCTGCGCGAAACCTGGCATATTGCGTGTTGGCCGTGACCATTTCCTGCAAAAGCATGCCGACTGCTCTTTTCTTGTCCTTTGATACACAGATCCAGCTGCGAAGCGGCGAGCGGTTGTGATCCTGTGTCTTCCCCTGATGATTCACTCTATAGAAATCACCAGACTGAATCACTTCTCTCCACTTCTTATACTGTTCAACCTGCTCCTTTATGGCCTCGAAATCCCGCTGCTTCATATCCACAAGATTGCATTCATATCCCATGCTTCCAAACATAGCTACCGCAAAACGGGTATCCAACGGCGTTGAACGAAGCGTCTGATGATTCGGGCTGCCGGACACATGCGCTGAGATCACGGAAAGCGGATACCCATAGCTGTATCCCTCCTGAATCTTTGCCCGGCTGATCGGATCCGTATTATCACTTGCCCAGATCTGCGGAAAATAACATAGCACTCCGGCATCAAACCGATTGCCGCCGGCTGCGCACCCTTCAAACAAAATCTCCGGAAAACGCTTCGTCAGTGTATCGACCATTCGGTAGAATCCACAGATATAGCGATGTGCCGTCTCTCCCTGTCCACTCGTCTCGGATTTTGCCAAATACGGCGAAAAGACATCTGAAAAGATTCGGTTCATATCCCACTTAACATATGCGATATTTGCAGAAGAAAAGACTTCTGACATCCTCTCGATCATATAGCTGACCACTTCAGGATTTGCCAGATCCAGAATCCTCTGGTTACGCCCCTCAGAATGTGCGCGTCCCGGGATTTCCATTGCCCAGTCGGGATGTGCGCGATACAGATCACTGTCTGTGTTAACCATTTCCGGCTCGACCCAGATACCAAAATCCAGTCCCAGAGCATTGATCTTTTTACAGATACCGTCCAGTCCGTCCGGCAGTTTCTTTTTGTTGACATACCAGTCTCCCAGAGAAGACTGTTCATTATCACGTTTCCCAAACCATCCGTCATCCATCACAAACAGCTCAATCCCCGTCTCACTTGCCTTTTGCGCAAGTTTCAAGAGCTTTTTTTCATCGATATCAAAATAGGCTGCTTCCCAGCTGTTTAGCAAAACCGGACGCAGTTTCCTTTTCCAGCTCCCGCGTACGATGTGCTCTCTGATGAACGCATGCATCTGGTGACTCATACCGGCAAATCCCTGACCGGAGACCGTCATGGCACTTTGCGGAGTCTCAAAGGAATCTCCCTGCTGAAGGTTCCAGGAAAAACTGTCCGGATTGATGCCCGCTGTAAACCGTGTTTTTCCGTATGCATTGACCTCTGCGCTTTCATAATGGTTGCCACTGTAGAGCAAATGGAAGCCATAGCAAAGACCCTGCTTTTCTGTTGCATCTTCCTCAAACAGCATCACAAACGGATTTGCACGATTGGAGGATGAACCGGTCACAGATGAAATCACCTGCTTGCCTGCCCGTATGGGCAAGTCCACCCTGTTCATCTCCCGTGCCCAGGCGCCAAAAAAGCCGCCCAGCACATATCCGCTGTCAGCAAAATCAAGCTGCGCCGACAAGAGTCTCTCAATGACGATTGGCGTATCTCCGTCATTGAACAGTTTTGCGCTTCTGCAGATGACATCACAGTCATCATACACATCATAGTAAAGCTCCAGTCTGACCGGCTGTACCGCCTCTTTTAAAACGATCGTCAGACGATTTGCCTCTCCTGTCTCATCGTACGCATGAGGCAAAACAAGTTCCTGTCCGTCTCCAACCGTATTGAAATCCGGCAGTTTTTCAACCCGTGCCTCTGCAAACAGAAAATCCGTTGTCCGACTTCCGTCTGCAAAAGTCAGTTCGACAAACGGTTCTCTCAGATCTCCCTTCCCCCTGCCTGATACCTCAAGCCGCAGATCTTCCAGTGTGATCGTTTTATGCGCAGGATCATAACAGATCGTATTGCCTGCCTCAAAAGCACGCTTTTCCATCAACGCATCAGCGTCTTCCATACTGACTTCTCCCAAAGCCGGGCCGTAATACAAATGCTCCAGATGCCCGCTTGCGAGCACCTGGAACAGATATGTCGTATTGTCAGTATGTAAACAGAACAGATTCTCATTCTGC
The DNA here is from genome assembly GCA_015057865.1 of Lachnospiraceae bacterium. GTDB lineage: Bacteria > Bacillota > Clostridia > Lachnospirales > Lachnospiraceae > SY8519. The sequence continues at coordinate 11,222 of SVDH01000016.1, forward strand.
TGTATCATTTGATAACTCCTTTGAAATCTCTTCCATCTTCTGGTCACTCAACCGGTAGAACTTTTTGAAGACGATCAGCGCGATCACAAGAATGACCGCGGACGGGATCGTCATAAAAATGCGAAGTCCGTTTAACGTTGCGATCGTCTGCGAAGCAGCCTGCGGGTCAAGTGCCACCACTTTGATGACAACACCTGCGATAAAGACCGCGATACCGGATGCAAGCTTTACAGTAAAGGTCTGCATGGAGAAGATCACAGACTCCTCACGACGTCCGTTTTTCAGTTCTCCGTAATCTACGGTATCCGAGAGGAAAATGGTCAGCATAACGGTCAGAACACCGTATCCCGCATACACCATTACACCCGGGATTACAAGGATCCCCCAGCCCACTGTGTGGTACAGGTTTGAATATGCAAATACCAAAAGCACCGCAAACCCAAAGATCTGAATAAGGATCGCATACAGGAACAGACGCATCTTGTCGACTTTTTTACGGATCAGCGGAATCAACAGCATCGCAATGACCTGTGTTACAAAACAAGCCGCCACGAAAATGCTGTACGCGCCTGTATTTTCGACATCAAACTGGAAGAAATACAGGATCAGATTGCCGACGATGTTCAAAGCCAGATAGACCATAATAACTGCAACAACTGCCGTCATGGCCTGGTCGTTTTTAAATAAGGCCTTAAACATCTGTCCAACACCGACCGACTCCATCTCAGCCGGCTTTTTCTCCGGGACTTTTAAAACGAAGATGATCTCGGAGATCACGAAGATCACGGCAATGATCAGCGCCCAGTACCGGAAGCCGATCCGATAGTCTGCGATCACTGCGCTGCCGCTTAAGATCGGCACGATCACCATCGTCAATACCATCGGGATCGCATCGCCGATACCGGAACAGGATCTGGCCAGTGAAGAGAGCTGCTCTCTTTCCGCGCCCGGATTCGTGATCGCAGGGATCATCGACCAGAACGGGATATCCATCATCGTATAGGTCACACCCCATGCAATGTAGATGATCGCAAGCCACCAGCGAAGCATGCCGCCGGAAGCCTGTGCCGGTGCGGAAAACAATGCATAGATCGTTACTGCATTCAGCACCGTACCCGTTAAGATCCATGGGCGGAAGCGTCCGAATTTCGTCTTGGTTTTTGCTACAATAATGCCCATCAGCGGATCGTTGACCGCGTCAAAGATCCGCGCACCCATCAGTACAGCACCGATGAATACACTGCTGACGCCGAGTACTGCATTGTAATAATACAAAATATAATTGGAGACCAGCATATATACCAGGTCTTTTCCAAATGCACCAAAGCCGAATGCCAGCTTACTTCGCAAATTTAAAGTCATAACCATTTCCTCCAACTACTGTCGTATGTCACCTGTCCCGGCATCTCTTAATGCAAATGCTGCTTCCACTGCACGATACGCACCATCGTAGATTCCTATTTCCTTGTTCTCACAAATGTTCTCACACATGCCTTTCAAAAGCGATGCGTCCTGCCGGAACAGATCGATCATCTGCAGGATGTGCGGAATGTCCTCACATTCAATGGTGCCGTCGCCGATTTCCGCGGAATGGATCGCACCCCATCTCTCATGACCGCCGATCCGCCTGATAAAGAGTTTCGGAACCGGATAAAATGCCAGCTCGCTTGGTTTCGTCACAAGCACGTCACAGCTTCGCATCAAAAGATTTGTGACATAAACTGCCTCGAAATTATTTTCATGACAGAATGCATGTACACCGATCACGCGACCGTCCAGTGCCTTCTCACAGAACTTACGGGTACTTTCCCAGTCATTAAAATGTGTTCTCGATACTTTTCGCAGAACCGGAATCTCTGCCGTCAGTTCATGCCAGACATGTTCATAATCTCCGACGTTTACATACAACGCCACTTTCTTTTCTTTGATCGCAGGCATTAAATGCCTGATGATCGCTGCAAAGATCTCCTTTTGCGCACCCGCGCCGCCAATCGTCAAAAGGAAACGCATCGGTTCACCGCTCGTTTGCCGTTTCTTGCGCCGTTTACAGTCTTTCCTGATATTTTTAACCAACTCGTGATCAATATAATGCCCCGTATAAAGCAATGCATCTTCCGGCATCGGATGCAGAATTTCCTTCCCTCGCATTCCGTTTAACGTACGGTAACCAAGATACGCGCTGTGTGTCTGCACCGTGTGCAGGCTTCCTTCCGCCAGATGCAGTGCCATCGGCCAGTTATCCGGCATCGCATTGACCACATACTGCATTCCGGCATGCAGCGCTGCCTGTGCCGGCCAGACATGTGTCGCGATCACCGGGATCCTTTTGGGGATATTAAAAAACACCGGTGCCATCAGCTCTGCATTTTTCTGGTCAGAAGCATTGTAAGAGAGCTTTCGGAACCCCTCATAATTCATCGGTTCCCAAACGACCTTATTGAACACTTTGCTTTTCTGTGAGATGCGGGACCCGAGGGAATACAGATCATTCTGCGCACTGATCACCTTCGTACAGGTCGTCTCCGGAAACGAATTCAAATCCATCCAGTACGGCTTGTAGCCAAGCGCATTTGCTGCGGATGCGATCGCCATGGAAATCCTGTAATGTCCAAAACCCATGCGGATGTTTCCAACGATCAGTCCTTTTTCTTCATCAAACCCTGCAGGCCGTATCTGCGGTCGTTTCCCGGAAGCAGGTCTTCCAAGGATCACATCCTTCACACCCAGGATTTCTCCGATTACTTCGTTTTCCTTTAATCTGACCGGATAGGAAAGATCCGAATCATCCCCGAACCGGCGAATGTATTTTGCTTTGGAAGCCACTGCTTTTTCATAATCATTTTTTGAAATATAGTTCCCAAAGATCGTTTTTGCTCTGTCTGTCACGAACTGTCCCCTCATTAACAAATTAATAATTTTCGGAATTTACTTCAAAGTAGCTCTGCGGGTATTTGCAGATTTCACACACATCCGGTGCTTCGGTACCGATTACCAGATGTCCGCAGTTTCTGCATTCCCATATCGTAATGCCGGCCTTTTTGAACACTTCCATTGCTTCGACATTTGCAAGAAGCTTTCTGTAGCGTTCTTCATGATGCTTTTCAATCGCCGCTACACCGCGGAACTGCGCAGCCAGTGCATGGAATCCTTCCTCATCTGCCTCTTTTGCCATCCGGTCATACATATCAGTCCACTCATAGTTTTCCCCTTCTGCCGCGTGCAGAAGATTCTCCGGTGTATTTCCCAGTTCTCCCAAAGCCCGGAACCAAAGGTTTGCGTGTGCCTTTTCGTTTTCCGCTGTCTTCAGGAACAACGCTGCGATTTGTTCATACCCAGCTTCTTTTGCCACAGATGCATAATATGTGTATTTGTTTCTTGCCTGTGACTCACCGGAAAATGCCTCCCAGAGATTTTTCTCTGTTTTTGTACCGCCATAGATTCCTATTGGAACCGGTCCGACTACAATATTATCGCCGTCTGCAGACATCTTTGCATTGTCTGTTGCTGACACTTCTCCCGAAGCAGCCGCCTCCACACGTTCAAAGTCCGACGCCGGGTGCTTACAGATCGGACAAATAAAATCATCCGGAATCGGATCTCCTTCATATTCGTATCCGCAGATCCTGCATCGCCAGATCACTTTCCCTTCCTCTGTTACGCCAACTGCCTGCGGCTTCGGCTTTATGTTCTCAAGATAGTATTCATATGTCGTTGAAGGCACATCATTCAGGCCCTGGGAATCTGTTACGCTCGCAATGAAAAGGGTATGTGTCCCTAGATCGATTGCCTGTGTCACCCATGCTGAAATATACGCATTGGTCCCTTCTGTAATATAGCGCGTCCCATTCAGCGCTTCCTTCCAGCCATCAAATCCATCGAACTTATCCACTTCCCGTCCGGTCTGGAAGCCAAATCGCTTAAACAGATCAAAACTTGCCTGCTGACTGATGATCGATACTGTGAATTTCTTTGTTTCCATGATCAGATCATGTGTGTAATTCAATTTGTTGACCGCGATCGTGATCTGATTCGGTTCCGTTGTTACCTGGCCTGCTGTATTGATGATACATCCATTATGTTTTCCATCTTTTTGCGCTGTTAAGACAAACAGTCCATAGGTTAAACTGTACATTGCGTTTTTTGCCATTTTCCTTCTCCTTCAACAAAATATCCAATTACCGTTTAGTAACTGCAACTACAAAAAATATATCATAACTATAGTTTGTATACAACAAACTCTTGCATCATTTAAAAGACTTTTCCGGTGTCTCAATACACGTTATGACAAACGGGATCTCACAAACTTCTCCCGTCTCAAACGTGAGTCTGACCACACCATCACCATCCAGTCCTAATGACTTAATATAAGTACCGCCGCAACCCCCTCGTAATATCACCGTTTCAGGTCCAACCACACTGATTGGCCCTTCTGCTTCGATGTGTACAGCGCCCTGATAAAACGGCAGCGCGTTCTCATTCTGATCACACATTCGGATGCGAATGGCTGCCACATCATAAGTGGCCCGTTCATACAGTTCCTGACTGCTGCAGTCCACTTCCGGATGAATCTCAGTTACAGGCTCGCGCTTTATGGTCTTTACGACCTGTCCATTTCTGATTGCTTCAAAACGATATGACGTCGCGGTCCCGCCCCAGTCACCGATATAAGTGCCATACAGGCGATACGCATCATCAAAACGCATGCCGAATCTTGTCATCAGCAGGCCGCCTTTTGCCATCATCTGCGCCGGGAGATCAGAAAATCCGAACCGCGCCGCATAGTTAAGCAGTTCTCTGACCTGTCGCTCCTGCTGCGCAGAAAACCGCTCCTTTTCGAGCATCACATTTCCGATAAAATCATCGATCTCGATCGGCGGATGCTTCAGCTTTCTGTAAACAGATTCCTGCGGCCGGTAGGTTTTGATCAGCCGGTCATTTTTATACATTCTGACTGCGTCGGCATTTGTAAAGATCCAAACCCGCCCCGGATTCCCACCCGGATGCTCACCGATGTCCATTGCGGAGCTCACAAAAAGCACGGGCTCTTTGACACCGTTTGCACTGTAAACATAAGCTGCCGGCTTCGGATTCCGGAACATATCCAGTACGCCATGGTAGCAGATCCGGTCACCGCTGCCGAAATCCTGATGCGTATTATAATCTGCCATGCACCAGCCGAATCCACCCGCAATGTCATCTTCATGGGCAATCGCATCCAGCACATTTGCATGCCTGAGCGCATGCTCGGTACGATGCTCTTCGCTGTCAAACATTTTTGTCGGAAACATATGCCCGTTGTATTCGCTGACGAGATATGGCTTCTTGCGATCCGGTGTTACGCGAGATTTCTTCTCGCATCCCTGATTGGTTCCGTCATGCACAAAATCATTGTAAGTATAAACGTCTTCTAACAACTGGCTCTTTTTATGTGCGCGGACACCGCCCGTAGCACGTGTTCCGTCAAGCAGCTTTGCGATCGCATTTGTCCTGAGATAAAAGTCCTCATCATCCGCCGACTCGTTGATCCGAACACCCCACAAAATGATGGAGGGATGATTTCTGTACTGTCTGATCATCTCCTGTACATTTCGTACCGCCTGATCCTTCCAGCGTGCACCGCCGATGTGCTGCCATCCAGGAATCTCTGTGAAAACCAATAGCCCGATCCGATTGCAGCGTCTGACAAAATCCTGTGACTGCGGATAATGTGAAGTCCGGACCGCATTCAATCCCAGCTCGTTTTTTAAGATATCCGCATCCATCTCCTGCATCGAACGCGGCATGGCATATCCGACATACGGGTAGCTTTGATGACGGTTTAAACCGACAATCTTTAACTTCCTGTCATTCAGATAAAAACCGTCTGAAGCAAAATGGGTTCTGCGGAACCCGGTCTCGGTTTCCACGGAATCGATCTCTGTATCACCGGAGCGCAGCTCTGTCCGGACCTGATAGCAAACCGGATCGTCCACATCCCAAAGATGCACGGAATCCACTTCCCAGTCTGTTACATAAACACGGAATTCTCTGTCCAGATCTTCCCGGCGCCTGGTCATGCATTTTGAAATAGAGATGCAGCCAAGTTCCACTTCCTGATCCTTGTTGTTCTCAGATATTCTGCTCAATGTCTGCTGGATCATGATCGGTTCTGACAGGTTTTTCATCCATTCACGATCCATGCTGATCTCCAGTTCTGTCCGCAGGTGTGCCTGTGTCTGTGTCTTCCCCTCCAGGCTCTCATCCTTTGGAAGCATCGGAATCACAAATGCATCTTTGATATGCACAGACTCCGAAACTTCAATCCATACTTCACGATACAGGCCGCCGTATGTCATATAGTCGATCACATGCCCAAACGGTGGAATATCCAGCGTTTCCCTGCTGTCTACCGATATGACGATCCGATTGTCCTCTCCATATTTCAGCAATTCCGTCAGATCCGCAGAAAAAGCAGTATACCCACAAGCATGTGTCACGACTTTCTCACCGTTGCAGTAAACCTCGGCGTAATGAGCCGCCGCACCAACCTGCAAAAGGATCTGCTTTCCTTTCCATTCTCCCGGCACGCGAAGCACCTTCCGATATCCACACACCATCTGGTAAATGCTTTCGTCAAAAAAATGATACGGCATCTCCACACAGGAATGGGGCAGGCAGACTGTTTCGTCTGCCGCCCGTTCACCTGATAGAAATGCCGTATCAAACTGTTTTGTAAATTCCCAATCGTGATTGAAATGAATTCGTTTTCTCATTATGACGTGATCCAAACCTCCAGCACTTTGTTATTTTCTACATAAAAGATCAAACCAAGTCCCGGATTATTCTCCAGATCATACTGCAGTACTTCATTAAACTCTTCCGGACTCATCGTCTCAGGCTCTCCGTCTCCGCCCATCGAACCAAGAGATGCGTTTCCCGAAAGTGTGAACTGATGCTCACCGGCATCCGATGTGTCCAGAACATCTCCTTCATCGGTCGTGATATCATATGTCCCGTTGATCACAAATGTGCTGCCATCAAGGTAAGCATCCTGAATGGAAGCATAGCTGTCCGATACGCTTGTCGCGATCGTTGTCGATCCCCAAAATGATGCCATATCCTGTGCATCTCCTTCATCTGATGATTCCTGTTTTTCTTCCTGCTTTTCCTGATCATTCTTCAGGTCTGCTTCTTTTTCGTCAGTCTGTTCCTCCTGCTGATCTTCTTTTGGTTCCGCCTGATCCTCTTTGTCCTGCTTCGCCTGTGCTTCTTCTGCGGTCTGCTCTTTTGCCGCATCCCCTGCACTTGTCACTTCTTCACCAGCTGACTTTCCACAAGCCGATAAAGAAAAAATGAATACGCCTGCCAGGCATAAGATCAAAAGTCTTTTTTTCATCGGATTTCTCCTTTCAAGCAATAACACAAAACATGTCAAACACATGTATTAAAGTCCTTACTCATTTTACCAGAATCACTGCTTTTCTTCAATCAAATCCGACACTTGATGAATATCTTTCATCTATAAACTGAAAAATATTCATCAGTCCTATTTACTTATTTAAAAATCCAGGTATAATAAGCAAAGTGCTGTTTTCACAGAACTCTATATAAGTAAATATGCAAAGGACACAAATCTATGAAACAACAAATTGAGATCAGATGGCACGGCCGCGGCGGGCAGGGTGCAAAAACCGCAGCGCTTCTCTTAGCAGACGTTGCGTTTAAATTTGGAAAAAACGTACAGGGCTTCCCGGAATATGGCCCGGAGCGAATGGGTGCACCGATCACGGCCTATAACAGGATCTGCTCTGATCCGATCCGCGTACACTCTAACATCTATAACCCGGACTATGTTGCCGTCGTTGACGAGACACTCCTCCAGTCAGTGGATGTCACGGCAGGGCTGAAACCGGAAGGCGCGCTGATCGTCAACACGCCAAAAAGCAGCAACGAGATCCGCGCACAGCTTCCCGGATTTGAAGGAAAGATCGTTACGATCGACGCAAGAAGGATCGCAGAAGAAACACTCGGAAAAAATTTCCCGAACTCTTCGATGCTTGCGGCAGTCGTCGCTGTGACCGGACTGCTTCCGCGCGAAGCATTTTTAAAGGAAATGCGGACTGCTTATGCTCATAAGTTTGCGAAAAAACCGGAAGTCGTTGAAGGAAATATGAAAGCACTCGAAATGACACTTGATGCGATTGCTTAATAAAAAAGGAAACCACATGAGAACTGATATCACAAACATCAACAAACAAACTCCCTATACAGATCTGACAGAAGGTCTTGAAGTATACGCTGGCGGTACGTCTGTCCATTTTCACACAGGCGACTGGCGCAACAATACACCTGTTTACCACGCTGACAAATGCAGACAATGCTTGTTATGCACACCGTGCTGTCCGGATTCGAGCATCCCGGTCACAAACGGAAAACGTGCCGGATTCGATTACGACCATTGCAAGGGCTGCGGTATCTGTGCAGAGGTCTGTCCGTTTGACGCGATTGAAATGAAAGCGGGGAATGAAGTATGAACATGAAAGAAAATACAAACCAGACCGTTTCAAAAGCCCCTGCCGAGGCGATTCCGGAGCGTATGTCCGGTAATGAAGCTGTCGCTTATGCGATCTGCCAGGTAAATCCGGATGTCATGCCGGCATTTCCGATCACCCCGTCTACGGAAATCCCGCAGATGGTTTCTACCTATATTTCAAACGGGCAGCTGGATACAGAATTTATCCCGGTTGAAAGCGAACATTCCGCAATGAGCGCAGCAATCGGTGCAGAAGCTGCAGGTGCACGAACGATGACCGCCACCTCCTCTGCCGGCCTTGCGCTGATGTGGGAAGAACTTTTATTGGCAGCCTCCAACCGTCTGCCGATCGCTTTAACACTTGTCAACCGTACCCTTTCAGGCCCAATCAATATCAACTGTGACCATTCCGACGGCATGGGAGCACGCGATACAGGCTGGATCCAGATTTACGCAGAAAACAACCAGGAAGCATATGACAACTACATTCAGGCATTCCGCATTGCAGAGCATAAAGACGTCAGACTTCCGATCATGATCTGCCAGGACGGTTTCATCACCAGCCATGCAGTTCAAAATCTGTATCTGTTACCGGATGAAGCCGTAAAAGATTTCGTCGGCACTTATGAGCCGGAAGAATATCTGTTAAAACCCAATCATCCGATGGCACTTGGTCCTTACTCTGAGACGGACTACGTCATGGAAGCCAAGAAGAACCAGCTTGATGCAATGAACCGCTCCAGACAGGTCATCTTAGATGTCGCAAAAGAGTTTGCTGCAATGTCAGGACGTTCTTACGGATTCTTTGAAGAATACCGCACGGAGGATGCTGACTTCATCATGCTTTTAATGGGCTCCGCCGCAGGAACCGCAAAGGATGCTGTCGACGAATTACGGGATGCCGGAATCAAAGCCGGCGTGATCAAACTCCGTGTATTCCGTCCATTCCCGGAAAAAGAACTTGCGAAAGCCCTTTCCGGCTGCAAGGCCTGTGCGATCCTTGATCGCTGCGAGAGCTATAACGGCAACAGCGGCGTACTCGGAAGCGAAGTAACTGCAGGGCTTTACCGCTCCGGCGTGCAGATTCGAACGTTAAACCGGATCTACGGTCTCGGCGGAAGAGACTTTACCGTCGAATCGGCAAAGGGTGTATTTGAAGAACTGAAGCAATGGCTGGAAAACGGAGAAGAACCGGTCCAGAATGAATACATCGGACTCAGAAGATAACCTTTTGCAAATCAAAATGAAATCACACAAATACAGGAGCTAAGATATATTATGGCAGCATACGATTTTAAAGAAGTCATGAGCAAACCGGAACGGCTCGCACCGGGGCACAGGATGTGTCCGGGATGCGGCGGCCCGATCGCAGCACGCGCCGTACTGCGTGCGCTTCATGAAGGTGACCACGCCGTGATCGGCAATGCCACAGGCTGTATGGAAGTATCCACTTTCATGTATCCATACACCGCCTGGGAGGACAGCTACATCCACAATGCATTTGAAAATGCCGGTGCTACATTAAGCGGTGTCGAAACTGCTTACCGCGCGCTGAAAAAACGAGGCCGTCTGCCGAAAGACGCAAACTTTAAATTCATCACATTCGGCGGCGACGGCGGCACCTATGACATCGGCTTCCAGTCGCTTTCCGGCGCAATGGAACGAAATCATGACATGGTTTACGTTTGCTATGACAATGGCGCATATATGAACACAGGTATCCAACGTTCATCCGCAACACCGCTTTATGCTGATACCACGACCACACCGGTCGGTTCCGCTTCCGACGGAAAGATCCAGTGCAGAAAGGACATTGCCAGCATCATCGCTGAGCACAACGTTCCCTACGTTGCACAGACCACCTTTTTAAACAACTTTTCCGACCTGCATAAAAAGGCGGAAAAAGCGATCTATACGCCGGGCGCAGCTTACTTAAACATCATGGCACCCTGCCCGCGCGGTTGGCGCTATGAGACGCAGGATCTGATGAAGCTTTGCAAGCTCGCAGTCGAGACCTGCTACTGGCCCATGTTTGAAGTCGAAAACGGCAAATGGCGCATTACCTATAAGCCGAAGAAAAAACTTCCGATCGAGGAATTCTTAAGTGCGCAGGGTCGGTTTAAACATCTGTTTAAGCCGGGCAATGAGCATCTGATCGAACAGTTCCAGGCAGAAGTCGACAAGCGTTGGGAGCATCTTCTGTATAAATGTGAAGAGTGATCAAACACATTTGATGAATCAAAAACGGGAGGAAATGCAGTATTATGACATTACTATCCTATCAGGTATTCCAGGCAGTCGTAAATCAGGGAAGCTTTCAGAAAGCCGCACAAATGTTGTCCCTCACCCCCTCTGCCGTCAGTCATGCAGTTTCTTCCATGGAACAGGAACTTGGAAACGCCCTTTTTGTACGCAGCAAAAAGGGTATTTCGTTAACCTCCTACGGAGAATATCTGCTCCCGTATATCAATGCCGTTCTGGCCAGCGAGGTCCAGCTCCGCCAGGCCATTGACGGCATCAACGAACTACAGCAGGGAACCGTAAAGATCGGTTGCTTTTCCAGTGTCTGCACAAACTGGATCCCGGATATTATCCACTCTTTCCAGGCAGATTATCCCGGCATACAGATTGAAATCTACGAGGGCACCTATGCCGACGTTTCCTACTGGATCAAAAACGGGATCGTCGAGATCGGTTTCCTGTCATCATCAAGCGCAGGCGATCTGCCGTTTGAGCCGCTTTATGAAGACCCGCTTCTTTGTGTCGTTCCCTCTGATTATCAGAAAAAACTGGACAGCCCAGTGATGACCATTGAGGAGATGCAGAATGAGAGCTTCGTCTCCCAGCGCGAGACCACCGATGCGGACATCACGAATTTCTTCAAAAGCAACGGCTTAAATGTACGCTCTGCCTATCATGTCGTAGATGACCTGTCGACGATCTCCATGGTGGCGGAAGGCTTTGGCATCTGCATCATGCCCGCGCTCGTTATGAACGACATTCCCTATGCCGTCAAAACATATCCTGTCAGCCCCAAAGCAAGCCGTATCATCGGCATCTCCGCTCTCGAGCCGGAGCTTTTAGCTCCCGCTGCAAAAATCCTCTATCAGCATATCCGCAAGGTGCCAGGCACCTTCACACTTTAACGTACGAAGGCGCCTGACCCCTCACCACTTTAAAGTGCAAAAGCATCCGTCCCCTTATATTCCCTTATATTCCCTTATATTCCCTTATATTCATCATTTCTTAAGATTTTACCCCTCTCTTTCCTCATTTATTTCTGGTACAGTAGTATCAGAAACACCTGAGCGCGAAGGAGGTTTTGTTATGTATACGATTCTTGTATGTGACGATGAAAAAGAAATCGTCGATGCGATTGAGATTTATCTGAAGCCGGAAGGCTATGAGATCCTGAAAGCTTATGATGGGATCGAGGCACTTGAGAAGCTGCATGAAAACAAGGTCGATCTTCTGATCCTTGATGTCATGATGCCAAAAATGGACGGCATCCGTGCCACGTTGAAAATCCGCGAGGAATATAACATTCCCATCATCATTTTATCCGCAAAAACAGAAGATACGGATAAGATCGTCGGCCTGAACGTTGGCGCCGACGACTATATGACCAAGCCATTTAACGCCATGGAACTAGTGGCACGCGTCAGATCACAACTGCGCCGCTACACAAGCCTTGGCACACAGACACCTGTCTCAGAGCAGGTCTTTCAAACGGGCGGTCTGGTGATCGATGACGAGCGCAAAACCGTCACCATTGACGGTGTGCCGGTCGAAAAGCTGACCCCCATCCAATACAACATCCTGCTCTTTCTGACCCGGAACAAAGGTAGAGTTTATTCTATTGACCAGATCTACCAGGCAGTATGGAATGAAGAGGCATTCAACGCTGATAATACCGTTGCTGTCCATATCCGCCACATCCGGGAAAAGATTGAGATCAATCCGAAGGAGCCCCGTTATCTGAAAGTGGTCTGGGGCGTCGGATATAAGATTGAGGACCTGTAAGGAATGCCTGCTCCTGAGCCTGCATAAAGGAGACACGATTATTATGAAAAAACTTTTATACAGCACACCCGGAAAAATCCTGGTTATTGCGATCATGCTGTTCTCCGCTGTATGCTGTGCCGTCAGCATGTCGTGGGGGATCATCGGCCTGGGTGCCGGCATGACAGGCAATATCCTGCATCCGCAGCCCTACGCAAAATCCGCTGAAATGATCGACCAGTATCTGATCCCGGAAACACACGATTTCATCTCATTCCAGTCTACCAGGCAAACGTTCTATAAGGACGGCGCACTGGACATGAATGAAACTGTGGACATTTCCGATCTGAACGCCGGCATTTATAAAGCAAATAAAAACCCGGATCTGACCTATACCTTAAAAGACCTGCGTGATTTTTACTACACATCAGACTATGTCTTTCTGGCATGGATTCTGGAAAACCGTGACAGTCTGATCATGGATGAAAACGGTGATGACGGTTATTATGATGAAGAAGGCGGAGAAATCATCCCGCCGGACGACTCCTTGCAAGACAATAAACCGGTCTATGGTGACACTGCTGTCCCGACAGGCTATGAAACCGTTTTATACGACAACATATTGTACGATTTAAGCACGGTATATATCGACACAGCACGCGATCGCAACGGTAATGACCGCATCAGGCTGAACTACTATCCGGAACTATATAATGTTCTTTACAATAACGTCCGGCCGTTGGAACTTCAGTCCATTCAAAATGCTGCCGGCGGAACGATCGCAGACTATGCACAGCAAAACCTGTATACCGTCTCTATATTAGACCAGTATACAAATCTGCTCTATGCAGCAGAGAAAGCGGCCACGCTCGGCGACTACAGTAAATACTATGCTACCAATGCCATGATCTGGCTGCAGCGCACAGAAGATGGACAGATCTTTACCAATGTCGATGCCTGGAACTCCTATGACCTTTCAAATGTAGAAAAAGACTACCAGATGCAGTTTGCAGGCAGCACGAAGGATGCAAAGGCAGATTCTTCCTGCTACTACTGCGCTTATAATGATACGAACAGTAATACAACGCTTTTCGGTGATTCAGAATATCAGGCATCCGCCCATCTGGGATTGACCAGTTCCACATTAGGACAGGCAAACGAACTGCTGGGAGAAGGCCATTACAATCTTTTCATCGGCCTGAATCCGGAATATCCGATCAAAGACACGGCAATGGTCAACAATGCTTTCTATCAGCAATATTCCGACCATGAACCATTTGGCAAGAACGCACTCCCTGCCGGAATCATTTTTGCAGGACTCTTTATCTTCATGCTCGTGCTGACGGTTTTACAGACCGGACACATCAAAGAAGACAATGCCATCCATACAACAGCGATGGAAAAATTCCCGATCGAGCTTCTTGTGATCATCGACATCGTACTGTGGGTCGTTCTACTGGTATCCGTATCCCTGCCTCTCAGATGGGCTTACACCTATCAGGACAGCCTGCTTGCGGGTGTTGACAAAGGCGCGGCGCTGAACAACTGCTATCACACGATCAGCATGCACTTCCTGGCAGGTCTGATCCCCGGTGCAATTGCATTTGGCATTCTGCTTTGCTGGATCTTTAAGCATTATATCCGCCGGATCAAGGCAAGGACGCTTGGAAACAGTTTGCTCAAAAGTCTGTTTATCGCGATCAGAAAAGTCACGATCTCTGCTTATCGGACACAAAAAGAAGGAAAGCGCCTTGTGATCGTCTATATCCTGATCGCTGCCGGAAATGCCATCGTTGCAGGTGTTTGTGCGCTTGCCATGGCAATGTCAATGAGCATCATCCCTGCTGTTGTCGGCATCATCATCCTGGTTCTTGGCAATATCATGATCCTGCGAAAGCTGATGACCTACTTTGCGGGCCGGGATGCCGTGCGAAAAGGCATGGATGAGATCGCTTCCGGCAACCTGGATTACAAAGTAGATCTGGACGAAGCGACCGGTTACAACCGCGAGATGGCAGAAGGCGTCAATCAGGTCAGCGCCGGATTGAAGCATGCCGTGGAAAATGAAATGAAAAGCGAACGTATGAAAGCCGAGCTGATCACCAATGTTTCCCATGACATCAAAACGCCCCTGACATCGATCATCAATTATGTTGATATCTTAAAGCGCCATGACATAGAAGACGACGAAGTACGAAGCTACATCGAGATCCTCGACCGCAAATCTGCAAGGCTAAAACAGCTGGTCGACGACCTGGTCGAGTCCTCTAAGATCAGCTCCGGAAACATCACATTGGATATGCACTCCATCGATCTGAGTCAGATGATCCGTCAGATGAACGGGGAATTCCGCGAAAAATTTGAAGAACGGAATCTTTCTCTGGTCTGCAATCTTCCGGATGAACCGATGATGATACAGGCAGACGGCGCACGTCTTTGCAGAGTGATCGAAAACCTGTACGGAAATGCTGCAAAATATTCCATGCCGGGATCAAGAGTTTATGTGGAAGGAGTCATTCGTTCCGACACTGACAGCTCCGACTCAACGGTCATCTTTACGATCCGTAACATCTCAGAGCATGCATTGAACATCTCTGCCGAAGAGTTGACCGAACGTTTCGTTCGCGGAGACCTCTCCCGCAACACGGAAGGCAGCGGCCTAGGCTTAGAGATCGCGAGAAACCTGACGATCATGCAGGGCGGCACCTTTGATATCATCCTGGATGGCGATCTGTTTAAAGTCGTGATTGGATTTCCGCAATTATTGTAAAAAAGCGAAAGCTTCGTTACAATGTCCTTATGAAAACCTTACTCATCGCAATCAATGCAAAGTACATACACAGCTGCCTCGCCATCCACAGTCTGAAAGCGTATGCCGAGGCCAGTCTTAATTCCGACACCAGTGATATTATCATCGAGACGGCTGAATATACCATCAATCAGCCGCTCGATGATATATTAAGTGATATCTGTGATCGTGTATCGGATTCGGATTGTCTTATCGCGTTTTCCTGCTACATCTGGAACATCGAATATGTCAAAAAGCTTTCTCTGCTCATCAGACACGCTATTCCAAATGCCGGCATCTGGGTCGGTGGGCCGGAGGTTTCCTATTGTGCCGAAAGCTTTCTTTTGGAAAATGAGAGCATCACGGGCGTAATGACAGGTGAAGGCGAAGCTGTTTTCACTGCCCTGATAACCGGACTTTCTCATAACGCTTCACTCGAATCCATCCCTGGCATTGTGTTCCGCACCGACAGCAACCACATCATTACGAATCCACCCGCGCCACTTCTGGATCTGGATTCGCTGGTATTCCCATATCCGGAGCAATCTATTCTGGAACATCATATTTTGTACTATGAAAGCAGCCGCGGCTGCCCGTTTGGCTGCAGCTACTGCCTTTCTTCGATCGACCGTCGGGTGCGGTTTAAAAGCCTTTCCAAAGTATTTGATGAGCTTTCCATATTCCTTGACCAACGTGTTCCGCTGGTCAAGTTTGTCGACCGCACATTTAACTGTGATCATAAGAGAACACTTGCCGTCTGGCAGTTTTTAAAGGAGCACGATAACGGGGTCACCCGTTTCCATTTCGAAGTAACTGCAAACCTCTTAAACGAAAAAGAACTTTCGCTTCTTTCCACGCTGCGTCCGGGTCTTGTACAGCTTGAGATCGGTGTACAGTCCGCCAACCCGGATACCCTCTCTGCTATTGACCGGACGCAGGATATCGATCATTTAAGACGTGTCACTGCACAGATTCAAAAAGGCGGGAATATCCATCAGCATCTGGATCTGATCGCCGGTCTGCCTTATGAAGACCTTGAAAGCTTTTCGAGATCCTTTGACATTGTTTATGACATGCAGCCGGATCAGCTGCAGTTAGGGTTCCTGAAGGTATTACAAGGTTCCAAAATGCACCGTTTGAAAGATGAATACGAGCTGGTTTACCGCCCCTGGCCGCCTTATGAAGTCATCTCGACCCGCTGGATCAGTGTCTCTGAACTGCTGCTATTAAAGAGCATCGAGGAAACGGTCGAGACCTACTACAACAGCGGTCAGTTTCAGATGACGCTCACCTATCTGATTCACTTTTTCTCACGTCCGTGGGACTTCTTCTGGCGCTTTACAGAGTGGCTGAAAGAAAACGGGCACATTGGCATTTCCCATAACCGCCTGCAGAAATATAATCTGCTGAGGGAATTTGCAACAGAAGTTGCTGTTTCTGCCAATCTCACATCTGCAGGCATCGATCTGCATGCGCTTGATTCCATCCTGCTCTACGACCTTTATCTGCGTGAAAAAATAAAAACCCGTCCGCAATGGGCACCGGATCAGAATGCAGAAAAAAAACGGATCTCCTCACTGTATCACAATGAAGAAATCCGCATACAATATTTCTCTGAGTTTCCTGACGAACCCGTTAGGCAGATTCGTCACGAGACACACATCGAGATCTTCCCGATCGATGTCATAAAAACCGCGACTGATGGAACTACTGCCCCCGGCAAACAGGCCCTTCTCTTCTCTTATCGCGAAAAAGATCCGTTAAACGGATCCGCATCCGTCAAAACATTATCTTACCAATAGGGGCAAACCAGCTTCGTTGTCAGGCACGCACTGCAGTTGCGGCACCAGGATCTGGCAGTATTCCCACCCTGCCATCGTTTCAAAAGCCCAGGCTCTACAATAAACGGACGGCACAGACCCGCAAAGGCGATCTTAGTATCCGTCAAAATCTGTTCCAGCTCCAACGGGTCTCTGATCCCGCCAGTCAGGATTACCGGGATTTGCAGCCGCTCAGCCAGTTCCTTCGTTTCCGAAAGGAAATACGGATGCAGGCTCTGATTGTTTTTCCATGCTCCGCTGACTTCGATCGCACTCGCACCTGCCTCCTGCAACAGCTCCCCTGTCCTCAGATAGTCTTCATTGGTAATCCCGGGCACAAGATCATTGCAATTGATCTTCACCAAGATTGGAAAACCATCTCCCGTTTCCCGTCTGATCCCGGCACAGATATCAAGCAACAAGCGCGCCCTGTTTTCCAGGATGCCTCCGTATGAATCTGTTCGTCTGTTGTAATATGTTGACAAAAACTCGTGGAGCAAATAGCCATGTGCCCCATGCAGTTCTACTCCGTCACAGCCGGCTTCTTTCGCCCGGACCGCCGCTCGGATAAATGCTTCTTTGATCCTCCCGATTTCTTCTTCAGACATCTCGACAGGTGTCACGCAGCTCATCGGATTCTCTACAGCACTCGGCCCGATTGCCTGTTCTTTGCTTCGATACATATTTGAACCGCAATGCACAAGCTGTGGAATCAGGCGGGTATCTTTTTCATGCATCATCTCTGCAAGGCGGCGGTATTCCGGGATAAAAGAGTCATCATAGATTCCCAACATCCCCGGTCCGTCCCGCATCGGATAATCCGTAACATATGCCAGCCCGGTGATTACTGCGCCCACGCCGGTATCTGCCATCGTTTCATACCATTTGAAATCTTCATCCGAATAATGGCCCTCTACGGCATGCGCGTCTCCTGTCGCCGCTCTGAAGATACGGTTTTTCATCTCCATGCTGCCGATTGTTCCCGGAGAAAACAGATGCTCCATTCAATCCCCTCCTTCTACAAAACAAACTCGTTTCACTCCCAAAAATTCTGCTGCGCCCGCAATGCTGATCCCGAAAAACAGCACTTCTTTCTCAAGATTCAGATAGTCCACGATCGTCCCATTGCAGATCGTACTGCCGGTGCAAAGGATCAGATCTGCCCATTCGATGACATCATCTTTTTGGGTTGCACCATCCTCCACTTGAATGCCATATCGGTTCTCTCCGATATTCGCAGGATTCAGATCCAACACCCGGACTTCACGGTCACTGTTAGAAAGCATCTCAAGAAGCGCCGGCTGATAGCCGACCAGACCGATCCGTTTCGCATTCGCATAATGCTCCTCTAAATAGGCTTCCATCTCTTTTGCACAAAGTTCCGGCCCGTCCGTTCTGCAGTGAACCGTCCCTTTGCATCTTCCAAGCGCATTCATCACCGCATTCAATGACGCGATAAAGATTCCTCTTGCATGCGCATCATTAGCAATATCCAGATTTGCCACATCTGCCAGCGTCCCGGAAAAATCTGCCGGTGCGTCGGTAAATGCCTGCCCCTTTCCATCCCGGTATCCCGCCTGCACCATGAGATCCTTTCCTGTGATGATTGGGAAGTCTTTTCGTTTCGTGACACCGATCGCCTCTTCCGGGCTCAGGGCGCGGCAATGAATCGTCACCTCTTCCTCTTCGAGATGGTTCTCTGATAAGACCTCTTTGAATTTTGTCTTTAACAGATCATACAATTGTTCCGTGCTCATCTTGCCTTACCTCTATTTGCAGATTTCTTTTGCAGCAAATACATGATCAGACATCCTGCCATCATAAACAGGATCATAATGGCGATGTAGTCCAGAAAGAAAAACACCCGCGGCTCGCCCGGATCAAAAAAGGCAAATGCCGTTCTCCCTGACATGTATCCGGGGAATCCACGCCTGATCCATGCCACGAATCCATAAACAGAAACGCATGCAAGGATCACCGACAAAGCCGTAAATCCCTGTTTGCTTTTTGCACGCAGCTTTTTTAAAGGCGCCACCAGATGCGTCCCTGCATGGACACATAGCAGGCAATATCCCCAATATGCCAGCAGCATATGGATGCTTCTTAACTGTGCCGTAACCGGCAATGTCGAGAGAAATGTATACAAATGCTTCGATAAAAGAATGCCGCTCACCGGCTGCAGGATCATAAAGACAAACAGACAAAGGTTCAGGCAAATCTGGAAGATCATTCTTGCATTGTACCTTTTTCTGGCTGTATACCATTTCCGGTTCAGGATATTATGGATGATGAACAGCACAAAGATCACTGATCCGATCACCTCATGAAAGGTCTCTCCGATCAGAGAGTACGCCATCAGCATCGGCAGCAAAACTACCATGGCAATGTCTAAGATCATCCTGAAGTGTTTTTTCATTCTGTTATTATGCATCATCCAATTACAGTTCAAGTCCGGAGATCCACTCTTCTACTTCGGCTCTTATTTTTCATGTCTTATTCACCTCCGGGTACCAGTAGATCGAGTTTTACTTAGATGTTTTTTTATTTACGTTTTATCCTATACCTTGATACCTGTTCAGAAAGCTGCTCCAGTTCCTCTTTTGAGAGCTCCGGCAAATGTTCCAGCTTGTCAATAAATGCCGTAATGGTTTCCTTGTTCCTAAGCGAAATGACTTCATTGAAAAAGCTGACGGCAAGACCGGTGATCAACGCCAACGCAAAGTGTGCATAAATAGACAGGACGATGGAAATGATCCTTACCGGCGGAACCGTTGCCAGATAATCACCAAATCCGATGGTTGTCACAACTGCATAGATATACCATACAGCATCACGATAAGTCGTGATCGTCGGTTCACACCACCAGACAATAAATGTGCAGAGAACCATAAATGCCAAAAAGACCCAAAAGATTCTTGTGACAGACGTTGTTCTTAACAGTTTTCGAAGAATTCGCAATCCGGTCATAATACTCCTCTTTTCTTTTACGATATTGCACCTTCTACATAAACTTGACTTCTTCCAGTTTTTCCTCAAAGAACCGGTTCAACCGAATGATCGGACGTCTTAAGATCAGACCCAGGATCAGGGCCGGAATCAGATAAAGCAGAAGATTCTTCAGTTCAAGCCAGTAAACATTCTGATACATGCCTGCAATACACTCCCGCATTGCATCCATCGTATGAACAAATGGAAGCAGCGGATATAGCTTATGGAAAACGGCCGGTGCCAGTTCGATTGGGAATGAGCCGCCGGAGCCGGCCACCTGCATGACCAGAAGAATGACAGCGGCAGCCTTACCGATATCACCAAATGAAATCGTCAACGTGTAAATAATGGTTACATAGACGATGCTGGATACCCACCCTGACAGCAAAAACAGCATCGGGTGGTGACATTGGATTCCCAAAAACAGCAGATCGCCCAGGCAGATGATCGTCGACTGAACCAGGCCCAGTAACAGGAAGATCAATAGTCTGCCAAAGTAGAGTTCCGTTTGACGCACCTTTCCAAACTGCTGTAAAGCCTTGATCCTTTCATCGGAAACCATCACCTTCATCATGGCAACCATAATGATTCCGCCAACCCATATCGAAAGGGCCGAATAGAAAGGCGCCATGGCAGAACCGTTGTTTTTAATCTCATAAACGGGATGCGTGTCAACTTTCACCGGAGAAGCCCAAAGAGAAGCCAGCAATGAACTGTTCTGTGCAAACAGTTCTTCCAACTCGCCAAGATCACCACTGTTGGCTGCTGCATCCATTTTGGCCATCAGCTGATCCAGATCGTCAGAAGCTCCTCTCAGCTGATCGACAGATTCTGCAAGCAGAGTTTGCATATCCGTCAGTGTCTGGCTGGATCTTGTCAGCATTTGATCAGAATCTTTCACCGTCTGATTGAGCAGAGAATGGATCTTATCAGCATCAGCCCCCGCGTCAGAAAGCGTTCCGGAGAGTGCCGCAAGACCATCTTTTAAATTTTTATCATATTCCGTTTGAAGGGTCTGCAGACTGGTTTTACATTCTGCAGCCGCGCTCTCAAGATCTGTCTGATATTCCGAGATGTCAGCGTCAATATCGGCAAGAAGTGCGTCTGCATTGTCCAGTTTGTTTTTCAACCCTGTCTGCTTTTCGATCACACGATCCAGCTTCATGATCGTCTGATGCAGTGATTGCCGAATGATGATCTCACCCTCCGGCAATGATTCCTGAAGATTCGTCAGATCTGTCTTCCATTCCGTATACCGGTCGATCAAAGTCTGAACATCTGCAGAAAGCCCTTCCAGATTATCAGAGAGATCTGCCCGGTCGTCGGATAACGTCTGAAAGCTTTGATCAATCTTGTCTTCCACGCCGGAATATGCATTGACGCTGTTTTTCAGAGACTGATCGATCTGCTGATTGACTGTATCAATCGAATCTGACAGATCCTGAACCTGATCCGCAGAGTCAGAGATCTTTTTTTGATCTGTCTGTGTGCCGCTTCCGGTCTGTTCCAGCATATCAGAGGTCGTTGCAATGAGATCCTGCAATGTATCCGTCATATCCATAAATGATTCTATCGTTTCGGCAGATGCATTAAGATTATTGTTGATCACACGCAGACGATCTTTGATGCCTGTCAGATAGTTTTCCGTCTGGTTTTCATCCAGATAACCAGACAGACCGTCATAAGTGCTGATCATAATCTCTGAAAGGGTCTCAACAAACGCTGTGTCGATTCTCGCCTGAACAGTTCCCGCGGCTTTATCCGTGACTTTAACAGAAATCGCGTTTTCTTTTTCATTGCAGTAATAGCGGATCACCGGATCGGTTTTATCTTCCGAAAAAAGGCTGAGCATATTTTTACTGAAATCTTCTGTGATAACGATTGCAGCATAATATTTTCCGGAACGTGTTCCCTCGATCGCGTCTTCTTCTGTTGTGAAAATCCAGTTCAGATCCTGGTTTCCGCGGAGCGAAGACTCTACCTTCTCTCCCATATTCAGTTCCATCGGAAACAAATCACTTTCATATCCCTGATCTGCGTTTGCAACGGCCACTTTCAGATTACCGGTATTCCCATAAGGATCCCAGCTTGCTGCGATATTAAACCACGCATACATCGATGGAATGATCGCAAGCCCAAGGATAATGATCAAAGCAATCACATTGGCCCGGACCCGTCTGATGTCGCCGCGAAAAATCCGTAAAATATTTTTCATGACTCTGTATGCTCCTTATCGTTATCCTGCATGGTTTTGATCAGTTCATCTGCTGTCATTTCTGCAATACGACGCCGTCTGTCAAGATGTTCTCTAAAGTACTCGACTATGAGCAGGAACAAAACAATAAACAGCATCGACGCGATCCACAGGATCAAAAAGACCATCTTGGCAGGGATTGCAAACATCAGGATCAAAAAGATGACTGGAATGATCACGATCAGTAAAAATGACCGGCGAACGATCTTTTGATAGCGTTGTTCGAAGCGATCGATTCTTGCCAGAAGCAGCTGCTTCGTTTCCGGGTCAGCAAATAATGCTCTCGCGGCCTGACCAAATGACTTACGCTCCCGGATGGCGCCGCCTTTTTCTGTTGCGATCAGATCCGTTTCCGCAAGTCTGTGATCAAACAGAGCATTCAGATTCCAGAAAGCAGGCCGAAGCGCAAGTCCGATCACAAATGCAACCGGAAGGAAGATCAGTAGCAAGCTCATGTTTGCAGCAAAATGATGCGGATAGATCCCTGCGATCGTTTCACGCATCGCACCGACACCATATGTAAACGGCAGGAACGGATGCAGATTCTGGAAGAACTTTGGTGTCATTTCAATCGGATATGTTCCGGATGAACCGGGGATCTGCAGGATGACAAACAGTACGCACAGCGCTTTGCCGACATGTTTGAAAGTCATTACAAATGCATAGATCAGATTCATGAAAACAAAAGAGATCCACAGACCGGACAGGATAAACAGCACGGGATGCACACAGGGAATGTGGAGCAGCCAAAGATCGCCCGCACAAACGATAAATGCCTGAATCAATGCCGTGAATATGAACAGGAACCATCTGCCAAAATATACTTCATGCAGTTTCAAATTGTTCAGCTTCTCATCTTCATCGACTCCTGATTTAAAGATGTTGACGAGAATAAGACACCCGACCCAGATGGCAAGGTTTGTAAAAAACGGCGTCATGCCGGTGCCGTAGTTTTTGACGGGGTATAACAGTTCTGTTTCCATAGAGACCGGCGAAGACATAAACCGGCTGATCTGTTCGGAATCAAGCCCATCTGAAACATTTTTCAGATCTGTAAAAATCTGCAGACTTTCTATCGCATTCAAATCTGCGCGCGCCTGTTCCAGCTGATCCCGGATGAGCCCTAACGTTTCCTGTGTTTCTGTAAGAGCAGTATCTGTACTGTCAATCGTCTCACCCATATCGTCCAGCAGAACGGAAAGACCTTCAATATCTGTCTGTACCGTTTCATTCAATCCCTGCAGATGACCTGTGGCAGATGATGCTTCTGACAGAGAAATGCAAGCTTCTGTCATCAGAGAGGCGTCAAGCGTACTGATCGAATCCTGCAGTGTATTCTGACTGTTCCGGATGCCTTCGCTTAGAACGGGATATGCATTGGATGAAAAATCATACAGATCGGCTGCTCCGGCAGAAGCAGATTCCAATGCGGAAAGGATCTGCTGATGCCGTTGGTTGTCCTCCTTCAGATCACTCAGAATACCGGCGATCGTTTCGTTCGGATAAGCCTCATTAATATCAGTCAGTGTATCTATGATGTCCGCGTTTAGTTCCTGGATCGACTTTACTCTGGACACGACAGGGCTAACCTTATCGTTTAATTCCTGATCCACTTCCCGGATCTTACTGTCAAGAGTACCCAGTTTTGTGCCGGCAGAATCATTCAGTTCAGAGAGTTTCTGATCTGTATTGGCGATACCGGTCCGTGCTTTTTCGGAAAAATCACGGATATCCTCCCATGAAGCAGAAACCCGATCTTCGATGTCTTCTACAGATTCAGCGGCATTGTCTGCCATATCACTGGCCTGAGAGAGCGCACTTTGTCCGTCTGCAAGCAAACGGTCGCTGTCTTCTTTGATCGCATGGAACTCATCCAGCAGCACAACAAAATCTTCCGTCAGATCAGATGTGGCACGAAGTCCTTCTTTCAGATCAGACATGGATCGATCAAGGTCATTTCCTGTCTGTCCGATCTTATCCTGCAGGATGGAAACCATCGATTCTGACACGGCTGCAACAAATTCATCGTTGATCCCCTGTTGCAGCGAGGAAACACCGCTGCCGGTGATTTTTGGTGCGATCGCATTTTTCTTTTCGTTGGAATAAAAAATGATTTCCGGTTGATGCGGATTGGTAGAAAAAACACTGGCCAGATCCTTACTGAATGATTCCGGAATGATGATCGCCGCATAGTAATCTCCGGATTTCACTCCGTTTAAAGCGGTTTCTTCATCTGTAAAGTTCCACCCCAGCTGATCATTATTCCGCAGTTTTTCCTCCAGCGCATCACCGACATCCAGTCTGCCGATCCGTTCGTGATTGGTCCCTGCATCCATATTCACAACGGCAATCTGAAGATTACCGGTATTGGCATACGGATCCATATTCGCATAAATATTAAACCAGGCATATAAAGAAGGAATGATACAGATTCCTGCCAGAACAACAATTGCTATAAAGTTTTTTCGCAAACGAAAAAGATCCCGTAGAAAGATTTTCCACGCTTTGTTCATAACGATTCCCTTTATTCTTTGATCTATTATTTATAATGATTCATTTTATCACGGAGATATTTTGATGTAAATAAAAAGGGCCCTCACTGCTTTTGACAGTGAGGGCTCACCGGTACCTACCAGTTGTCTTTCTCTTCTGCGTAAACCTTTGGAAGCACCTTGTTCAGATTGGTAAACTCTTTAATATTATGTGCCAGAAGGCCTTTTGCGATCATCTCGCATTCCTGCTCCGGGATCACCTTCCATGCAGGAACGAGGCACTGCGGCTTCCCGTCGATGATATGATATCCGACCCAGAATCTTGCCTGGAATGTCATCACGCCATCGATTTTCTTTGCCACTTCAAGCATCACGACCGGCATTTTCATCGGACCAAGGAGCGCATTTGCGCAAACGATGAATTCACAGCCTTCCTTGCCGATCAGGCTCGTATCCATTCCCATGTCTGCCGGGTTCTGGAACATGATCACGATCTCATCCGGCGGTCCTCCGATCGATTCCTGAACGGTATGTGTTGCGCCCCAGGTTTTCTCTTCCATCGGGACGGACGGATCCAGCGCGCGGCGTTTGCCCTCTTCGTTTAGCTCCAGACCATAATGATCCTCCGGATCCCAGATCGCATAACGGAATGCTTCCAGACCGTGCCATGCAAACCACCAGTAATACATTTCTGCCGTGCAGTCCGGCATCGGAATGTTTCCTGCAACCAGAAGGCCGCCGTCTTTTGTCGGATAGAATCCAAGTTTCTCCGGATACAGTGTCCCCGGCTCCAGAACCTTGTTTCTGTCCTCGATCTCAAGGCACTCTCCTACCGTCCCTTTGCTTGCATCAACCATTGCAAGCTGCTCCGGTGTCGGGGAAGCGATTCCCTGCTCATAGTATTTATAATATCTTTTTGTTTTTGCATCTTCTGCAACAGGTACTAAAGCCATTTCACCCTCCTGTTTATTATTTGACCAGCTTGATCATTGCAACTGCACAATCTGCAACTGCCTGCTTTGCACGCTCTTCCAGCTCTGCCGGAAGCTCATCATGAAGGACATCCATGCAATGCTCTTCAAAGTTTCTCTTAAACAGATCCGGATACAGATCTTCACAAAGTCCACAGCGAATGCAATATTTATTATTAATCTCTAATCTCATCTTTCTTTCCTTTCCCGATTATCGTAATTGTTCATTCTCAAAGTATGATTTGCTTTACCAGAACAAATATCTTTTAGAAGTTTTCACGTACATATGCGGCTGCGCTGTCACCTGCCAGAAGTCCTGTTGTCATCGCGCCGTATACGGTACCGCCGGCATTGGAAGTCGGCTCGCCATAGAAGCTTCCTGTTACCATGTCGCCTGCGCCATACAGACCTTCGATCGGCTGATTGTTAATGTCCAGAAGGTTTGCATTCTCATCTATTGCAAGACCGCCCATCGTATCATATGCACCTGCGAAGATACGGAAGCAGTAGATGTGTCCGCTTTCTTCTCTGATCGGGTGCAGGTATTTTGCATCGGTATGGAAATCCGGATCATAGCCTTCTTCGGCTGCCTTATTGTATTTCGCGATCGTCTCTTTCAGATTTGCTTCATTGATGCCCATGTATTCTGCCACTTCATGGATCGTATCAAAATGGCACATATGCTTATTGCCTTTAGCAATTGAAGCATCCATTTGCTCCCGCAGACCGCTCAGTTTTGCACCCTTGAAGATGAAGTATACGTAGTTTTCATCAAACTCTTCTTCCATGCGTTTTACGGTATCCTCATCGAAGATCTGATATCCGTGCATGTTGGACTGCTTGCAGTACGCGCGGCTCATTGCGGTGTGCTGGTTGCTCATCTCTTCGTTGATGAAACGTTTACCCTGCTCATTGACACGCATCCACGGCATTTCGGTAACGACCTTGATCTGGTTTCCGTTCAGCCACGGTGTGTTCGGTCCGATACGAACGCCCGGGTTCGGAACTTCCGGATCCGCGCTGATGACCATTGCGGTCTTCTTTCCGCCGATCTCCCAAACTGCCTTCTGTCCGTCACCGTCCTGGCAGCTGTCCGGGAAGGTGATCAGGACCTGCTTGCCTTCTTCGAATACTTCCTCAAACTTCGGATCTACGTTGATAACGCCTTCTTCTTTCATCATCTCCATATTGCCTGTGATTCCACCGGAAGCAACGATCAGTGCTTTACAATCGATTGTAACCTCTGTACCGTCTTTTTCATAAGCGATCGCACCTGTTACTTTATCACCTGTTTTCACGATCTTTTTGATCGGGGTCTGGAAGAAGAACTGTACGCCCGCTTTCTCTAAGTTAATGCGCATGCGAAGCAGTGCAAGTGCCATCGCGTGACCTTTTCCACGTCCTTCCAGAAAATAATAATCACCTACGTCGATGCCGTTTGCATGGCCCTGTGTATATGCTCTTTTGTTTCCGTAATCAGCCGGATCTCTGTCGACCTTGATCATGCATTTGATTCCCAGCTCTTCTAAGAAAATGCGCGGGAATTCAGAGGAATATTTTACGACCTTGCTGATCAGGTTCATGTTTCCGTCGTAATTGGAAAATCTTGCCAGAACCTCGTATGCTGCTTTCTGTGCTTCCGGTGTGTCCGGTGTGGAACAGAACATCATCGGGCAGTTGGAAACCGCGCCGCCCTGTGCCGGATATTTTTCAAAAACCGCGATGTCTTTTACACCTGCCTGAACCAGCTTATACGCTGCACCCATTCCTGCAACGCCGCTACCCATGACCGCTACGTCTACTTTTACTGTTTTGCCCATTTGAAACCCCTTTCCTTGTACTGAAAATCAATTAAAAATTGAATCTTGTCTGTTTTCTGATGTTAAGATACAATTTTTTTAGAGATGGTTTAAGACCAAAACATTTGAAAAAGTTTTGTAATCGGACTTTTGGAGTAAAATAGTTCGATTTGGGAGGATACCATGGCAGGCAATCGCAAAGATTTCAATCGTTCGGAAACCAAACGTCATATCCGAAATGTTTTTCTGGAGATTTATTCTGAAAAAGGAATCGATGGCGTGACCATTAACGGTCTCTGCAAACAGGCAGGGATCGTAAAATCTACCTTCTATACCTATTTTGAAGATAAATATTCTATTCTTGAAGAGATTGAGAGCGAACTGTTAAGTACTT
Source organism: Lachnospiraceae bacterium (assembly GCA_015057865.1). Lineage (GTDB taxonomy): Bacteria > Bacillota > Clostridia > Lachnospirales > Lachnospiraceae > SY8519. Next base: position 39,242 of record SVDH01000016.1, read on the forward strand.
TAGCTGAAGTCAATAACAATCTGGAAAACCTGGAACTCACGCCCGTATTAAAAGGGAATCCACTGCCTCAGGCATCGGAAACCGTTGATTTTATTCTGGCGCATCTGGATGAATATCGCGCCATCATGGGGCCAAAGGGTGACCCCAGTTTTGAAAACCGCTGGCGGCGCCATATCTCTTCGAGCTTTACCAATCGGTTTTTAAAAGAAAAACATGACCCCAAGAGTGCCGGGCTCGCCTGCGCGATCTTCTCCTCGACACTCATTGGAATCTATCGTTATTTTATCTTTGAGGATCCGGATATCACAAAGGAAAACTTTGCGCTGATCCTCGGGAATACGTTCAAGTATGCGCTGATGGATTTTCAGGCGTCGACGAAGTAAATCCAAACACAAATATCACCTCAGACACAATGAAAAGAGAAGGCAGGGCACTGTTTGTTATATGCCCTGCCTTCTTATCATCTGATCACATATGTAGTATGTAATAATTCATGTGCCTTTTTGCTTCCCGGTTTCTCCAGGAACTCATCGTACAGTTTCTTAACAGATGCATTTTCATGCGACTTGCGGACTGTTGCATTGGCATCATTTCTGTATAATGCCGCGGCACGTTCTGCCGGTACATCCATCATTGCATGGACTGCTGCCGGCTGGTGTGGCTGTCCGCCGCCGTTCACACAGCCACCCGGGCATGCCATGATCTCAACGAACTGATAATCTGCTTCTCCTGACTTGATCTTCGTCAATAATGCATTGGCATTTGCAAGGCCGGAGGCTACAGCTACTTTTATTGCCTTTCCGTCGATGTCTATTGCAGCCTCCTTAATTCCATTCATGCCCCGCACTTCTTTATATTCAAGCGCATCCTGTGCTTTTCCGGAAATCATTTCTGCTGCAGTCCGAAGCGCTGCTTCCATAACGCCGCCGGTTGTCCCGAAAATAACACCTGCCCCAGTTCCAAATCCAAGCGGATCATCAAACTGTGTTTTCGGATTCATGGCCTCTAACTGAATCTCAAAATCTTTCAGCAGCTTTCCAAGTTCGTTTGTTGTGATCACAATGTCAACATCCGGTACACCAGCGCCGTCTTCGTCATCACGTGTGATCTCGAACTTCTTTGCAGTACACGGCATAACACTGACTGTAACGATGTTTTCTTTTGCAACCCCTTCTTTCTGCGCAATGTATGATTTAATGATTGCCCCTTGCATCTGGTGCGGAGATTTGCAGGACGAAATATTATCGATCATGTCCGGATAAAAATGTTCTGCATATTTGATCCAGCCCGGACAGCATGACGTAATCATCGGGAGAACACCATCTTCATTCATCCTTTCGATCAGCTCGTTTGCCTCTTCCATAATCGTCAGATCCGCACCGAATTTTGTGTCAAACACCTTGTCAAATCCGGCATCTCTTAAAGCTTCTGCAATTCTGCCTTCTACATCTACTCCTATCGGAAATTCATATGTTTCTCCCAATGCGGCACGTACTGCAGGTGCCACCTGAACGACAACATATTTCTCAGGATCTTCCAGTGCTGCTTTTACTTCTTCCGTCTGATCCTTTTCCGTCAGCGCTCCAACCGGGCAGACCGCTACACACTGACCACAGTTTACGCAGCTTGCAGCTGCCAGACCCTTTGGTGACGACGGCGTAATCTCTGCTTCCATTCCCTCACCGGTACAGGTAATTGCAGATACTGCCTGCATTTTTGCACAGATATTGATGCATCTCTTACAGCGAATACATTTGTTGTTGTCACGAACCAATACTTTTGAAGAAAGATCCAGTTCTTCCAGATCCTTCATCGGAAGTTCCGGCTCGTTTGTAAAACCGTATTCATGCAATAATGTCTGCAGTTCACAGCTCGAAGACCGGAAGCAGTAAATGCATGATTTGTTATGCTTTTTCAATATTTTGGCAAGTGCTTCTTTTCTAGCTGCGATTACCGGTTCCGACATCGTCCGGATTTCCATGCCTTCCTTCACACGCACTTTTGAGGCATTTACAATTTCTCCGTCAGCTTCTACCACGCATACGCCGCTTTCATCGATATCTACTACGCCTTTCAGGTAATACAATGTCGGGATTCTTACCTGCAGCGGTTCCTGTGCCAGCTTTTGTGTTTCAAAGGAAGCTGCAAGTATGGTTGAACCTTTTGTTACACAATAATCTCTGTCATTTATTTTTATTGCTGTCATATCCTTACTTCGCCTCCTGCTTCTGCATTGCTTCTGCCATTCTCTTCTGTGCCTCTAAATAAACCGGGGCCAATGGGTTATCCGGCACATAGAATTCCTCTTTCTGCCCCTCCGGGATCTTGTAACCCTGTGGCCGGATCGGGTACTTCCATAACGGAATATCTTCTTTGAAGAGTTCCATTTCGCCGTTTTCTCCCTGACGCAGATGGATCCAGTACAGGCAGTTCTCGTTATCCATTTGCGGATACTCCATACGATAATGCGGATACATCTGTCCTCTGGATTCTTTTCTCTCTCTTGCAGCGCGGAATACCATCTCCAGGCAAAGCACATTGTCAGCCGCTTCCAGACACTTTGCGAGTGAATGCGGGTCATTTGCCGTGAGCTCCGGAATGATCTTCTTCATTTCCTCTACTTCATCCAGAACGCTCTGAATACTTTCATCTGTCTTTGTAATCAGCTTATCGGTCTGGAAAATATAACGTTCGATTCGGTCAAAGATCTCCTTCGGTTTATGTGTTGTATTCCGATTCAGCGGTGCATAGATTTTCTCTTTCATCTTTGCAACCTGTGTAAGATCAAGTTCTTCAAAATCGTGTGTTTCTGTAAATGCAACCACACTCGGTGCTGCCATCAATGACGTAGTGGTCGCATTTCCAAGGCCGTCTCCGCGGGTCCATCCGAAATAGCATGCGCCCTGTCCGGTTACTTTGCCAACTGCCCACAGGCCTTCCACATTTGTTTTATAATCCATATCTACATGGATCGGCTCTACCTGCAGCACCATCTTAATGGTCATCTCCGGGGTCAGACCTACATCGCCAAATGAGCGGATCGTCTTTTTGAAAACATGCTCTTCCCACTGCATCTTGTCATCAAGCATTCGCATCAGCATGGTATGTCCCTGACCGCCAAAAATCGCACGGACTTCATCCGGATGTTCCAGATCGCACCACAGCGGACCATTGCCCTGTTTAACCTCTTCGAGCATTCCCATAACCAGCTCAGTAGATACTTCATAAAGGGTTTGATCTCCACAATATTTCTTTGTAACATTTTCACCTTTCTGGTTATATACCAGGTTGAAAGCGCCATAAATCGGTGTGTTTGTCTTTTTGAATACGACATCCGTCTGTGTTGAGAACTCCGGATTACTCATGACTGCGCCTGCACGATATGCAGCTCCGACACCGGTTCCGTATCCCATAAATTCCAGTCCGATCTTCTTAAAATGACATCCCTGTGTTGCTAAAACGACCGTTTTCGCCTGGAAGATGCGGCATTCTCCCGAATCCATATCAAATCCGATCGATCCGATCACTCTTCCATTTTTCCCTGTCAGAAGTTCAAATACATTGACGCGGGACAACAGGCGTACACCGCATTTGAGTGCAAACGCACGCAGGGACCGGTTAATGTTAATCTCCACACCGGCGCAATCCATTCCCGGAACCATATCAAAGTATGTTACATTGCCATCTTCATCTACAGATGTTTTTACACCACAATGCTGCATATACTCAACGTTATCACGCTGTACTTCCAAATATTTCATCAGGAAGATCTGGTCATTCAAAAACTCTGTATGCGCATGTACCTGATAACACATTGCCATCGGAATTGCTTCCGGCTCTTTCCTCGTTGCACGGATGCCGTTTCCGGCTTTTGTCGCCTGCCCTGTCCATCCGATCACACCTTTGTCGATTACAAGAACATCCAGATCCGGATTCATCTCTTTCGTTTTAATCGCCAGTGTCAGACCGGAAATACTTCCGCCTACGATCAGAATGTCTGACTGGTATAACTTCCCATAATCTTTGATCTCACCCATCTCTTATCTGCCTCCTTCCAGGTCTGCCTCTGTAATATGTCCCGCACTGAACTCAAGCGGGTCTACCTGCAATGTCGCGATCGGATAAATGTCGATCACATTATTCAGGCATTCCATTTCACACTGCAGGCACAAAACACATTCATCCGGATATTTCGGAATCGCGCAGTTCTTTTCCTTGTCCCAATGCCATACATTTTCCATGCATCTCCGAATGCAGTGACGGCATCCGCAGCACCTGTCCGTATCTACCTGAAATCTTACACTTTGCTGTTGTCCTCTGTTTTCAACAATCACGAAAGCTCCCTCCTTTACGACTGTTCATATATTTACATGGTTCTCTATTTATCATTTGGAATGATCGGTAACAGAATATGTGAAGGATGCGTCCCATCACGATAGATGTCATGTCTTACTGTTGCATTTCGACAAATATGATAAGGTATGTATTCTGTCTTACCGACACAGTTTGCGCCATCCGGCAGATCCAGGCAGGAGATTTCCACACAGATCCGATGTCCTGCTTTAAACGTATGACAGACAGACATGACTTCAACGTTATACTCGTTTACTTCCCCCGGAACGACCATTCTCTGTGCTTCTTTCGTCAGTTTGTGCCAGGGTTTATACGGCACGGATAATTCCTCATCCAGTTCCCTCATCGATGCTTTCAACATACCTTTTGTCAGATATTGTTCCGGCAAATCTGGAATTTCCTGCTCTCCTTCGCGACCGGTCCGTTCCGATCCGCCCGGGCCAAGGTCTTTCAAAACAACAAACCAGTTTGTATCAACATCATCAATGGATGCCCAGAACGTTGCGCTGATCGGTCCGGCTATCGTCACATCTTCAGCAAGCGGATCTGTCATGTAACGCAGCTTCTGAATCTGGTTCGTCAATGTCGGCGGCATCTGGACAAACGTATCCGGGATATTGGCACCGTCAAATGCATCCGGATCAATCGGATCCCATCTGAGCCGTTCCCAGCATTCCAGATATAACGGTGTCCATTCCGTCTCCGGAACCGGCCAGTTTTCTGCATAACGCCATTTATTCTCTCCTGTCACCCAGTAACGGACAGGCGGTTCTTCCATGATTCCTGTGTCAATTCCCTTCAGCCAGTAGTCATACCACTTCATCATTTCATTATGAAGCTCCAGCTGATGGAACGGCCGCTCCTGGTGTGCCGGCCCGCCTAATGAGAGCTTTTTCGGAATATCGTGCAGCTCATGCCACCAGTTCTGAGCTCCCTGCCAGTGGAAATGATAATCGATCGCATATTGTCCCGATCCCGTATAAACAGGAATCTTAATCTGATCAATCTTCTCTCTGCACATTGGCTCAAACAATTCCGGCTGATCGTATGGATACAACAATGTCTGGAACGCCATCCCAAATGGATTTTTCTGTCCTTTCAATGTAAGCCAGTTATAGTAGTTTTTATACATCTGGTAATCCGGATTCTTCATCGCCTGTTCCCATAACGGCTGAATCTCTTCAGGGAGTTCCGGCGGTGCTCCGATCGACATATGATCAACGCCCATATGATCGAGATGATAAAACAGAGTATTTAATACGCCTCCCAGATTCATTTCCCTGAAGAATCCGTAACACCACCCCGGATCCTGCGGAAAAATCGCTTTCAGATGCGGGGGCTGCGCAGCTGCCGCAAAAAGCTGATGAACGCCGAAATTCGATAACCCTACCATACCGATATTCCCGTCACACCAGTCCTGCTCTGCCATCCACTCAATCAGATCATAATGATCCCAGCGTGCCGTGATCGCCGTCCCTTCTCCGGACTTTCCGGTTCCGCGTGCCTGTGCGATCACATGAACATATCCACGTGAAGTAATAAATTTCGTATCCCCGCACTCTATATTTCCAAACCAGAAGTGTGACCAGCTCGGTTGTGCAGGCATCGTTGCCGTATAATCCGCATCCAGAAGATCTTTATTGTGCTGTCCAATTGAAAGCAGAGCCGGAAAAGCGCCATCTGCATCTGGCAGATTGATATCAACACACAGCTCCACACCATCCCGCATTTTGACATAGACATCTTTCATCCGTCTCATTCCGTGATACAGTACCGGCGCCTTGTAAGGCTTGAATTCTTTTCTCATCTGTTTTACCTCTGTCTGTTCCCATTCTGTTTTTTGTTTGCTAAATAAAGATTAACAAGTTTTGATTATTGGGGGATTGGTATGGATTTACGATTTTTTTTAATTTATTGGTACCAAACAAACAAGACATCTCTCCGTATTTTTGATATCCTTAGATTGACGAAAAATGATTTTCAAAAGAGGACATCTGTATGTTTATCAATATGAAAGAAATAGCATCTTTATTCAGCAGTTTTGATACCTGTCTGTATGGTGGCACATCCGGTCGGTGCCTATGCGGATTTCGTGAAACAGATCTCTCTGCGACTTCCTGCAGACCGTATATTCTGTACGTAACCGATGATCCTTTTCTGATTACCAGATGCCATCCGGAAAAAGACATCCATTATCTTTTGTGCAGTAATACCTCATCTGACAAGACAAATATCCCTAAAGACGCATTGATCCATTGTTTACAGGTAAATGAATGTTCGGTAGCAACAGCTGTAAAACTACTGGAACCCTTTTTTATTGAGGCATGCGGAAGAGGCCTGTATGCAGAATCTCTACTGAAAATACTGTTTGCAGAAGACGGTATTCAGGCTATGATTGACATTTCCTATTCCGTATTTCGCAATCCTTTAATGGTTTTCGATGCCGGATATCACCTGATTGCTGCAAATTGGGAGGAAGTATCCGCTTCTCCTGTCGGAAGGCGGATCGTTGAAAATGGCGGCTTTTCAGAATCGGAATTTGAACTGGCCAACAACAATGACCATATACATAAGAAGCTGATGCGCAGTGAAACTCCAATCCGCATCAAACATCCTGAATTGGCATTTGAACAGATGCTCTGCCCGATCAGCACCGATAAAGATGTCGGACATATTGTCCTCAACGCTCTGGATCGTCCGATTCAGCCCCACGATGCAGATTATCTGCTTCTTCTGCAAAAAGCAATCGATCAGCAAATGAAGAAAGATGAGTTTATTCAGAATAACAGGGGATTTCATTATGAGTACTTTATCAGAGATCTCCTCGACGGAAAAATCGCTATTCCCATGCATCATATGAATCATATGGATTATGTAGGAGAAGAATTTTCCCATACTCTGTATTGTCTCGTAGTGGAAACAGCCAGAAGCTCCAGTACGCTTAACACGCTCCATATCCGGGCGGAATTTGAGCGTCTTTTCCCGAGCGCGAAGACTTTGCTTTATAACGGAGAGATTGTAGTCATTATCAATCAAACAGATCAAAAAGAACTAGCAGATGATGAGATAAAAAAACTCCACCAGATATGTGTTGAGCATGGGATCTATGCCGGCCTGAGCAACCGATTTGAAGAAATCACATGTCTGTCAGAATACTACAAGCAGGCTCTGCGCGCCATAGAGCTTGGTGTATACCAGGCAAACCAGCCTGCCTTATTTCTGTATAAAGATTACTACATGCAGCATCTGACGAATCTGTTTACACAAAAGGAGTCTCCGGATACGTTTTGTCATCCTAAAATGAAAATGCTCTTTGCCTATGACAAAGAGCACGATACAGATCTTGCCAGATCTCTTTATATGTATCTTGTAAATGAACGTAATTATTCTGCCACAGCTGATGCTTTATTCATCCACAGAAATACTCTAATCTATAGGATCAAGCGCATTAATCAGATGATTTCTGTTGATTATAATAATTATCACGAAAGACAGTATCTGATCTTATCATATAAGCTCAACTGTGCGCAGATGGATTTTCGTTAATACTGACGATTAATGATCAGTGTAACCTATTATTTCCTATTGTTATTTCAGATAGTTTCTGCAGGCTTTCAGCTGTGTAATCAGGCGTCGGTTAAAGTCTTCTGTCGCTTTTTCCTTTACTTCTTCCGGATAGTCATAGAACCCTTTTCCGGTCTTGATTCCGTAATGCTCGGCTTCGACGAGCTTTCTCATCGTATCGCTGGGCGTTTTATTATCTGCAAGATCCGGGAAGAAATTGCCTTCAGCAGCATACCAGATATCGAGTCCGCCCATATCTGCACATTCGAGCATTCCCGTAGTCGCATTTCGAAAACACGGACCAAACATCAGTGCACGGTCCACATCCTCCGCTTCCGCGATCCCCTGGTCGATCAGGTAGAATGCTTCTCTTGCCTGCGCATGCAGCAATCTGTTTGCCACCATCCCCGTGACATCCTTTAAGACCTTGACCGGTGCTTTCTCGCATCTGACAAAAAGATCTCTGACTTCATTAAAGTCTTCTTCCGACATATTTCCAAAAAAAGAGAGTTCAATGATCGGGATCAGATGCGCCGGATTATAGCAGTGCGCGATCAGGATCTTTGCCTTGCGTTCTTCTGAGATCTTTGCAGCCATATCCCAAAGCTTCAGACTGGAAGTATTGCTTGCCAGGATCGTGTCCGGCCGGCATATTTGATCAAGCTGTTCCAAAAGATCCTGTTTCAGCTCCAATATTTCCGGCAATGCTTCGATTACAAAATCCACATCCGCTACGGCTGGCTCCAAATCTTTATAAAGCGTAATGTTTGCCAGTGTTTCCTGAATCTTTTCTTCCGGGAAATATCCCTCTTCCACCATAATCTCCAGTTCGCCTTTGATCCGGTCCTTTACCGTTTCACGGACCTGTTCAAAAGACTCATACAGATTCACAGGAATTCCATGACTTGCGATATTGTTTGCGATCGAATGTCCCATTGTACCCGCGCCAAGGACTGCCACTGATTTGATCATTTTATGCCTCGCTTTCTATGTTATGAACGATAGAGAAAACTCCCGGGAAACCTTAGTTTCCCGGGAGTAAAGATCAATAAATAATATGTATTACTACAAATTACTCGATGATAGTAGCTACACGGCCTGAACCTACTGTACGGCCACCCTCACGGATAGCGAATGTAAGACCCTGCTCCATAGCGATCGGATGGATCAGCTCGATGGTCATCTCTACGTTATCACCAGGCATGCACATCTCTGTGCCTTCCGGCAGGTTAACTACGCCAGTAACGTCAGTTGTACGGAAGTAGAACTGCGGACGATAGTTGTTGAAGAACGGTGTATGACGGCCACCCTCGTCCTTTGTCAGAACGTAAACCTGAGCGGTGAACTTTGTATGGCATGTTACAGTACCCGGTGCAGCCAGGACCTGTCCACGCTCGATGTCTTCTCTACGAACACCACGAAGCAGTGCGCCGATGTTGTCACCAGCCTCAGCCTCGTCAAGCAGCTTACGGAACATCTCGATACCGGTTACAGTTGTCTTCTGAGTCTCCTCACGGATACCTACGATTTCAACTTCCTCGTTCAGATGCAGTGTACCACGCTCTACTCTACCAGTTGCAACAGTACCACGACCTGTGATTGTGAATACGTCCTCAACCGGCATCAGGAACGGCTTATCTGTATCACGCTGCGGATCCGGAATGTACTCGTCTACTGTAGCCATCAGCTCCATGATCTTGTCGCCCCATTCGCCTGACGGATCTTCCAGAGCTTTCAGAGCAGAACCCTTGATGATCGGGCTGTCTTCGAAACCATACTCTTCCAGAACTTCAGTTACTTCCATCTCTACAAGCTCGATCAGCTCTTCGTCATCAACCATGTCGCACTTGTTCAGGAATACTACGATGTACGGTACGCCTACCTGACGGGAAAGCAGGATGTGCTCTCTTGTCTGAGCCATAACACCGTCTGTAGCAGCTACTACCAGAACAGCGCCGTCCATCTGAGCAGCACCAGTGATCATGTTCTTAACGTAGTCAGCATGTCCTGGGCAGTCAACGTGTGCATAGTGACGATTCTCTGTCTCATACTCAACGTGAGCAGTAGAGATTGTGATACCACGCTCTCTCTCTTCCGGAGCTTTATCGATGTTCTCGAAATCAACCTGTGTGTTACCTGCAACTCTCTCGGACAGAACCTTTGTGATAGCTGCTGTCAGAGTTGTTTTACCATGATCTACGTGACCGATGGTACCAATATTACAATGCGGTTTTGATCTCTCAAATCTTTCTTTTCCCATTTTAGAATTTCCTCCTTAATGATTCGCGCTGCAAGTTTCTATATCTCGCACTACCAAATACTGCGGTTCTTACCGCATCCGCAGTATTTCCGCATAGTACGATTATAGTAAACTTACAAAACGATTTCAAGTTCTATTTTTTATTTCTCGTGTGCGTTGATGATCTTCTCAGCAACTGACTTCGGTACCGGCTCATATTTCTCAAAGAACATTGAGTAGTTACCACGTCCCTGTGTCTTGGAACGAAGGTCTGTTGCGTAACCGAACATCTCGGAAAGCGGAACATATGCTTTCACGATCTTGCCGTTTCCAACATCATCCATGCTCTCGATACGTCCACGACGTGAGTTAACATCACCGATAACATCACCGAGATATTCTTCCGGCATGGTAACTTCAACCTTCATGATCGGCTCAAGCAGTGTCGGCTCAGCCTTCTTCATAGCCTCTTTGAAGCACATGGATCCTGCAATGTGGAATGCCATTTCTGAAGAGTCGACTTCATGGTAAGTTCCGTCGTAAACAACTGCCTTGATACCAAGTACCGGGAAGCCTGCCAGGATACCTGCCTGTGCTGCTTCTTCGATACCTTCGCCGACTGCCGGGATGTACTCTTTCGGGATT
>SVDH01000057.1 GCA_015057865.1 Lachnospiraceae bacterium
GAGCTTCGTTCGACTTGCATGTGTTAGGCACGCCGCCAGCGTTCATCCTGAGCCAGGATCAAACTCTCATCACAAAAATCAAAATCTTTCTCTCAGAAAGATCTTAAAGTCTTTTCCTGTAGGATCAGAACTGGCTGATTCCTTACATTACTGTTTAGGTCGCGCGACTTTTCGTCGCTTGTCCGTTTTTCGAATAAATCTTTTTTAAGAATTGTTCGTGGTTTGTTTCACTGTTCAGTTATCAAGGTTCATAGCTGTCTCTCAAAATGACAGCTTAGTTAAGATACCACGATTCGAGGTGTCTGTCAACAACTTTTTTTCAATTTGTGTCATTCTTTTTTTTATGTCTATATATTGTGTCCTGAACCGGTCAAAGGGTCGCTTTCATAAAGCCATGTAAGGAACTCACTGCTGCCGATTGTCTGCAGCACAGCTGCATCCGGATGGAGTATCGCAAAGAAATGAATCCCTGTCATGATTACCCACATAAGGATCAATGCTTCTGCCAGACCTGCCAGCAAACCGAAAAACCGGTTGATCTTTCCCAGCACTGGAATCTTGTTGACGAGCTTTAATGCCTTTGCGATCAGCCGCACGATGATAAAAGCTGCCAGGCCTGCGATCAGAATCGTCAAAAGCCTTGCCGCGATTCCGTCTGCCGCACCGGTTTTTTCAACAAGAAAGGCTGTCACCTGCGGTGCCAGCCAGAGTGCTAATGCGATCAGCACAATAACCGATATCAGTGTGAAGAGCACCTGGAGGAATCCCCTCTGCCAACCCCTCACTGCAAATATCAGAAATATGATTAATGTGATTATAAGCATGAAATTCATTTTTCTTCTTATTAATTAGAACAAAGATAATCTGACCTGTTCTGTCTTTCCCTCTCTGACAAATACATAACGCATGCCATTTCCCTGTGAAATGATCGTATAGAACGGGGTGTCGGCACTTCCTGTGTATTTAACCCTGCCATATTTTCGGTAAATCGCAAGGTTCTTGTCCTGTATCAGATATACTTCTCCGTTTTCGAGAAGTCCTACACTTGAATATAAACCGTTGATGGAGTATCTGCGTTTCTCATCACCGGTATAATCATACAGCACCAGTGTGCTTCCGTCACCGTTGTCTCCCTGATCATATAAAAGCCCGATCCGGTCCTCGCTGTGAACGATACTTCTGACCGTTCCTTCGATTTCCATGACGTTTTTTTCCTGCGGCTCTGCTCCACCCTGGAAACTGATCACCTTATCATCGCCAAATGCCACCAGTCTGGTTCCTGTTCCATAACAGATTTCAGGTATCACTGTATTATCATAGGTAAAACTTGCGACCTGATTGTCTTTTCCCTCTGCCGGCGCATGCGCAAAATTGTAAAAGTTGACACTGCTCTTGCTTTGACCGTCTTTGATATCGAGAACCGACAGTGCCAGATTCACGCCATCTTCGGATATCGCCAGCGACAGCGGATAACCACTGTTGCCAAAATGCAGCGTTCCCTCTGCCGTCTTCTTTCCACTGAGGCTATAGAGGCCAAGGTAACTGATGCTACCTTCATCCTGCATCAGGACCGCCACGCTTCCGGTATCGGAAACATCGATTTTCTGAATTGGAAGATCCGTTGAGATCTGCTGACAGAAACCGTCCCGGTTCATGATCACAATGGTCTTACCCTTTTGGTCTGCGATCGCAAAATAATTATTACGAACGGAAATGATCGGATTTTCCATCTCATAGGCTTCTTCCCAGATAGTCGTATTGTCAGACGAGATCGCGCTTGCCCCCTCATTTCCATATCGGATGATCAGATTCCCGAAGGAAGCGTATTCGATCGCTTCTGAAGCATTGTTTTCCGTGCTTGCCACGGTCTGATAGTGATGAAACTCCAGCACCTCACGATACAGAAAAAAAAGCGCCACAATAATGATGCATATGATCAGCACCCATTTTGTCCGCTTTTTCTTTTTTTTGCCATCTGAAGAAAAAATCTTCTTAAAATCAGACCATCCCTGACGGATCCAATTCTGTTTTTCTTTGTTCGTCTCTTCGCTCATTCGATTATAATACTTCTTTGATCTGCTCGCAGATTCCTGCTGCGTCCAGTTTATATTTTGCGATCAGCTCTTTTGCCGGGCCGGACTCGCCAAATACATCGTAGACACCAATCTTTTTGACCGGTGTCGGCGCTTTCTCACTTAACGCATCACAAACCGCGCTTCCAAGTCCGCCGATGACAGAATGCTCTTCTACCGTAAAAACGCGTCCTGTCTTCTTAGCGGATGCGATCACGAGCTCTTCATCCAACGGCTTGATCGTATGGATGTTGATGACCTCTGCCGAGATTCCCTGTTCCGCCAACATGTCAGCCGCACCCAGTGCTTCTACTACGCAGAGTCCTGTAGCGATGATCGTAAGGTCTGTGCCTTCTCTTAACACGATGCCCTTACCAAGCTCGAACTTGTAATTCTCCTCGTCATTGATCACCGGCACTGCCAGACGTCCGAGACGCAGATAAACAGGCCCGTCATATTCATATGCAGCACGGACTGCCGCTTTTGCTTCCACATCATCACT
>SVDH01000058.1 GCA_015057865.1 Lachnospiraceae bacterium
GCATGTTCATCTGGAAACCGCCATCGCCGGTGATACATACCACTTCTCTGTCAGGATCCGCGATCTTCGCGCCGATCGCAGCCGGGAATCCGTATCCCATCGTTCCGAGTCCGCCGGATGTAAAGAACTTTTTGTTTTCGTCAATATCAATATACTGCGCCGCATACATCTGATGCTGTCCGACATCCGTCAGATACGTGGTCTTTGCATCTTTATAGACCTCATTGATCCCTTCCATGATCATCTGAGGTGTCATACCATGATTTCGGCTCATCGTAAGCGGATGCTCCGCATCCCATTTGCGGATCTGCTTCATCCAGTCAGTGGTATCTTTCTCTTCTGCCCATTCATTCAGCTTTTCCAAAGCCATCTTCGCATCGCCGACGATCGGAACATCAACCACAACATTTCTTGAGATTGAAGCCGGATCAATATCAATATGAATGATCTTCGACTTCGGTGAAAACTCATTGAGGTCTCCCGTAATGCGATCATTGAAACGGCATCCGATCGAAAGAATCAAATCTGCGCGGTGAACCGCAATATTTGCTGCATATCTGCCGTGCATTCCGCCGTTGCCGATATAATAAGGATGCTCTGTCCGGACCGCTCCTTTTCCCATAACAGTTGTAACGATCGGAATGTGTGATTTCTCTGAAAACGCTTCCAGTGCCGGGCCTGCGCCTGCCAGATTGACTCCACCACCAGCCAGAATGATCGGACGTGCCGCAACCTTTAACAGACGTGATGCGCGCTTTAACTGTCCGATATGAACATTGGTGTTCGGTTTATAGCCGCGAATGTCCAAAGGTTCTGTTGAATAATCAGACGGTCCGTTTTCCAACTGAATATTCTTTGGCAGATCGATCAGAACCGGTCCCGGCTTGCCGCTCGTAGCAATCTGGAATGCCTTTTTAATGATCGTGCCAAGCTTGCTGCGATCCCTGACGGTCACTGCATATTTTGTAACACCGCGAACCATGCCGACAATATCAACCTCCTGGAAGGAGTCGTTGCCGATCAGGCCCAGCGGAACCTGTCCTGTAAATACGACAAGCGGTACACTGTCATAAAACGCATCTGTGATCGCTGTAACAGTATTGGTCGCTCCCGGACCGCTTGTAACCAGGCATACTCCCGGTTTTCCGGTCTCTCTTGCATATCCTTCCGCTTCATGCGCAAGCGCCTGTTCATGTCTTGGCAGGATCAGACGTATGCCATCGCCCAGACGATACAATTCATCCAAGACGTCTGTGATCATGCCGCCGGGATATGCAAATAATGTATCGACACCTTCTTCACGAAGTGCCTTTACAAATAATTTTTTCCCTGTAATATCCATTTTTCATCCTCCAAATCAGCCTATCCAGCCCAGCGTTTTGACAATAAAAATCCATGCCGTCAATGTGACCGAAGCAAGCAACGTAGTCGCCACAACAATACTTGCCGTCAGCGTACCATCGTTGTTCATGTTCTTTGCCATAATGTAGCAGCTCGGTGTAGCCGGCGCCGCAAGCATAATGACAATAGCAACCATCTTCTCTCCGCGGAATCCCATCGCAGCAGCGATCGGGATAAAAACTGCAGCCTGGATCACAAGCTTGTAAGCGGAAGCACCGATGGTGGGACGGATCTTTTTGATTGCCTTCCGTCCCTGAAAGCCTGCCCCCAATGCGATCAGTGCAAGCGGGGTCGCCGTCTTGGCCACCAGATCGACGGTCGAATTGACCAGGGTAGGCATAGGATTTCGAAGCAGACCGACTACGATACCGAGCAAAACACCGATAATGATCGGGTTTTTAATGATATTAAGCAATGTCTGCTTCACTTTTTCTGCTCCCTTACCCATATCAGGATTGTTACCTTCCAAGGTAAGGACGATCACAGAATATATATTGTACAACGGGACTGCGCCGACGATCATCAGCGCGCCCATTGCTGAACTGCCGTAAATCTGCTGAATAAAAGCCATCCCCATGACGGCGGCACTGCTTCTAAACGAAGCCTGTGCAAATGCGCCAACCGTATACGGATCCTTTAAAAAATGCTTTCCGATGAACCATGCGGCAAAAAAACCGACGCTGGTCGCAAATGCGCAAAACAGAACAAACTTCACATCGAATTCTGCTCTGATATCGACATTCGCGAGGTCACGGAAAACAAGGAACGGTAAGGTGACCTTAAAATTCAGTTTATTGCATACCGTAACGAAGTTTTCATTCAGCATACCGATACGCCGAAGGAAATACCCGATCACCATTACAAGGAAGATCGGAAAAGTTACATTAATGCTAAATAAAAAGTTAATCATTGTTTGTCATTATCTAAATAATTCTATCTTTTTTTGTATGTGCAGAAACAATACGTCAGATCCCGGTATTCTTTCTCTTCACTGCATTCAGCCAGTTCCCATTCCGGCTTTTCATCCAGATTCGGGAACCAGGTATCTGCTTCATAAGAACGATGGATCTTTGTAATATAGGCTGTATCACATCTGTTTAAAAGCAACCGGTAAATACTCGCACCGCCGATCACATAGATCCGATCCGAT
>SVDH01000002.1 GCA_015057865.1 Lachnospiraceae bacterium
TTTTTACAGGATGCCGAATTCGGTCATGGCTTTCTTTAAGCGCTCTTTATTTGCCGGTGTCATTTCGGTCAGCGGCAGACGCGGTTTGCCGGCTTCATAGCCCATCATGTTCAAAGCAGCCTTGACCGGGATCGGGTTGACTTCACAGAACAGGCTGCGGCACAGCTCCATTGCCTTGAGCTGATTTTTAGCAGCAGTTACATAGTCTCCGTCTAAGCAGGACATGCATAGGTCGTGTGTAAACTTCGGCGCAACATTTGAAAGTACAGAAATGACGCCGATGCCGCCAAGGGACATGATCGGAACGATCTGATCGTCGTTTCCGGAGTAAACGTCAAGTGCACCTTCGGATTTTTCCAGTACTTCCGCAATCTGGGAAATGTTGCCGGAAGCTTCTTTGATGGCAACGATGTTTTCTACATTTTTCCCAAGGTAAGCTGCCGTATCCGGCAGAATGTTAGATCCTGTACGGGACGGTACGTTGTACAGAATACACGGAATATCGATGGAGTTGGCGATCAAAGAAAAGCTTTCGATCAGACCCTGCTGGGTAGCCTTATTGTAGTAAGGAGCTACCAGAAGACATCCGTCAGCGCCGCGTTTCTGTGCTTCTTTGGACATCATGACCGCATGCGCCGTGTTATTGGAACCTGTGCCTGCGATCACGGGGATCCGTCCGGCTGCTTTTTCTACGCAGAACCGGATGACCTCAAGATGCTCATCATCCTCAAGTGTCGGCGCTTCACCTGATGTGCCTACAGAGATGATTGCATCGGTACCGCCTGCGATCTGGTCTTCAACGAGTTTTTCAAGCGTATCGTAATTGACACTGCCGTCTTCTTTCATCGGTGTGGCCATTGCCACGCCTGCACCTTTAAATATACTCATGTGTTTTCCCCTCCTGAAAAAACATTATATTGTAATTGGATATCGCTATTGTACAAGATATGGATATGAACTGCAACCTTTGTTTCAATAGTATGCTATTTGACTAGGAAAGTACAAAATGGTAAAATAACGGTAAAAGTATAAAAATACGGAAATATTTTGGGTTAGAGCAGAAGGAGCAGGCAATATGACGATCGATGAGATCAGACAAAAAAAGAGACTGCTGGGGTATTCGAATGCCCAGCTGTCAGATTACAGCGGAGTTCCATTGGGGACTGTCAATAAGATCTTAAGTGGAGAAACGAAAGCGCCGCGGTATGCCACACTGCAGGCACTTAGTCGTGCGCTGGATCAAGAGAACGGTGCAGCGCCATATCGTTTGTTTGAAACAAGCGAGCGGGATATGTTGTTGCGGGACAGCTTGCCGGCATACGGGACGTCATCTGACGGAAAGAGAGGTTATACAATACAGGATCTTGAAAACCTTCCGGCAGGTGTTCAGATGGAGCTGATTGATGGGGTGTTTTATGATATGGCACCGCCTATGGTCCGCCATCAGCAGATCATAGCATCATTATTCCTTCAGATTCATACCTATATAAAAGAGAAAAAAGGATCGTGTATCCCGTTTCTGTCACCGACCGGTGTGCAATTGGACCGGGATGAAAAGACACTGGTTTTGCCGGATCTGTTTATTCTCTGTGATTCGGACAAGATCACGGATGACGGGAAGTACATTTTCGGTGCTCCTGATTTTGTGGCAGAGGTGATCTCGCCCTCTACTGCGTCAAAAGACTATATCAAAAAGGCTGCAAAGTATGAGGCGGCAGGTGTGCGGGAATACTGGATCATTGATCCGATCAAGGAGCATCTGCTGGTGTATGATTTTGCACATGACTGTACGCCACAGATTCAGCCGCTTACAGGAAAGCGTGGTGTGGAGTTGTATGAACGTGATCTGCAGATCGATCTGGATGAGATCATGAGCATCATAAAGAGAGGATACTAGAAAATGATCACACATCCGATTGAACCAGTCTTTGATACCAATTCAAGAATATTGATACTCGGCAGCTTCCCGTCAGTGAAGTCACGGGAACAGGGCTTCTTTTACGGGCATCCGCAGAACCGCTTCTGGAAGGTGCTGGCAGCGGTCTTTGAAGATGAAGTGCCTGCGACGATTCCTGAAAAGAAGGCGTTTTTGTTGCGCAATCACATTGCGGTATGGGATGTGATCTATTCATGCGAAATACAGGGATCCTCGGACTCCTCCATCCGGAATGTGACGGCGAATGACCTGCGCCCGCTCCTGGAAACGGCGGATATCCAAGGTATCTTTGTGAACGGAAAGACCGCTGAAAAACTGTATCAGAAATATACGGAACCGGTCTGCGGAAGAGAGGCGGTTTATTTGCCATCTACCAGTCCGGCGAATGCGGCGTGGAGTCTGGAACGTTTAACAGAGGCATGGCGGATTGTGTGTGCCGGGCTTTGATATTTGGCAGAAGAATGCCGCCAATGATCAGCACAGCACGAAAATTTGCAGCGTATGTAATGGAGGAGAAGAAATGAAAAACAGGTTACCGCTTGAAGGATTAAAGGTAGTAGAACTGGCCACAGTCGTTGCCACGCCGATCTCTGCCAGGCTGCTTTCAGATTATGGTGCAGAGGTGATCAAAGTGGAAGCGCCGCGGGGAGACCTGCTTCGCATGACAGGTGTCTGGCACATGCTTCCGACAGAGGATGATAACAATCCGCTTTTTGATCTGTGTAATACCGGGAAGAAAATGATCACAGTGGATATGAAGACGGAGGAAGGCATGAAGATCTTCCATCGATTGCTTTCCGAAGCGGACATCTTCCTTTCAAATGTCAGGGTGCAGTCTCTGCGGCGGATGAAGATTGACTACGATTCCATAAAAGAGCAGTATCCGAGTCTGATCTATGCTCATTTTTCCGGATTCGGATTAAAAGGAGAGGATGCGAACAAGCCGGGCTATGACAGTACTGCATTCTGGATGCGGACGGGGGCAACGACGGATATCACAACGCCGGGGTCCTTCCCGATCAGGCCTTCTTTTGCAATGGGAGATATCGCGACGGCATCTGAGTTTGTCGCAGCGATCCTGATGGCGGTGATCGGGCGGCATAAGACAGGAGAAGGCTGCATGGTAACCACGTCCCTCCTGCAATCCGGTATCTGGTGTAATGCAGTTGCGGTGATGAATGCTCAGCCGCAGTACGGGAAAGAATATCCGGTGGAGCGGTTCCGGCCGGGCAATCCGATGTCGGATTATTATGAATGCAGTGACGGGGAGTATATGGCGCTCAGTCAGAACGATTATGTAAAGGATAAGCAGCTTTTTGTCGAACTGTTTGATTTTCCTGAACTGACACAGGATCCTGATCTGGATACTCTGGGAACGATGGCGGAATCCGGGAAGATTCCCTTTGTGGCGAAGAAGATGCAGGAGGAATTTCTGAAACATTCTTCAAAGGAATGGGATCAGATCCTGACAGAGCATGATGTGCCGCATGAATTGGCGGGGCATTTTAAGAACACGTACCTTGATCCGCAGGCGCGGGCGATGGATGCGTTTGATGAAGTGTCCTATCCCGGAGACACAGTGACAGCCATTCCCAGACCGCCGTTTGAGATTACCGGCTTCGATAGAAAACCGTTTGAAAAGACCGGTGCAATGGGACGGGATACGGATGAGGTTCTGCGTAACCTTGGTTATTCCGAAGAAGAAATCAAGCAGATGAGGGAAGCCGGTTCAGTCTGGTAGCGGGACTTGCGGATTGATGGGGGATCATTTGGATTCTGCTGTACTTTTTTTGGGGGGGGTATGATGAGACATTTAAATCGCTGGATATATGCGATTGTTTGCGTGGTCGTGATGCTGTTTGCAGGGCTGTGTTATGCCTGGTCGGTGATGGCAAAGAGCATCAGCGCAACCTATCCTGAATGGACAGAGGCACAATTGTCTCTGACATTTACTCTTGTGATCGGTTGTATCAGCGTGTCGGCAATTGTTGTAGGTATATTGAATAAAAGGGTCAGTCCGAGAGTCTTTATTATCATCTCTGCTTCATTCCTTTTGGCAGGATTTCTGATAGCAGCCTCGGTAGGCAGTTCGCCATTCCTGCTTTATTTGGGATTTGGTGTGATCGGAGGACTCGGTTCAGGTTTTGCCTACGCAACCGTGATGGGGCTCATGTCAGCCTGGTTTCCGGACAGGCAGGGTCTGATCTCCGGAATCCTGCTCATGGCGTTTGCGTTTGGTGCGTTTATTGTCGGAAAAGTGTTCGCGGCTGTAGCGCCGCCCGGAGATGAAATGTGGCGGATGATGTTCCGCCTGTTCGGCATCGTCATTTGCGTGCTTTTTGTTATCTGCAGTTTCTTTTTTGTAAAACCGGATGCGGATTTCGCACCGCCTGTTTCAAAACGAAAAAAGCAGGTCAGAGAGCCTGCTTCAGAGATCCCGATCGGACAGATGGCAAAAAAACCGGTATTCTGGATGTATTATATCTGGGCTGTCCTGCTTGCATCAGCGGGATTGATTCTTTTATCGCAGGGCAGCGGTATCGCTCTGCAGGTGGGATCACAGATTACACCGGGAACGGTAGCGACTGTAGTGGGCCTGATCTCTGTGCTGAATGGCGCCGGCAGAGTGGTTTTCGGAGCAATCTTTGACAAAAAGGGCTTTCGCATGACGCTGACGCTTTCCATGATTATTTTCTTTATCGCATGCCTGTGCCTGGTGCTGGCATTAAAAAGCGGTACGTTTGCCTTTGTTGTTCTTGGTTTTTCGATCGGCGGATTTGCTTATGGTGCTGTGACACCGACCAACTCTGCTTTTGTCAGTGATTTTTATGGCCGGAAAAACTATGCGATGAATTTTTCGCTGATCAATACGACCATGCTGGTTGCGTCGTTTGCTTCAACAATTGCCGGAAGATTGTATGATGTCAGCGGCTCTTATTTGAATTGTATCTTCCTGATGATCGGTGTGATCACAGCAGGTGCAGTTGTTTCTGCAGGGATACGGCGACCGAAGTAAGACGGCGTTTAGGCTGGGTGTACGCCTTCCTGTGCCTGGACGATCCGGCAGGTATATTCGATGAATTTCCGACATGCTTTGGATGCGGTTTTCATATTTCGAGTACCGACACTAAGGGTTCGCTTTTTGGGCATGTCGAATGTGAGGCATTTCAGATCATAGGGAATGTTTTTTAACAGCAGTTCGGGGAAAATACAAAAGCCCAGCCCGTTGCTGACCATTGCCATGGCAGCATAGTCATTGTCCATGGTAAAGGCGACGTTTGGTGTAATGTTTTCTTCGCGGAAGGCCTGCCCGATGGGGCTGGCTTCTTCATACTTCATACGGATATAGGGATACTTCTCAATCTGGCTGATTGGGAAGTGTTTTTCATTTGCCAGCGGATGATCAGGGGAGACGACAGCCATAAGGTGTTCTTCTATCAGCGGGATGGTATCCAGCCCATTCACTTTTCCTGTCAGGAAAAACCCACAGTCCGCCTCGCCGTTCAAAACCATTTCTTCGGCACGGCGGGCATTTTCTTCTGTAAACAACTCTACTTTAATACCGGGATAATCGCGGCAAAATTCCCGCAGGATCTTCGGAATCCAGTGGACGGAAACACTGTCAAAGATCTGTACGCGAAGTGTGCCTTTCTCGAGACCGTTGAGTTCATTTACTGTTTGTGCGAAACGGCGCTCCCAGGCATGCAGCTGCTGAATCTGAGGGAGTAGAAGCTCTCCTTCCGATGTCAGCTTTACACCGCCGTGTTCACGAAGAAACAGACTGCATCCGGCGGCTTCTTCCATTGCGCCGATGATATAGCTGATGCCGGCCTGCGTATAACCCAGTTCATCGGCGGCTTTGCGAAAGCTTCCGGTTTCGGCGACGGTGAGAAAAACAGTAGCATTGATTTTGTTGTCCATTCCGGGTGGTCCTTTCAATTCTCAAAAAATGATGTTTTTCTATAAAAGACAAAAAGATTATAGCATGGAAACGGCGATAAGTAAAACTTATCATCATGAAAGAATTTTGCCGTTTTACTTTTTGCAAAAAAGCGCATACAATGATGCCGAAAAGAAGAAAACCTGTGTGCAGGATCACAGATAGATCACGTTTGAAAAGGGAGGACATAATCATGATGAGCATTTTATTAACAGTAATCGTAATGGCAATTTTCCTGGCAGTAGGCAGCATGACAGTTGCATTTTTTGCAAGATGGATCGGCTATGAATTCAAATCTCTGGCACATAACAGCTGAGAAAAACCAAGCGCACATAGAATATACTTTATTCCCCTGACCCTTCGGCAAACAGTTCTCGTTTGAGAGCATTTGCAGGAGGGTTTTTCATTTTCAAAAGAAATGATTATTTTGGTTGAGAAATCCGGAAAGCGGTGCAATAATTGTAACTGACAAAGAAGTGTCGCAAACAGATGGAAGGAAGACATTGGCTGTGAAGATTACATGTGATTACTGTGGTAACAATATGAACAGCACAGATGAAAAATGTCCGCATTGCGGTGCACCGAATCTGCATGTTGAGAGGACCGCGCAGGGCGTGCCGAAAACGATGGAGGAACTGTCCGCGTTTTTCGCGGCAAACGGGATCAGTGAATCCAAAACAAGATTTTTTATAGGAAAAGATGTAAAAGACGCGCGCGCATTTGGTATCTATAAAGATGAAAATGGCGTGATCACAGTCTACAAAAACAAGAGTGACGGATCCCGTGCGGTGCGCTATCAGGGAACGGATGAGGCATATGCCGTCAACGAGATCTATCAGAAATTTGTCGAAGAGCGGTCAAAACAGATCGCGGCCGGCAATGTGACGCCGAAAGGCAGCAGGCAGCACAGCGGATCAGGGACGAATCATCATTCATCCGGGCGAAAGAAGAACCGGCTTTCGCTGCGCGGCACGATTTATCTGATCATTTTCATTCTGATCATGATCTATGCGCTGCGAGGCGCTGCACTGCATTCGCACAGCAGCTACAGTCCGATTTATCATACGCCAATTTATTACGACAGTGGTTATGACACGTATGGCGGCTATGATTATGACGACTATGACAATGACTGGTATTCCTATGATGATAATAACAGCTCTTCTGATTCCTACTGGAGTGACGATTCAAGCTGGGATTCCGGTTGGGATTCTGACTGGGACAGCGGCTATGATTATGACAGCTGGGATTCCGGCTGGGACACGGACTGGGATTCTGACTGGTAGGCTAAACCATCTGTGTCATTCCGGATTCCCATGTCTTGACACCGAGATAAAGCTTGGCAATGGTCTCCGGGTCGTTTAGGGAGACGCCAAGAATCTGCTCGATTCTTTCAACATGATACAGAACCGTATTTCTGTGCATGTGGAGGATTCGACTGGTATCGGTTGCTTTTTTTCCGGTGCCGAGAAAAACGGACAGTGTCGTCAACAGTTGACTGCCATGTTCATTGTCGTAATCGATAAGTGTCTGGATGTGCTGAAAAATGGAGCTGTTCTTGAACAGGTCCGGGGAACTGTTGCAGCTTTTTGTGACCAGCAATGTCAGTAGACAATCTTCAAAATGGAAAAACCGGACAGGAGAGGCATCGGATGATATATCTGAATGGATGATATGCGCACCGTATTCAATGGCGCATCCGGCCTGCTCATAAGCATTTCGCACATTCCAGAGGTTCCGGAACGGATTGCTGATGCCGATCAGGCAGGGGTACTGCTCCAGGAGGGCTTTCAGAGAGGCGCGCATCGCGGTGGAAGAATCAGCTTTTTCTCTGCGGTTATGCAGTATGACGATCCGGCGGTTATAAACGACGACATAGGAAAACAGCAGATTTTCATTGATATCAGCACTCAGCTTGGCAAGCGGTGTGTTGAAGTGGTCTTCAAATGACAGCACATATAGCTGATAGTCCTGTTGGAACGGGATCGTTGCCAGAGATGCTCTTGAGATTGCTTCATCCATATTGCTGATCGACCCGTCCAGAAGATTCTGGAGATATTGGGAAGAGGCGGCAAATACGGAAGGGTGAAGATTTTCCAGCCCGGCATAATGTTCCATATAGTGCAAAAAGATCCGGAACAGATCCAGCAGGCTGTCATCTGCCTCCCTGTGATTGCAATGCATGACAACGTACATGGAGGGCTTCTGGTTTGTATGGAAGACACGTTTGATCGTTACGTATTTACAAAGCTTGAAGTCATCCGATACGATGATGTCATTCCCTTTTTCAAATTCTTCAAATCTTCTGAGATCCAGAAACTGTTTCATGGTTTCGTCTGAGTGATATCCCTGCGCGATCAACCTCTCGGTGATTGGGTCATCGAGAGATATGTTTCTTGTGTATCCCATCAGTTTGAATGTGGCATCCATAATATCAATATGGTTGCCGATCATATCTTCTGTCAGGTCAACCAGAGGCTGGATTCCCTGATTCATGACAACGGATAGGCGCATCTGCATATCCCAGTTACGGTAACGGGAAAAAATGGATAATATTTCATTGAAAATATGATGCAGCTTTTTATTGGTTGTCAGAACAAGAACATTTTTTCTCTTTCTGTCTGTTTCTTCTTCGTCCGCAAAGCGGTCTCTGATACATAAAAAGCTGATATTCGGATAAATATCCGAAATCGGAAGTATTTCGCTTAACATCCCGACAACAAGATGAGATGGATTCCATTTTTGAGACGGCGCATACAAGACGACGTCTGAAAACAATGGATTTTTTTCCAATAAGGGGCTCTTTTCATGCGCAGAGTCCAGGTCGTGCAGCAATAGTTTAAGAGATAATGAGAAAATTTGTTCCATAAAACCTCCTGGAAATTGTAATGATTTACACTAATATTAACAGAACAAATCCATATTGAGTAGAGAAAAATGGAAAAATAAACAGAAAATGGATATATATACAAATGAGACGATATATTAATGTGCAATATTACAATTTTTAGACGAAAAGCACGTTGGGTTAGATAGGGGGGGAATGATCTGTTCGAAAACATTTGGAAATGGTTACAATAAATGAAGAATGGTGACAGACAGGGTTCTCCTATGGATAGCATAGGTATAAATGAGGGTGGAGAAAGGAAAACCAAAATGAACAACAGTTAGAAATGACTAATATCAAATCATAGTAACGTCCAAAAATATTCTTGGACACGATGCCGATGAAATGAAGATATGAATCAGATATCTTATAAAGGAAGGTTTTGGAAACGAACAGAATACTATGAGGAGGGTAACTATGATCAAAAGAGGATTGGATGTCAAACTGAATGTAAAACCGATTTTCCTTGGACTGCAGCATAATTATTATTATGAAGGTCCGTGCCGTTTTGCAAAAGGCGAGGCACTGACGCCGGAGTACGAAGCAATTCTGGCGCAGGAACTGAAAGCGAAGTTCTTTGAAGATGTCAAAGCAGCAATGCCGGATGCGGTTCATTTAATGGAAGAAGTATTCCTTCCCTGTCATGACAACTGGGTTGTTCCGGAAGAGGCATTTGATGCAATGACAAAAGATCCGGAAGGCGAGATCGATGCATTTATGATCTCCGGCGGAATCGCACGTTCCGGCCTTGTGATCGAGCTTGCAGAGCGCACAAAGAAACCGGTTATCCAGGATCCGTACACCTGCTGCGACCTGACAGCTGTAACAGCTTCTATCAGAGCAAGAGGTATTGAGTGCTATGCGCCGCTGACATGGGACGGCGTTGCACAGCTGATGCGAGTGCTCCGTGTGCGCAAAGCATTAAAAGAAGCGAAAGTTCTTTGTGCAGTACGTTTTGATTCCAATGCGTCCAAGAGCGGAAACGATACATTTGTTTCTCTGGATATGGCAACACAGAAATTCGGAACACATTTCCGTTTTATCAATGTTCACGAATTTATGGATTACTTGAATCCGCTTCCGGAAGGCGGCAACTATACCACACCGGGCCGTATGGATACACCTAACGTAACAGAAGAGGATATCGCAGAAGCTGAAAAGATGGCAGCTGATCTGATCGCAAATGCAGATGACTGCACGATCGATCAGGAAAACCTGGCAAAATCCTGCCGCGCACATATTCTGATCAAGAAGCTGCTTGAGCTTCATGACTGCTGCGGATTTACCGCTCCGTGTCCGGATCTCTGTTCCACAAGAAGAGTAAATGAAGAGAAGGTTACGCTGTGCCTGAACCATTCCCTGTGCAATGAGATGGGTATTCCGTCAGCATGTGAATATGACGTAGACGGCGTTCTGACCATGCTGATCCTTGAGACCATCAGCAACCAGCCGGCATATATGGGCAACACCAATCCGCTGGTCTATGAAGATGGAACGATCCGTCCGATGAGACGTTTCAATATTGAAGATCTGGCAGGCGTAGAAGATCTGACCAATCTGTATCACACTGCACATTCTACACCGAACCGCAAAATGAAGAGCGGAATCGGCGGCGAGAATGCACACTATGGTCTGCGTCATTTTGCATATGATCAGGGCTTTGGCGGATGCTTCCGTTATCACTTTGATCAGGATGCAGGACAGGAGATCACACTGTGCCGTATTTCTCCGGACTGCACGAAACTGTTTGTCGGAAAAGGCGAGATCGTTGGCGGCGGCGACTATGATCTGGACAACTGCAACGGCTACGTAGTATTCCGTGTTGCAGATCAGAAGGAATTCTATGAAGCACAGCTTTCCTTTGGTAACCATCTGCCGCTCGTATACGGCGATTACGCAGACGATCTTGTACTGTTAGGAAAAACATTGGGCCTGGAAGTCGTTCAGGTATAAAAGTATATTTCCCCTGCTTTTGATACACCAATGTTTCTCTACTCTATTGACAGGGCGGGCAGCACCGCCCTGTCAGACTCCCAAAGAGGCAATGACATGACAGCAGAAGAAAAGATGACAATCGCAGAACTTGAGGATACGTTTATTGACGATCTGAATATGCTTGGCGATTGGTTTTTGCAATATGAATATCTTTTGGAAATCTCAACAGAGCTTCCGAAAATACCGGAAACGGAACGGACAGATGAGAATAAAGTTCCGGGATGTCAATCCGGTGTTTGGCTGGATATTCGCTATGAGAATGGGAAGGTACTTGTCACAGCTGACAGTGATGCGCTGATCATCCGCGGGATCCTGTCGGTGATCGTTTCTTTGTTAAGTGGTCGCACACCGGAAGAGATCGTGGCATATGTACCGCGTTTTATTGAGGAGACAAATATCAAACAGCAGATTTCTACGGATCGTTTCAATGGGATCCATTCTGTAATTAAGAGTATTCAGAATATCGCAGAAAAGTATGTTTGATATCCGGGAGGACAATGGATGAACATTGATGACAGAAAGAAGATTGTGGCACGTTTGCTTTCAAAAGCAAAAGAAGAGACACAAAAAGAAACAGATCTGATCAGGGGAGAACAGAATCCGACATTAGATTTTATTTATGAACATATCAGAAAATATGTATTGTCGAAGTTCCTGTTATCGTTTGACTGTGAAGAAACGAAAATCAGAGAACTGGCAAAATTAAGTCTGGCAAAGACGATGAAGATTGATCCGGAGGTGATCCATAGTCTTGATTATGCGACACCGTGTGATCATGCGACTTCAGAATCCGCAAAAAAGGTATTGCTTTTGTTTGCGGTTCAAAAAGATTTTGGCCTGAAACCGAATCCGGAGAAGATCGCGAAAGTAGAGGATCTGCATGCACTTGCAAAATACGTGCATGAAGCAGAAAAGATAAGATAAAACCAAAACATTTTAGGAATATATAATTTGGTTGAAAAGGGGAGAAACAATGAAAACATTTAAGAAAGAGTATATCCATTATCTGATCGCTTTGATCATAGGGATTGTCATCGCGGTTGCGCTGCCGGCTTCAAATGGATTGACCAATTACGGCGTGCGCGTTATTGCGATCATGGTTCCCTGTTTGTACCTTTGGCTGACCACGAATACACACTGGACGTCATTGATGTGTCTGGCACTGCTTGTCTGCACCCAGGCTGTAGAAGGCGGTCCGAATGCGATCTGGGCTGGCTCAATGGGTCATTTCGTAGTTATTACCGTTATGGTTTACATGCTGTTAAATGTTTGCCTGACGGAAACCGGCGTTATCAATAAGATCGCGATGTGGTTTGTATCGCGGAAGTTCATCGAAGGTAGACCATATGCTTTTATGACGATGTTCTTTGCGTCAAATGTCATCATCGGCTTCTTCGTAGATAACCTTTCGCTGGCAATCATCTACATCGGTATTGCAGAAGTTCTGTTAAAGAACATGGGCTGTGAGAAAGGCTCACCGTTCTATACGACAATCATGCTCGGAACACTTTGGGGCAACTGCCTCCTTTCCATCTGCTCGCCGATCGCTCATGCACTGCCGAACATCATCATGGGTATCGCAGAAGCACAGGTTGGCGTACATATCACATACGCACAGTGGCTTGCGTTTGGTGCGATCTACGCAGCGATCATCTTTGTTGTCATGATGATCATCATGCGGATCTGGAATCCGGATACCTCTGCATTTGTTAACTATGACGTAGAAAAAGTACGCGCGGAAACACCGGCACTGAGCAAAAACGGTAAGATCGCATCTGCTATCTTTATTATCGTTGTCGCATTTGTTGTTGTTCCGCAGATCTTTAAGACAGGCGCGGTTCTCGGCTATCTGAATTCTCTTGGCGTTGTTATCCCGGCAATCTTTGGTGTGGTTGCGCTGGCGCTGATCCGTTCAGACGGCAAACCGATCCTGGATGTTCCGGCTGCATTCCGTAAGGTTCCGTGGCCGCCGGTCATCTTCGCAGGTACCGTATCTGTACTGGCAGTTCCGCTGTCCTCAGAAGCAACCGGCATCAGCACCTGGCTGGGCAACGTACTTCGCCCGGTTATCGGCAATATGGGCCCGACCATGATCGTTGTTGTACTGGTACTCCTGGCAATCCTGATGACAAACTTCCTGTCAAATACGGTTACACAGGTACTGTTCTTCAGCATCGGCGCGATCCTGCTGGCGAACTCTAATTACAGCCTTGCTGCTTTTGCAGTGGTTATCGCGATCGCATCCGGTATGGCGACCATTACACCGTCTGCTTCAATCGTTTCCCCATTCTACTTTGCGGAGAAACATCTGACGATGAAGCCAATCCTGGCGCCGAACCTGATCTTTGTTGCTGCGTGCTTTGTAATCTGTGCCTTTATCGGTGTTCCCCTGGCAACAGCGATCATTGGATAGCAGTAGCTTGCACAGGCCAGATTATTAAGTGAATATATTGCTTTGCAAACGTGTCGGGCCCCCACCCGGCACGTTTGCTTTTTTCAGATAGCGTTTGCGGAGATGGCAATTAAAGGCTGCCTATGCTATGATGTTTAGATAAAGCGAAAGGGGACGACAAATCAATGAAAGAGAACATCTGGAGGAAAGATTTTCCCATTCTGGATCAGGAAATATATGGCAAACCATTGGTATATTTGGACAATGCGGCAACAAGCCAGATGCCGGTGCAGGTGATGGAACGGCTGGCGGAGCATTATAAAACAGAACATGCAAATATCCACAGAGGGATCCATTATCTGAGTGAAAAGTCGACAGAGGCTGTGGAGCAGGCGAGAAAGACAATCAAGGGTTTTGTCAAAGCGTCAGAAGCCGAAGAGATCATCTTTACACAGGGGACGACGGACAGCATTCATCTGGTTGCGGCAGGGATCGCGGAGGAGTTGCTGCGGGAAGCTGCGGGAGCGATGGAAGATAATGCCGGGCTGGCCGGTGCTGTCAGCCGAGCAGGCATCGTGACGACACAGATGGAACACCATTCCAACTATGTGCCCTGGCAGCAGGTGTGCAGGCAGACCGGTGCGCAGTTTTTTGTTTGCCCTGCACCGGACGGAGAACTGGATCTGGATGCATTAGAAGAGATTCTGAAAAACAACAGGATCCGTCTGGTGGCATGTGCGCATGTTTCCAACCTGACGGGAACAGTTAATCCGCTCGATCAGATCATTCCGCTTGCACATCGGTATGGGGCGGAAGTGCTTGTTGACGGTGCGCAGGGGATCCTGCATCAGCCTGTCAATGTGCAGGAATTAGACTGTGAGTATTATTGCTTTTCCGGACATAAGATGACAGGCCCGACAGGGATCGGTGTCCTCTACGGAAAGCGGGCATGCCTTGAAAAACTGCCGCCGGTCAGGTTTGGCGGAGGTATGGTGGATATCGTAACAGAGCAGAAGACGACCTGGGGACCGGTTCCGCACCGGTTTGAAGCAGGGACACCAAATATTGCAGGTATCATCGGGCTGGGTGCGGCTGTTGAATATCTTCTCGAACATGACATCGAAGCGATGCATGCGTGGGAAGATGATCTGATGGCGTATGCGCTGGAAAAGATCGGGGCACTGCCATACGTCCGTATTCTGGGACATCCGAAAAAACGGGCCGGTGCGATCGCGTTTGCAGTGGACGGAGCGCATCCGTATGATATTGCCAGCATGATCGATAAGGCAGGCGTTGCGGTCCGCTCCGGAAACCATTGCGCGCAGCCAATGCTGCAAGCGTTAGGGGAAAGCGCCGCTGTACGTGTCTCGCCTGCATTTTATAATACGAAAGAAGAAGTCGATACGTTGTGTGAGGTGCTTGAAAAAGTGATCACCATGCTAAGAAGATTTCAAAGCTGATCAGGGGCCAGTGAGTGGATGGGGATTTGCGCGTTGAAAAAATGAAAAAATATTCAAAAAAGTTATTGACATCTAATAAGAGTTAGCGTATACTAACATCAGATCAAAGATCTAATGTCTTTTACAGACAAGTGTCAGAAGATTGCTGTAAGGGCATAAGCTTGCAGCGCATGACTGCATTACTCCCATCTCTAAATGCAGAACATGTGATCCTCAATATTCACTGGTAGAACACCTGTGAGAAATCATGAAACCCCACTATGATGAAAAAAGACCCGAGAGGGTCTTTTTTCGTTTGTTAGTATTTGACAAGATCATGATTAAGAAGTAACGTAGCATTAACAATAGTATTTCATATAACAAATAAACGGAGGATTATATTATGACCGTACAGGAAGCTATTAATGTCAGAAAATCAGTTCGCAGCTACACCGGAGAACCGGTGAGTGAAGAAGAGTTAAAGGCCATCCTTATGGCAGGTCAGTCCGCACCGATCGGCATGGCAAAATATGAAACGATTCATCTGAGCGTGATCACAAACAAAGAGCTGCTCGCAGAAATCGATAAAAACGCGGCAGAATTCTTTGGAAATCCGGATCTGCATCCGCTTTACGGGGCACCGACGCTGATCGTGGTATCCAGCTCACAGACAGATAATGTCGGCAGCGCAAACGTTGCAATGCTGGTACACGGCATGGCGTTAACAGCAGTAGAGCTTGGCGTTGGTCATGTGGATATTTACGGCGCGACAGCAGCACTCGCGCAGAACGCGGAGCTTGTTGCAAAGCTGAACCTTCCGGAAGGTTTCAAGCCGCTCGGATCTCTGGCAATCGGAAAGACAGAAGAAGTGTATGTAGCAAAGGACATTCCGGCTGACAGAATGGCTACGGATTATATTGCATAACGTTTGTAAGGGATAACGTCAGAACAACCGGCTTCATAAGCTGGTTTTAAAACAACGATATCAACAAGGGACATCCGCCGTAACGAAAACAACGGCGGGTGTTCTCATGTGGAGAGAAAGAAAAACATGCTGAATTTACTGGAAGCTTTGATGATCATCTGCTTTGGATTATCATGGCCGGTATCAATTTATAAATCATATACATCAAGAACCGCGAAAGGAAAGAGTCTCGGATTTGAGGTGATCATCTGGATCGGGTATATTTTCGGAATCGTCAGAAAGATCCTGCAGTTGACGGGTGGCGGGACTTTTGACTGGCTGTTCTGGCTGGGATTTGCATTCTACCTGATCAACATTACGGAAGTGACGATCGATATTATTCTTTATTTCCGCAACCGGAGACTGGATGCTCTGGCAGCTTAGGTAAAAGTGCCGAAAATAATCTGTCGCATTCCCAATCCTCAGGAAATAAGGTAAACTATATCTGTAAACAGAAATGGAAATACAGGGGTTTGAGGATGAATCAGAATCTGGAATTGACACAAAAACAAATACTATCACAGCATATGATCCAGTCCATGGAAATCCTGCAGATGAGTGCGGTTGAGCTGGAAGAGTTCCTGGAGAATCTTTCGATGGAGAATCCGGTGGTCGAAATCTCGGAGAACCGGCAGACAGAAACAGATGCCAAGGCACTTGAGATGGCGCGAAAGCTCGAGTGGCTGTCTTCTACGGACACGCAGAACCGGGTGTACTACGAAGATGATGGCAGTGCAGAGCGTGCAGAGAGCAACTGGCAGGACATCCGTGATGCAGGAGAGGATCTGGCCGGATATCTTATGTCACAGCTTCTGACTGCGGACTATCTGGATGAAGAACGGCAGATCATAGATTATATCATTTATTCGCTGGATTCAAAGGGGTACTTTACGGAGGATGCCAAGGAGGTTGCGCAGCACTTCGGCGTTTCTGAGCATACCGTGCTGCATCTTCTTGGTGAAGTGCAGGAGCTCGATCCGGCCGGCGTAGGGGCAAGGGATTTAAGAGAATGCCTTGTGAAGCAGCTTCACAGGAAAGAGAACTATTCCCGTATCACGGAAGCGATCATTCTGTTTTATCTGGATGAGGTTGCGAAAAATCATCTGCCGCAGATTGCAAAGAAGATGAAGATCTCTGTAGATGAAGTTCTTGATGCATGCGAAGAGATCCGTTCGTTTAATCCGAAGCCGGGAAACGCGTTCAGTGACAGAGAGCGCCTGCGCTATATCAGCCCGGATGCAGTCGTAGTGCTTGTCGATGATCATTTTGAGATTCTGATCAATGAATATCAGTATCCGAAGTTTACGATCAGCAGTTTTTATCAGGATATGGCAAAAACCGTTGAGGATGCGGAAACAAAGAAATATTTAAAGGAAAAGATCGCACAGGCGCAGAATATTGCCGGCAGCATCGAACAGCGGAATTCGACGCTGTCAAAAGTGTTGAACGTACTGGTAGAAAAGCAGCAGGATTTTTTCCTGAAAGGACCGGGCAATAAACGGCCGATGCGCCTGATCGATATTGCGGAGGCGACAGACCTTCACGAGTCTACGATCAGCCGGACGCTCAGGAGCAAATATCTGCAGTGCCACTGGGGCGTGTTCCCGCTGAATTATTTCCTGACATCCGTGGCGGCCACAAATAAGCAGTCGGGAGAGGAGCAGACACCGGAATATATCAAGAGCAAGATGCAGGAAGTGATCGATAACGAGGATAAGAAAAAACCGCTGTCGGATGAGGCAATCAGTAAGTGTCTGAAGGAAATGGAGATTCCGATCTCAAGAAGAACGGTGAATAAATACCGTCAGGAAATGGGAATTCCGGATAAGAGCGGACGAAAGGAATGGGGAGACTGATCAGATATAGGATTATGTATCGTTAAATCTCTATGATAATATGCTGAATTGAGCCGTTCAGACATAATAGCAAAATGCCTATAATAGATATTGAGATAATATCTGTTACAGGCATTTTTTGTTTTGGGAAAAGGGGATAAAAATGAAGCAGGTGAATCGGTGGAAGTATGTCATAATTGGGTTGATCGTACTTCTTCTGGCAGGTCTGGTCTATACATGGACGGTAATGTCAAAGACGATCGGTGCAGAGCATCCCGATTGGAGTGCGGCATCACTTTCTTTAACGTTTACACTGGTTATGGCATTTTTCTGTATTGGGGGATTGATCGCTGGAATTCTTAGCAAACGACTTAGTCCGAAATTGCTTATGGTTGTATCAGCTGTTCTGTTTTTTGCAGGTTTTCTGATTGCATCCATGACCGGAGATTCGCCGGTGATGCTATATCTGGGCTTTGGTATCCTGTGTGGTCTCGGATCCGGATTTGCTTACAATATGGTTATCAGTACGATGTCGGCCTGGTTTCCGGATAAGCAGGGGCTGATTTCCGGGATTTTGCTGATGGGATTTGGTTTCAGTGCCTTTATTATAGGGAAAATATTTGCTGCCACAGCACCTCCCACAGGAGATGATGTCTGGAAGAGCGTGTTCCGGATATTGGGCATTTTGATTTTGATCGTTTTTATTGTCTGCGGGCTCTTTTTTGTCAGGCCCGGAGCAGATTATTCGATACCTGAAGCAAAAAAGAAAAAGACTGTAAGAGAGCCGGCCTCGGATATCAGTACAGGAGAAATGATTCGGGAATTCAGTTTCTGGATGATCTTTTTCTGGGCGGTATTTGCCAGTTCCTCTGGCTTGGCTCTTGTGTCACAGGCCAGTGGAATCGCCGGGCAGGTCAGCCAGGAAATGAGCGCCGGAATGGTTGCTACGATCGTAGGTCTGATCTCCATTCTGAATGGAATCGGGAGAGTGGTCTTCGGGATGATTTTTGACAAGAAAGGATTCCGACTGACCATCATTCTGGATACC
Source organism: Lachnospiraceae bacterium (assembly GCA_015057865.1). Taxonomy (GTDB): domain Bacteria; phylum Bacillota; class Clostridia; order Lachnospirales; family Lachnospiraceae; genus SY8519. The sequence goes on from SVDH01000002.1 coordinate 18,437, forward strand.
ATTGTATTTCTGATCGCAGCTGCTGTCATCATGTCTGCTCTGAAGAGTGGAAACGTGACTACTCTGACAGTTGGGTTTGTAGTCGGTGGGCTTGCATACGGCGGAATCATGCCGACGAATGCCGCTATCATCAGTGATTTTTACGGTAGGACCTACTATCCGACGAACTTCTCGCTGATCACATTAAATCTGCTGCCGGCTTCTTTTGCATCGACACTGGCCGGGAAACTGTATGATGTCACAGGTACCTATGTTACGATTACAGTCATGATGATCGCGGCTACGCTGATCTCTTTTGTGATCTTTTTGCTGGTCCGCAGGCCTGAGGGGAGGGCTGTATCGTAAAATCCCGATAACAGTATGCGATTCCGATATTTCTATATAAAAAAGCTGTCACGTACAATGAAAGCAGAATCATTCATTGTACCTGGCAGCTTTTTATATATTGAAGGAGGCGTGAAGATGGTAAGTACATATACACAGCTTTGTCCGGTATTGTTCGGGCCGGATGCGTCAAAACAGTTGGGTGAAAAAGCAAAAGAAATGGGCGCTAAAAATGTAATGCTTATCTATGACAAAGGAATTGGCGGAACAGGCATTGTAGATGCTTTCGAAAAAGACCTGGAAGAAAACGGGATGAAAGTTCTCCGGTTTGACGGAGTTATGCCGGATGCTCCGAAAGAAATGGTGAATGCGGCAGGCAAACTAGCTCAGGATAACAACATCGATGCAATTGTCGGGATTGGCGGAGGCAGCAGTCTGGATACTGCAAAGGCGATTTCTATTCTGATCGAAAACCCTCTGCCGATTGAAGATTATTATCCGCATAAGGGAAAGGCATTCAAGCAGGAAAGGCCGTTGATCCTGGTTCCGACAGCAGCCGGAACGGGAAGTGAAGTAACGATCATGGCCGTTATTCATGATAAAGATACAGATGCGAAAGAGTTTGTGCTTCGTCATGGGGATCTTGCGATTCTGGACCCATGTCTGACAATGAGTGCGCCGCCGTTCGTAACGGCATCGACCGGTATGGATGCAATGTCACATGCCGCAGAGGCGTTAACAACAAATTGCGGAAATCCCAAAGCAGACCTTCTGGCATTGCATGCCATCAAACTGATCACTGATAATCTTCCGGTTGCATTTCAGGATGGAAACGATCTGGAGGCCAGGACAAACTTAAGTCTTGCCAGCAACTTTGCGGGAATGGCGTTTAACGATGCAAGTGTACATTTCGGTCATGCTGCGGCACATGAACTGGGTGTTCAGTTCCATATGCCTCACGGGGATGCATGTGCGATTGCTTTACCGGAAGTCATCCGTTTTTCCGCAGACATCATCCCGGAGAAAACAGCAAATATAGCGGAAGCCCTGGGAATTGCCGTGCCGGAAGGAGCAGGCGGAGCAGAAATCGGTGAGCTTTGTGCGGCAAAGATCCGAAGCCTGATGAAAGAAGTCGGGATTAAATCCTTAAAGGAGCGCGGTCTTTCAAGAGAAGAGGTCGTCGCGTGCGCGGAAGGTGCTGTCAAAAAGAACTGGTTTGTTATCTGTTCCCTAAAGGAGATCACACCTGAGGTAATGGCAGAAGAACTGGGCGAAATGTACGACAATTACCAGTAAGAAGCGGGATCGGGAGCCATATCGATAAAACGCGATAGCCATATGCATATTGAATATTTCACGTGGTAAAACGCGCCGAATATAATGTACTTAGATACGTACAATCAATAGCGTGAAAGTAAATAATATAAAGGAGGAAGAGTAATGAGTTATCTCAAAAAAGCAAAAGCAATGGTACTGGAAGAGTATGGTCAGCCGGATGTGATGCGGGAAATTGACGTTCCGGAATTAATGGATGGCGATATCCTGGTAAAAGTAAAGCTGGCAGGCATCTGTGGTACCGATGTTCATCAGCAGATCGGTGATCTTTCCATCAAACCGCCGACACCAATGATCCAGGGACATGAGACACTGGGCGAGATTGTAGAGTTGAAGGGTGTGACGAAAGATGTGACCGGTACACCGGTAAAAGAAGGTGACAGAATCCTCTGGGCGCATCAGTTCTGTGGCGAATGCTATGCCTGCAAGATCCTTCAGCAGCCATATGCATGTTTTGGAAGCAAGGGATACGGATTCGCACCTCCTGCCCTGCTCCGTGGCGGCTTTGCGGAATATGAGCTTGTTACAAAAGGAACGGACATTGTACGTGTTCCGGATTCGGTAAAGGATGAAGAGGCTCTGGGCGTAGGATGTGCATTCCGTACAGTTGTGAATGGATATGACAAGATCATGGCACACGGTGGCGTGCCGACAGGCGGCACGGTTGTTATCCAGGGTGTGGGACCGATCGGTCTGTATTCGACAGTTATGGCTGCACAGACAGGCGCGGCAAAGATCATCACTGTTGATTCGGTAGAGAGCAGACTTGAGTTTTCCAAAAAATGGGGAGCAACGCATACGATCAGCATGAAAGACATTCCGGATGCACATGAGCGCGCGGAGTATGTTAAGAGCATTACAAACGGGATCGGCGCTGATGTTGTAATCGAGTGTACCGGTGTTCCGGCAGCATTTAACGAAGGCCTGGATTACTTCTCGAAGTTCGGAACCTATCTGATCCTTGGTCAGACATCCAGAAGAAGTGTTGAGATCATTCCAAACGATATCATGAATAAGCAGCTGGTAATCCTTGGAAGCGGTTCCGCTGACATCCGTCACTTTGTCAAAGCGCTGAAGTTCATTGAAGCGTTCCGCGAGAAATATCCGTTCGGAGAGCTGATCTCTACCAAGTATCCGTTAGAGCAGGCAAATGAGGCTATGAAGAGCATGCTGGAAGGAAAAGATCTGAAGGCTGCCATCGATATGAGCTTATAAAGATTCCGAAAAGATTACATAAGAAACTGCCGGAACCAGTTCATAATAGGTATACAGAGTCCGCGTTGAGTCCCGGTTCGGCTTGGCGCGGACTTTGTTTTTTCAACAGAAATAGGAAACAGGATTATGAAAGACTTGAAATTATATATTTTATACACCGGATGTATCACACTTCCGAAGGGACATATGACGCCGGGGACTGCAGATGCCGCAGAAATCATTACGTTTCCGGCATATTGCTACCTGATCGATCATCCGAAAGGAAAAGTGCTGGTGGACTGCGGAATGAATCATGGCGGTCCTGCAGCGGTGCGGGAGGAGGATGTGGTTGTCAACCGGCTTGCTGAGATCGGCGTTATGCCCGACGACATCAAATATGTGGTCTTAAGCCATATGCACATCGATCATGCGGCTTATATGACTTCTTTTCCGAACGCAACATTTGTGGTACGCAAGGAGGAACTAAAAACAGCATGGTGGCCGGAAGAATGTGAAAAGGGATATTGCTTTCCGGATTATAAGGATACCAGAGATTATAAGTATATCCAGCCGATTGACGAGGAGCAGTTTGATCTCTTTCTGGACGGAAGTGTTGTCCTGATTGACACAAAGGGACATACCAGAGGGCATCAGTCTGTTCTTCTGGACCTGGAAGAAACCGGAAAGGTATGCCTGGTCGCTGATGCAGCTTCTTTTAGAGAAAATATGGATGAAATGGTCTTGCCGGGATTTTGTTCACTCCCATGGGAAGCGCTAAGAAGTCTTAGAAAGCTGAAACATCTGGAAGAGGAAGGGTACTGGCTGGTGTTCGGGCATGATATCCCGCAAAAAGAGACATTAAAGTTGTCGCCGGAATTCTATCAATAAACAATTTGGCCGGAGGGCCGTGAAGCAGCAGATATAGATTGGGGAAATGATGAAGGAGATGACACGATGAGAGAACAGGAAACACTCTACGGGCAGAAGAGTGAAAACTATTCAAACCATATCGTACAGTATCCGCCGGAGGTGTCGGTCTGCGCCGGTTGTACCTCCTGTGAAGCAGTCTGTGCAATGGTTCATGATGGTGCAGTCAGTCCGTCGCTTGCAAGGCTTCATCTGGAACGCAGTACCGTGATGATGATGCACACAATCTGGTCCTGCCAGCAGTGTAAAGATCATCCGTGCTATGAAGCTTGTCCCAAAAAGGATAAAGCGATGCTGATCGATGAAGAATTAGAGATTGCCTATGTGAATAAAGATGAATGTGTCGGATGCGGCCTTTGCGTGAAAGCGTGTCCGTTTGAACCGAAACGGATTCATTTGGAGCTGGAAAAACCGAGGGGAAAGGCAATCAAATGCGATCTTTGCCGGACACGTCCGGAAGGACCGGCATGCGTAGAGTATTGTCAGGTCAATTGCATTGGGTTGAGCGAGGATCCGATTCCGGAAGCAGATACCGGAGAACGCGGAGGATTGTTCTAGGAGGGAATGTCTATGAGTGAAGAAAAGACCATTTACGGCTATGCCGGAAATATCCTGAGGATCAATCTGACAGACCAGTCGACAGAGTTGATCCCGACCGAAAAATACGCAAAGACATATATCGGAGGACGCAGTATTGCGTACCGTATTTATTGGGAAGAAATGAATCCGGACATCAAGGCACTTGATCCGGAAAACAAGCTGATCTATATGACAGGGCCGACGACTGCGACGGCAATTCCATCCGGCGGCCGCTCTGTGTTTGTCTCTCTTTCCCCGAGAACTTTACCGGAAATGTGTACCTGGAGCGGTCTTGGCGGATGGTTTGGAGCGGAGCTTAAGTTTGCCGGATTTGACGGGTTGATCATTGAGGGGAAAGCAGAAAAACCAACGTATATATTTATCAATGACGGCGAAGTAGAATTCCTTCCCGCAGACGATCTTTGGGGGCAGTATGTACACGAGACACAGGAAAAACTGGAGGAGATCCACGGAAAGGAAATCAAGAGTTTCGTGATCGGGCCGGCAGGAGAGCGCCAGGTACGTTTTTCCACGATTACGACTGCAAATGACAACGCAGCCGCCAAGGGTGGATTTGGCGCGATCATGGGATCCAAGAATCTGAAGGCAGTTGCATGCAGAGGAACAGGCAAAATCACACCGTTTGACATCGAAAAGGTACTGTATCTGCGAAAAACCATGAATACACCGCCGGATCGTACAAATCCGATCAAACATCTGGATGCGTTTATGGCCGGCCCGAATGTCAATGCACCTGTAGAAGGCGGTATGAAAGAAACGCAGGTGGCTTGCAGCTATGGCTGCAACCAGCACTGCAACCGAATGCTGGTAGATGTAAAATCCGGAACTTCCCGAAAAAGGAAAAACCGTGTAGAGAAATGCGTCGGCGTATTTGCCATGGGCTTTGAGGAAAACTGTGGCTGGATGCCAAACCAGACGTTTATTACAGAACAGAATCATGCTGCGCCGTGTAAGACCCTTTCCGGAGATATGGATCCGCCGGATCTGACCGACCCGCATGCAGCCGAGATTTTTGCATGGCGAAATGCGGATAAGGTTAATTTCTGGAAGAGCGATTATGACAAGGGAAATGTCATGATGGATCTTTGCAACCAGTATGGCATCGACAAATGGGAAACGACGGTAGGTGTATTGCCCTGGTTTGCCATGGGGAAAAAAGAAGGCGTATTCGAAGGTATGGATTTCGGTATGCCGATTGACGTGGAGTCAGAAGAATTTGTCCGTTATATCCTGAAATGTATCGCTTATCGAGAAGGGCCGTACGGAGACATTCTGGCGGAAGGTATGGCACGTGCTGTCCGTACCCTTGGTCAGGAAAAATTCGGGAAGACGATCTATCACGACAGATATTCCGGCATTATCGAGGGGAAACAGCTGGATATCCCGATTCTGTTGGAAACGGCATGGGGTGATATGTTCCATTGGCAGGGCAGAGGCTTTCAGTCAGCAATCGATATTACAGGATGGGTGCCTGCGTCATTGCAGCTGATGTTATCTTCCCGTGATACGCAGACAGTAGCACATTTTCATGCAACATGGGATTACCATGAGGCGGTAAAAGATGATCCGTATCATAACCGGCTGGTACCACAGAATGTAATTGAATGCGAAGACCGTGAGATTATAAAGGATTCCTTTATGTCATGTGAATGGCAGGCACCGGATCATTACTGGCCTACAATGGAAACAGAGATGCTGTATGCTGCAACCGGCCAGGACATGTCATTAGACGAGATGCATGAGATGGCGGTTCGCGGAAGATTGTTGTTCCGCGCGATTCTGATCCGTGATTCAGGTCGCAGCAGGGAACAGGAAGTCAATGCGATCTATCCGGGACTGACCTATCCGGATTCCGTGGGACTGACAACATCCTGGGAAGACTGGAACGATCTTGTCGATCTTTATTATGAAGAACGCGGCTGGGATAAAGAAACCGGTTGGATTCCGAGAGGTCAGTATGAGAAATATGGTCTGAAAGATGTTGCGGATGAACTGGAAGCATCCGGAAAGCTGCCCAAATAAAAGAATAGCCTTTTCCCGATAACAGTATTCCGAAGCAGGCTGTTTTGGGGAAAATCCAATCATTGTACAATAGTATCATAAGAAAACCAGTAATACTGAAGCAAAAAACAGCAGTAAAAATTGATTACCAAAGAGGAGGACAAAATGGCTTACAACACAAGAGAAAACAAGATTATCACCAAAACAAAAGCAGGCGATGTTGCGATGGGCGTACAGTGCTATCTGCATTATCCCATTATGATGGATATGTATGGGTGGGCCGGCTATGATTATGTTATGCTCGATATGGAGCACACCCGCGTTGATTTCTCCAATATGGAGGATCTGGTCAGAGCATGCGAATCCAATGACATTACACCGATCTTCCGTGTCGGCAAGAATGATCCGTTCCTGATCCGTTCCTGTATTGAAATTGGCGGCAAGGGTGTTGTCGTTCCGCATATCAAGAACGGTGAGGATGCAAGAAAAGCGGTTGCTTACTCCCACTTTAATCCAAACGGCAACGTTGGCGGCGGCGGTGAACTCGGCATGTGCCCGGCTGTCAGACACAGTAATTTCGGACTCGATAATTATCCTGATTACAGAGAGTGGATCAATGAAAACCTCAGTACGTTTGTTTTGTTTGAAGACCTCAGCGCATTGGAGGACTGGGAAGCGATTCTGGACGAACTCGTACCGGGCAGAGACGGAATCGGATTCGGTATGGGAGATCTCGGATTCTCACTTCTGAAAAAAGACGAGAAGGTCGATCCGAATGAAGTTCTTTCCAAGTATGTGCCTGTCATTCAGAAAGCAGCGCATGAACGCGGCCTTCTGCAGCAGAATATGATCTGGGATATCCCGAATATGCTTGGCCCGGATCATGAAGAAATCCAGAAATGTCTGGAACAGGGAACAAATGTCATTCTGACATTCCCGGATAATGCATGGTTTGCAAAGGTTGCAGGTGACGCACTCAAAAAGGCAAGAGGCCTTTAAAATCTGACTGTGCCGTTTCGTGTGGTCATAGCGGAAAAACGCATATAAATGTACCCGGATTTATCCGGGTACATTTTTTAATGCATATCTGAGCTATGAGCGCTTGTCAAAAGTATAACAAGATAGCCTTTTTTCGATAGTAGTATTCCAAAATGCCGTGTTCTAAGAAAAATACAATCTAAGTACAATAGAATCATAGGATGGGTTGAATTAAAACGGTTATTTGAAACGTGTAGCCAAAGACTGTGATTCCAAAAAGGGGGATTATTATGGCAAACAACATTCCAACCGGACAGGAGTATTTTTTCCGGCCTTACAGATGGGTAATATTAGTAGCAATCGCTTTAATCCAGTTTACGACAAACTTTGCAAATATCCAGATTTCCGCTTTGGCGGGTAATGTTATTGAAGCAATGAATCTGACCACCGCACAGTTCGGTGCAGTAGCATCCTGTTCATTCCTTGGCGGTGCAGTTTTCGGATTTATCTGCGGTAACTTTGGTGACCGCTACGGCATAAAAAAGGTCATTGCTTTGACCGGTATCATTTCAATCGTCGGTGCGATCATCCGTGTATTCAGTCAGAACTTTGCAACACTGTTCATTGGTATGTTCCTGATCGGTATCGTAATGGCAGCCCTGAACGCAAACTCTGCAAAGATTATCGCCCGTTGGTTCCATCCGAAACAGATGGGGCTGATTATGTCAATCTATGTAGCACTGTCAACAGTCGGTGCAGTTGTAGCACTTTCTTCTACACCGATCCTTATGGCACGCGGTATGGATATCCGCGGCATCTTTATCATCGGTCTGGTAACAGTCGTTATCGCTGTTATCGTATGGGCAATCCTGGCAAGAGAAAAACCGGAAGGCTTCCCGGAAGAGACAGAAGTGAAGTCTGCGGCGGGACATATCAAAGATGTCATTGGACATAAACATCTGTGGTTGAATTCTATCGCGATGTTCCTGATGATGGGCGCATTTATTTCCTGCTCAACATACATGGTAGTAGGAACGGTTACTTACAAGGGCCTGACAGAGATTCAGGCAGGTGCATTTTCGAGTATTTCCGCAATTGTAGCGGTTCCGCTGATGATTATTGTTCCGGCGATCATCACAAAGACCGGAAAAATCAAGGGCGGTACCTGCCTGATCCTGGCAGTCGGCGCAATCTTAGTAAGCCTGGCATGGTCCAGACCGAACTTTACTGTTCCAGTTATGGCAATTATGATCATCGGTATCTCCCTGATCGGTAATGGTATTCCGCTGATGAAGCAGTTCCCGGCTTATCTTCCGGGCATTCCGGAGGATTCAATCGGAACAGCAGGCGGTCTGCAGTCTACATTCCAGAACCTGGGGGCATTCCTCGTGCCGTCCTATATCCTGGGCGCGATCGTAGGAGCAAATATTTACATCATTTTCTTTGGAATCACAATTGTCGTACTGATCGCTGCTTTGATCATGCTGTTTGTACCAAATATCAACATCAAAAATCCGGACGCACCGGATGCAAAGGCAGCAGAGGAGTAAGCTATGTTTACAGTCATTGCAAAACAAAAAGTACTGCCGGGAAAAGCAGACATCTTTAAGAACAATATTGCTGAACTTGCACCGAAGACCAGACAGTGCAAAGGATGCATTTCCTATGAACTGCTGCAGAGCAGAGAAGACGAAAATACGTTTCTGATCCATGAAGTATGGGACAATGATGATGACTTCAAAGCACATTTTGAAGAACCGTTTACGATCGAATTTGGGAAAACGCTGGACGGGATCGTAGACGGAGAGGTAGAACCATACATATGCAACAGGGTTGTATAAGCTTCGTATATCAGAATCAGAACAGAAAACAGCTGTAAAAACAAAAACGTAAAACAGGGCTGTTCCCGGGGTGAAGCGGAAGACCTCTCACCCGGGACAGCCCTGTTCCTGTAAAAAACATGTGCTATGAACTGTGACGGCTTTCAATGATCGAACGGCGCAGCCGCTTGATGATCCGGTTGCGTGTCTGGTTTTTGTTCTGCTGGTTCCACGCGGCGACGATCGTCGTATTGAGATTGCCAATCGGGTAGAATTCCAACTCATCATTGTTTTCAACCCGGGGCGAACTACTTACAGCAGCAATCCCCATCCCATGTTCGACATTCAACATGACAGAATCAATATTCGGCTGTGATACAAACTGTGCTTTATTGATCCCGGCGTGTTCCTCCAGTTCTTTCTGAAAATTCTTGACACCAAGAGATCCTTCCGTAGACAGATAAAACGGAAGCTGTCTGACGCGGGAGATGTCAAGAATGTTGTTTTGCGTTACACCAAGTGATTTATGTGCCACAATACCAAAATTGATGACCTTTAACCGCGTATAGTCGAGTGTGTGATTGTTCCGGACCTCGTCAAGCAGGGTAACGCCGATGTCAATTTCATTATTTTTCAGTGCGTCGTTCATCTGTTTGTGCGTCATAAAATCAATCGAGATATTGGTTTTACTGCGAAACTGCTGAATGATATCGGAAAACGGATCAAGCATGATTGCAGCGACCCCACTGCCTTCGAGAAATGCGATGCGAACGTTTTCTGATATCTGATCGTGAAGATTCTTGGCCTCTGACCGGGCTTCTTCAATGATATCAGTCGCTTCGGTGAAAGCTTTTTTCATCATGGCACCCTGCATGGTCAGATGAAGGCTGGTCGTTGAGCGATGAAAAAGCTTAAAGCCAAGCTCTTCTTCCAGGGCAGAGATCTGCTTGCTGACGGTCGGTTGGGAGACATACAGCCTTCTGGCTGTTTCTGAATAGTTTTTATACTTACAGAGTGTGAGAAAATATTCGATTTGGGTAGAATTCATAACATATCCTCCCCTATAATGAAAATAGCACAACTGACATTTGTATTATAGCATAAGGGTAGGAAATCACAAAACAAATAATGAGTCATATTTACTGCAGACAGGAGGAATCAGATCATGACTGAGATGCAGATGAAGTGTTTTCTGACTTTGGCGGAAGAACTGAATTTTACGAAAGCGTCAAAAACGCTTTGTATTTCACAATCAACCCTTAGTGCGCACATTTCCGCTCTTGAAAAGAATATCGGAGCCCCGTTGTTTCAACGATCAAATAAAAAGGTGACGTTGTCTGCGGAAGGGTGCATTATTTATCCGGTTTTCAAGCGTGCCCATGAAATGATTGAGAATGCGACCAAAGAAGCGCAGGCACTGCATGAAGGAACCTCCAATATATTGCGGATCGCGTTTATTGACGGAATGATTTCTGATGATCTTTTGAATTCTCTTGAGCTGATTGAGATTTTTAAGAAGGAACACCCTTCAATAATGATCCAGATATCCAGTGCAAATGAGAATCAGCTGTTGCAGCAACTTGAGAGCGGACAGGTGGATGTGATCTTTTCATTTGAGCAGGGAATGTCTGTCAAAAACAATCTCACAGGTAAAATGATGCTGGAAAATCCGCTTTGTATCTTAGCCGAAAAGGGACGATATACGGAAAAACGTCCGTTTAACAAAGATGCCCTTGAAAAAGAAACCCTGATCGTGATCGCAAAAGAGACCGGGCCTTCTGAGATAGAATATGTCAGACAGATGTTTGATGAATTCGATGTCTCGCCACAGAAGATCATGTATGTCAATTCGATGGAAGCGAAAATATTCTGCATTGCAACAGGATATGGGGTTGGTATCGCGGATTATCTGACACGTCTTGAGAGTAAGGATCGTTTTGAACTGTTCCCGATGCAAAACCTGTTTTCAAGATACGGATTTTTAAGGAAAAAGAAAACGAACAATGCATCGGTAGACGTCTTTTTTGATTTTTTGAACACCTATGATCAGCCTATGAATGTATTGAAAGAAATACAATCATAGTATTTTGTCGATTGAAGTATTCGGGATGAATTCTTCTCATGGAAAAGCCTCTGAAATATAATTTAATTAGACCAAAGGTGATTCAAACACCATCCTATCCCTAATTAATCTTATAAGAGGAGGTTCAAATTATGAGTGGAAGACTGAACGGTAAAGTTGCTATCGTCACCGGAGGAGCCGGCCCAATCGGTTCTGCGATCGCAAAGGCATATGCAGCAGAAGGCGCACAGGTTGTGGTAGCAGACATAAACGCTGTTGATGGCGTAGATTTCGTGGAAACAGACATGAAAGACCGTGAACAGGTCAAAGCTATGGCAAAGGCAGTTGCGGATAAGTACGGAAAGATTGATATCCTGGCAAATGCGAACGGCATCTACTTCAGCAAACCTTTCCTGGAGTGTACGGATGAGGATTGGTGGAATGTCATGGATACCAACCTGTTAACCGACATATATGCGATGTGGGAAGTGCTTCCCTATATGATCGAAGCAAAATCCGGTGCTGTGGTAAATATTGCTTCTAAGATTGGCGCAAACCGTCCAAACAATGAGGCTGCATTCCAGTCCTTTGCAAGTGGTGCATTGGTACATGTCAGCAAATGTATCAACATGGATATGGCAAAAGAAGGCATCCGTGTAAACTGCATCTCCGCAGGTATTACCGAGGATGCGATCGAAGCGGCTCCGCTTTGGAAGAATTTCATTGATCCGGGTGTTATTCCGATGGGACGCACCATGAAACCGGAAGAGGTTGCAGGTGCAGCAGTGTATCTGGCATCTGATGAGGCTTCCTTCGTATCCGGCGCTCTGATCGAAGTAGACGGCGGATGGGTAGGCGGCGAGCATATGACCGCAAGAGACTGCTAAAAGCGATTGACGGAAACAAGATCCGACAACAGCTTATTCCATAAGAAGGAGGAATTACCATGGCAATGAAGATGGATTATGATTCAAAAGGAAAAATATTAACAGAAAAAGTTGAGCTTGTTCCGGAAGGAACCGGCCTTGTAGAAGGAAAAGTTGCGCTGATCACAGGTGCAACACTCGGAATCGGCCTGGCAATGGCAACGGTATTTGCACAGCATCGCGCAAAAGTTGTCATTACAGGTATTGAAGAAGAAATCGGTCAGGCAAACGCAGCATTTTTAAATGAGTGTGGCTGCGAAGTGACATATGTAAATGCAAATGCATTCAACAGAGATGAGATCGATGCACTGTTTGACATCATCAAAGAAAAATACGGCAGAATCGATATTTTGATCAATTCTGCAGGATATAACATTCCGGCACATTTTATGGAGTGTACAGAGAGTCAGTTCCGTCAGTTGGTTGGTATTCATGGTCTGGCACATGTGTATACCCTGCAGAACGCGATCCCGATGATGCAGGCACAGGGCGGCGGCGTTGTGCTTGAGTTTGGTTCAAAGTCATCCGATCGTCCGGGCGACTACGATCCGTTCTACTGCCTGGCAAAAGCAGGCGCGAAGCTGATGTCAAAGAGTCTGAACATGGAATTCGGACCGGATAATATCCGCATCAACCTGATCTGCCCGGGCCCGACCATCACAGGTATGACTCAGGACAACGACGGAAATATCGTTCCGGCATTTGCACCGGGCGGCCCGGTATTAAAGCAGACATCCCTGCGTAAGATCGCAATGCCGAAAGACATCGCGGACGCAGCACTGATCATCTGCTCAGACTATGCAAGATACATCGGTGGTCTCACCTACAATGTAGATGGTGGTATTGTCATCTAAGCGCATAAGCTCTTGCGCTGCAATCGCCGGGAGCGGCTGCTCGCAGTCGTGGCCCGGCGATTATTGCGCAAGGCAACGGATATGAGCAAGGAGCACTATTGTGCGAATTGCGAATAGCCGTAGTGGCGCGGGAGCGCAATCGCGCGGAGCGACACGTAAGCTTATGCGCGAATCATTCGTGAAGTGAGCAGGGCGATTTGCGAGTAAGCAAGTATTAAGAAAGGAGTGGCTATGGTTATTAAGGATCTGCATAATCCAAACATCATGCAGGGTCAGATGCAGGAATCAGCCGCTCTTTTTTATCAAAGCGGTCATGAATCTTTCCGAAAAATCAAAAAAGAAGTCGTCAGCGAACACCGAATCGCGGTTTTTGTTAATGAGCAGCTTACGGCACAGCTTGTCTGCACGCCGTCAGACTTTACCGAATTGGTGATTGGAAGGCTTCTGACGGAAGGAATCCTGGAAAGCAAAGAAGATGTTCGGGAGATCTATATTTGTGAGAAAGCCAGCAGGGCAAGGGTTTTTTTAGTCGATTCCGAAAAGAAACTGACCCCATATGTCGAACAGGCGCCAACATGCTGCTCAGATAATCATGTCTATATGCAGGCAAAAAAGAAAACAGATCTCCGGTCTGTTCCGAGAGTCAGTTGGAAACCGGAACAGGTCCTGGCAGCTGCGTCAGAAATACAAAACGGATCACGGATTTATCAGAAGACACATGGCACACATGGGGGATTTTTGATTCACAAAGAGAACGTGGTATATCAGTGTGAAGACATTGGCAGGCATAATGCAATTGATAAAGCGATCGGATATCTTTCAATCCATGATATAGACCCTGCAGAGTGCATGATTTATTCAACAGGCAGAGCCTCTGCGGATATGGTACGAAAGGTAATCCGGTCACAGATACCGGTCTTTTTATCAAAGGCAGCGCCAACAAGTGCTGCGATCGATATGGCAAAATCTTTTGGATTGACGCTGATCAGTAACTTAAAAACCGATAGTTTTGAATTGTTTTCTTCGTAAGGAGGAATAAAAATATGGCAAAAGGAACGATCAAGGTTGTCGCAGACCGATGCAAGAGCTGCGGCTACTGCATTAAGTTCTGCCCGAAGGGCGTTCTCGCCATCGGTAAGAATGTAAATGCAAAAGGATATGAATATGTTGAACCGGTGAATGCAGATGACTGTATTGCCTGTGCGATCTGCGGACGTATCTGCCCGGATGGTGCGATCGAGGTATACAAAAACTAGGAGGTAAAAAGATATGGCAAGAGTATTAATGAAAGGCTGCGAAGCGATCGCGGAAGCAGCGGTAAGAGCCGGCTGTAGATTTTTTGCCGGATATCCGATCACACCGCAGAATGAGATCCCGGAATATTTTGCAAGAAGACTCCCGGAAGTGGGAGGCGTGTTTGTACAGGGAGAATCGGAAGTGGCGTCCGTCAATATGGTATATGGGGCTGCATCGGCAGGAACCAGATCCATGACATCATCATCGAGTCCCGGCATTGCATTAAAGAGTGAAGGAATCTCATATTGCGCAGCGGCAAGGATTCCGATGGTCTATTGTAACGTGGCGCGCGGCGGCCCGGGTGTCGGCGCGATCCAGCCGGCACAGCAGGATTATTTTCAGGCAACAAAGGCATCCGGCAATGGCGGATTTCAAATGCTCGTATATGCGCCCTCTACCGTACAGGAAGCGGTTGATATGACATATCAGGCATTTGATGATGCAGACAGAGACCGCAATCCGGTTCTGATCCTTGCCGACGGTGTCATCGGCACCATGATGGAACCGGTCGAACTTCCGGAAATGAAATCGGATGAAGAAGTGGCGGCGATTAAAGAGAGCAAGCGGGCATGGTCATGCATCGGACATGAACTGGATTATGTGAACCGTGCATGGATCGAGCCGGGAATGTGGGACAATGATCGCTGGGAACAGGCGAATAAAGATGCGGCGGCCATGTATGAAACATGGATTCCGCAAGCAGAATGCTATCTGGTGGAAGATGCAGAGGTCGTCATTACTGCATATGGCATTTCGGGACGTATCGCAAAATCAGTTGTGGAGATTCTGCGCGCGCAGGGAAAGAAAGTCGGTCTGATCCGGCCGATCACCGTAAGTCCGTTCCCGTATGATGCTTATGATTCGATCAATTATGATATCTGCAAGGGAATTCTGGATGTAGAAATGTCGATTCCGGCACAGTTTGTAAAAGATGTTGACTTTGGCGTGCGGCAACGCGCAAAGATAGAAACATGTCTGTGTTCCGGCGGAAAGATCATGAGCCGTGAGGCTGTTTTAGAAGCTGTTAACAAGATGCTTGCAGATTGAGAGGAGGAAACAGGACAATGGAATTAATCTATTCGAGGACGAAAACGCTCCAGGAAGATAAAGTGTCCGGTTTTTGCCCGGGCTGTATGCATGGAACCGTTATGAAGCTGATCGGTGAAGTGCTGGACGAAATGGATATGGTAAAGCATGCTGTGTGCACACTCGGAATCGGGTGCTGCGGTCTGCATATGGATTATGTCGCATATGACAATATCACCTCACCACACGGACGTGCCTGTGCGGTGGCAACAGGAATCAAGCGAAGCAATCCGGAATCATTGGTATTTACCTATCAGGGAGACGGAGACTTTGCAGCGATCGGTCTTGGAGAGTCTGTGTCTGCAGCAAACCGCGGTGAGAAATTCACGGTTATTTTTATTAACAATGGTATTTATGGGATGACCGGCGGACAGCTGGCACCGACAACACTGCTCGGCATGAAGGCTTCCACCGCTCCGAAGGGGCGTGTTGCGGAAGAACACGGTTATCCGATGCATATGAGTGAGATTTTAAATCAGCTGACTGCTCCGGCATATATCGAGCGAACCAGCTGCAACAATCCGCAGAATGTTATGAAAACAAAGAATGCCATAAAAAAAGCGTTCCGGTATCAGATGGAGGGAAAAGCTTTTTCAATGGTTGAGATTGTAACCAGCTGTCCGACGAACTGGGGCCTGGATCCGATGAAATCATTAGAATTTCTTGAAGAGAAGATGCTGTCGGAATATCCGTTGGGCGTAGTGAGAGATATCCAGTAAGGAAGGAGGAAAATATGGAAACCAATTTATGTGTAGCCGGATTCGGCGGACAGGGTGTTATGACGCTTGGAAAGTTCCTTGCGCAGGCGACCTGTGATTCTACAGATAAAAATGTCACCTTCTTCCCATCATACGGTGCAGAACAGCGTGGCGGTACAGCGAACTGCTTCGTTGTTATCTCTGATGAGCAGGTTGGTGCGCCGCTTGGCGATGTCATGGATGATCTGATCGTCATGAACGGACCATCTCTGGCGAAATTCCTGCCGACATTAAAAGAAGGGGGCACTCTTTATATCAACAGCTCCATCGTTGACGAGCCGGCAGACAGACCGGATGTCAAAGTGGTAAAAGCACCAGTTACAGAGATGGCGCTTGAGATGGGCAATGCGAAGGTGCTGAACGTTATCATGCTGGGCGTTTACATCGGCTATTCCGAGGTTGTTTCTCCGGAAGTCGTATGGGGAACGATCGAGCATAAGCTGGCATCTAAGACAAAACTGCTCCCCTTAAACAAAGATGCATTTGAAAAAGGACTCGAGATCGGAAGAAGTCAGAAGTAATTATTCCAAAGAACCTTTTCCCCTCTATGTGGGCTGTCACCTTAACGCACAAGGTGGCAGCTCTATTATTGTTCGTAAAATCACAAAAGGGGATATACTTTACTGTGCTAAAATCGTGCATGATATATAAAATATAATATTTAATATAAAAAATGCGTGACTAACTGCATTATTTGTAGTACAATAAAAACACAGTTTCTATCGGTAAAGTACTATTATAAAAAAACAGACAGGATGGAAGGATTCATGGTTGATATCAGACCTCTGATCGGGGAACATGTGAATTTCATATTTGTCAGTGAGGCAGGCAGCGGCAAGAGTGAGATCGCACTGAATTTCGCGCATTGGCTGAAAGATCTCGGGGATAAGCCTGTTCATTTTTTCGATCTGGATATGACAAAGCCCCTGTTCCGTTCCCGTGATGTCTGTGAGGAGATGGAGGAAGCAGGTATCATCTTTCATTATGAGGAACAGTTTATGGATGCGCCGACGCTTGTCGGCGGTGTGAACCGTCTTTTGAGAGATCCTGACTGCTATGTGATCCTGGATGTCGGCGGAGATTATATTGGGGCCCGTTCTGTGGGAGGATATGCGCCGCAGATCAATACGGATCAGACGATCGTATACTACGTGCTGAATTCCTACAGACCCTGGTCGTATGACATTGATCATATTGACGGGACTTTGGGTAAGATCCTTGGCGTGTCCCATATTGAGCTGGGGAAACTCCATATGATCAACAATCCGAACAATGGCCTGACGACGACAGAGAAGGAATTCCTGGATGGCTGCAACAGGATGGAGGAGATCATTTCTCCCTACGCGGCGATCGATTTTGCCTGTGTCAAAGAAGACTTGTATGAGAATGTAAAGGCATCTCAAAAGATTCCGGTTTTCCCGATCCGGCTGTTTTTGACTTATGAATGGCTGAACGCAGATCTGGATCTGGATGTAAATATCGCACCGGGCGGACCGCCGATGCCGGGAAGAGGATAATTTCGGTTGATAATACGTGGTGGAATCGGACCATGTATTTGAGATAAATATAAGATTGCTTCAGACAGTCTTGAGGGGAACATAGTTAACGGTTTTATGAGAGGAGGAATTGTTCAAATGGGAAAAGGAACAATTAAGGTTGTAGCAGATCGCTGTAAGAGCTGCGGCTACTGCATTAAGTTCTGTCCGAAGGGTGTTCTCGCCATCGGTAAGAATGTAAATGCCAAAGGCTACGAGTATGTTGAACCGGTGAACATGGATGATTGTATCGCCTGTGCGATCTGTGGACGTATCTGCCCGGATGGTGCGATCGAGGTATACAAAAACTAGGAGGTAAAAAAGTATGGCAAGAGTATTGATGAAAGGCTGCGAAGCGATCGCGGAAGCAGCAGTAAGAGCCGGCTGTAGATTTTTTGCCGGATATCCGATCACACCGCAGAATGAGATTCCGGAGTATTTTGCAAGAAGACTTCCGGAAGTGGGCGGTAACTTTGTACAGGGTGAGTCTGAAGTCGCATCCATCAACATGGTTTACGGCGCGGCAGCAGCAGGCGCAAGAGCAATGACATCATCTTCCAGCCCGGGAATCTCATTAAAGAGTGAAGGTATTTCCTATTGTGCAGCAGCACGTATTCCGATCGTTTACTGTAACGTGGCACGTGGAGGCCCGGGTGTTGGCGCGATCCAGCCGGCACAGCAGGACTATTTCCAGTCTACAAAATCCCAGGGTAATGGCGGTTTCCGTATGCTCGTTTACGCACCGTCAACCGTACAGGAAGCAGTCGATATGACTTACCGCGCATTCGATGATGCAGACAGAGACCGCAATCCGGTCCTGATCCTTGCGGATGGTGTCATCGGAACCATGATGGAGCCGGTTGAGCTGCCGGAAATGAAATCCGATGAAGAAGTAAAAGCAATCCAGGATGCAAAGAAAGACTGGGCATGCATCGGTCATAAGCTGGACTACGCAAATCGTTCCTGGATCCAGCCGGGACAGTGGGATACTGTTAAGATGCAGCAGTGGAACGAAGATGCTTATGAGATGTATAAGACATGGGTTCCGGAAGTAGAGATCTATCAGGTAGAGGATGCGGAAGTTGTACTGACAGCATATGGCATTTCTGCCCGTATCTGCAAATCTGTAGTTGATATTCTTCGCGCGGAAGGCAAGAAGGTTGGTCTGATCCGTCCGATCACAGTCAGCCCGTTCCCGTATGATGCATATGATGCGATCAACTATGATATCTGCAAGACAGTTCTGGATGTTGAGATGTCCATTCCGCCGCAGTTTATCGCTGATGTAGACCGCGGAATCCATCATCGCGCAGAGATTGAGACCTGCCTGTGCTCAGGCGGTAATATCATGAGCCGTGATGCCGTAATCGAAGCTGTTAACAAGATTCTGGAAAATAAATAGGAGGAAACTAGAAGATGGAATTAATTTATTCAAGAACAAAAACCATCCAGGAAGATAAAGTATCCGGTTTCTGTCCTGGTTGTATGCATAGTACGGTCATCAAGCTGATCGGCGAAGTAATTGATGAGCTGGGTGTAATCGACAAATCCGTACTGGTTACCGGAATCGGTTGCTGCGGCCTTCATATGGATTACATTGCTTACGATACCATTACCGCACCGCACGGACGTGCATGTGCCGTTGCAACAGGTATGAAGAAAGCAAGTCCGGATTCTCTGATCTTTACCTATCAGGGTGACGGCGACTTTGCTTCGATCGGTCTGGCTGAGTCTATTTCCGCGGCAAACCGTGGAGAGAACTTTACGGTTATCTTCATCAACAACGGTATCTATGGTATGACCGGTGGACAGATGGCTCCGACGACATTGCTTGGCATGAAGGCTTCTACTGCTCCGAAGGGACGTATTGCAGAAGAGCACGGTTATCCGATGCATATGGGAGAAATCTTAGACAAGCTGACCGCACCGGCATATATCGAGCGTACCAGCTGCAACAATCCGCAGAATGTCATGAAGACCAAGAAAGCGATCACAAAAGCATTTAAGAATCAGCTGGAAGGCAAGGGATTCTCGATCGTTGAGATCGTAACAAGCTGCCCGACCAACTGGGGACTTGATCCGATGAAGTCTCTGGATTTCATCGAAGAGAAGATGCTTCCGGAGTATCCGCTGGGTGTGATCAGAGATACGATTGCGTAAGGGAAAGGAGAAGACTATGGAAACTAATTTATGTGTAGCCGGATTCGGCGGACAGGGCGTTATGACGCTTGGAAAATTCCTGGCGCAGGCAACCTGCGATTCTACAGATAAAAATGTCACCTTCTTCCCGTCCTATGGCGCAGAGCAGCGTGGCGGTACCGCAAACTGCTTCGTTGTCATCTCTGATGAGCAGGTAGGCGCACCGCTTGGTGATGTCATGGATGATCTGATCGTTATGAACGGACCGTCTCTGGCAAAGTTCCTGCCGACATTGAAAGAAGGCGGCACACTTTACATCAACAGCTCCATCGTTGATGAGCCGACAGACAGACCGGATGTCAAGGTTGTAAAAGCACCGGTAACAGAGCTGGCGCTTGAGATGGGCAACGCAAAAGTGCTGAACGTTATCATGCTTGGCGTTTACATCGGCTATTCAGAGGTTGTTTCTCCGGAAGTCGTATGGGGAACGATCGAGCATAAGCTGGCATCCAAGGCAAAACTGCTTCCGCTGAACAAAGAGGCATTTGAGAAAGGTCTTGAGATCGGAAGAAGCCAGAAATAAGAGTTGTTTATGGATGAAAAAGAACTGCTGCGCAGATGTGTGGCAGTTCTTTTTTGGATAATCATGTTGAACGATTATGCAAATCACTTGAAATCATTGATACAACAAAGTATAATAGCCCTGTTATGTACGGTTAAGAAAGTGCCCGCAGACCAGTGCTTGAGACGTGTCTGTGCGAGCGCTATTTTTGTAGTTATAGAGTAACTGCTCAGGCGTCTTCAAAGAGCAGCATGTGTCGGGAGCTTGCTCACGTAAACATGCTGGTTTTTGAAGAAGTTCCTGAATAGGGACCGCCCCCAAATGAGCAAAATTTTGATAACATAATTCGTTAAGTCAAAATCAAAATTTTGCGAATGACGGGAGGCGGGGGTGAGCAGTTATATAAATATAAAACAACGAGGAATTGACATGCGTAAGAACCTGATGTTTTTAATGAAGTCCCTGCGGGAATATAAGCGGCCGAGTATCCTCGCTCCCGTGACGATCATCGGAGAGGTTGTCATGGAAGTGGCGATTCCCTATGTCATGGCGATCCTGATCGACCGTGGTATTGAAGCAGGAAATATGAGTGTGATCGTAAGAATCGGGATCGCACTTTTGGTGATGGCGTTTGTATCCCTGTTTTTCGGCGCGCTTTCCGGCCGCTGTGCAGCGGTAGCGTCTGCGGGATTTGCCAAGAATCTGCGACAGGATATGTACTATAAGGTACAGAACTATTCGTTTTCCAATATTGACCGTTTTTCAACGGCGAGTATCATTACGCGTCTGACGACGGATGTCACAAACGTGCAGAATGCGTATCAGATGGCGATCCGTACGCTGGCGCGAAGTCCGATCATGCTGATCGCGGCCCTGGTATTGTCGTTTATGATAAATGCTAAGCTGGCGCTCATTTTCGTGGTGATCATTCCGATCATTCTTTTTGCGCTTCTGATGCTTGCTACCAAAGTACACCCGCTGTTTGAGAAGGTGTTCAAGACATATGACAGCTTGAATGAGGTGACGCAGGAAAACCTGCACGGTATCCGCGTGGTAAAATCCTTCCGCCGGGAATATTTTGAGATTGGAAAGTTTAACAAGATCTCCGATACGATTTATCAGTATTTCATGAAGGCAGAGCGGACGATCGTCATCAACTTCCCGATCATGATGCTGGCGATCTACGGATGCATCATTGCGATCGCATGGTTTGGCGCAAAGACGATCATCGCTTCCGGAGGTATCGCGGGAGCAGGCGGACTGACAACCGGTCAGCTGATGAGTCTGTTTACCTATGCCTTACAGATCCTGATGAGTCTGATGCTGATCTCCATGGTATTTGTCATGTTCATCATTGCGCGTGCGTCCATGGAACGTATGGTAGAAGTGTTGAAGGAAGAGAGCGATATTCAGAATAAGGAAAATCCGGTTATGGAAGTCAAAGACGGTTCCATTCGGTTTTCTGATGTTAACTTTTCTTATTCAGAGCGGGCGGAAAAGCCTGTTTTGGATCAGATCAATCTGGATATCAGATCGGGTGAGACGATTGGTATCATTGGCGGTACCGGTTCTTCGAAGTCGAGTCTGGTACAGCTGATCCCGCGCCTTTATGATGTTTCAGCCGGCAGCGTTACGGTTGGCGGTGTAGATGTCAGAGACTATGATCTGGAGACCCTTCGTAATGATGTGGCGATGGTTCTTCAGAAAAACATCCTGTTTTCCGGAACAATCAAGGATAATCTGCGCTGGGGTAAGGAAGACGCTACGGATGAAGAAATGGTGCATGCATGTCAGCTGGCACAGGCAGATGATTTTATCCAGGGATTCCCGGAAAAATATGACACCTGGATCGAGCAGGGCGGAACCAATGTTTCCGGAGGGCAGCGTCAGCGTCTGTGTATCGCAAGGGCATTGTTGAAAAAACCGAAGATTCTGATTCTGGATGATTCGACGAGCGCGGTTGATACCAAGACAGATGCCAGAATCCGTCAGGCATTTTTAGAGGAGATCCCGGATACGACGAAGATCATTATCGCGCAGAGAATCTCTTCCGTAAAAGATGCGGACCGTATCGTTGTCCTAGATGATGGTAAGATCACGGATGTCGGAACCCATGAAGAGCTTCTTGAGAAGAGTATCATCTACAGAGAAGTGTTTGAATCACAGCAGAATGGAGGGCTGCAGGATGAATGAGAAGAAAAACATGCAGCCTGAAACCATGCAAAACCAGCAGGCTGAACATATCAAACATGATTCCGGACACGGCAACCATGCCGTGACACACAGACGGGCGCGTACCGCCAAAGACGCGAAAGGGACGATCAAACGGCTGTTTTCCTATTTGGGAAAATACAAACTCCGTTTTACACTGGTCATTATTTTTGTCATCATCAGTTCTGTTGTAACAGCAATATCCAGTACGTTTATTCAGAGTCTGATCGATGATTACATCACGCCGCTTGTGACACAGAACAATCCGGATCTGGCAGGGCTGGCATATTATATCATTCAGATCCTGATCATCTTCCTGATCGGTGCGTTTGCAGGGTATATGTATCAGCGCCTGATGGTTGTCGTTTCACAGGGCATTCAGAAGAGAATCAGGGATGATATGTTTGAGCATATGCAGAAGCTCCCGATCCGGTATTTTGACACGCATACACATGGCGATATCATGAGTCATTATACCAATGACGTCGATACACTCCGGCAGATGCTTTCACAGAGTATCCCGATGATCCTGTCATCTTCAATCACGATCATTGCTGTGTTTATCGCGATGCTGTCGATCAGTATCTGGCTGACGCTGGTAGTGGTAGCGTTCTGCGTGATCATTTTTGCGACGATTGGTTTTATTGCCGGAAAGAGCGGGAAATATTTCCTCAAACAGCAGCAGTCTCTCGGTGTGGTAAATGGCTATATTGAAGAGATGATCAACGGCCAGAAGGTCGTTAAGGTGTTCTGCCATGAGGAAAAGGCAAAAGAGCAGTTCGATGTTGTGAATGAAGATCTGCGGATCAATGCTGCAAAGGCGAATACCTTTGCGAACATTCTGATGCCGATCATGAACAACCTCGGATTTATTCTTTATGTTATTATCGCGATCGTTGGCGGCGCGCTTGGCATCGCCGGTGTGATCAATCCGACGATCACTGGCATCGGTGTGATGACGCTTGGTGGAATCGCTGCATTCCTGCAGCTTTCAAGAAGCTTTGTCAATCCGCTGGCACAGGTGTCCGGCCAGATCAACTTTATCGTCATGGCGCTTGCCGGTGCGGAACGTATCTTTGAACTGATGGATGAGAAGGTAGAAGGAAATACCGGTGAAGTCAATCTGGCAAGAGTACGCATAGAAGAAGATGGAACGATGACTGAGTGCGAAGAGCGGACCGGTCATTGGGCATGGAAGGTGCCGCAGGAAGATGGCAGCATCGAAATGGTTCCGATGGAAGGACGCATTACGATGGAGCATGTCGACTTTGGCTATGTGGAAGACAAACAGGTATTGTTTGATATCAACTTGTTTGCGGAACCCGGCCAGAAGGTGGCATTTGTCGGCGCGACCGGCGCAGGTAAAACGACGATCACCAATCTGCTGAACCGTTTCTATGACATTCAGGGCGGCAGCATCACTTATGACGGCATCGACATCGGACGCATTGCGAAGCCTTCATTGCGCCGTTCGATGGGTGTGGTTTTACAGGATGTCAATCTGTTTACAGGAACGGTTATGGAGAACATCCGTTACGGACGTCTGGACGCTACAGATGAAGAATGTATCCATGCAGCAAAATTGGCGAATGCGGATGGCTTTATCCGGATGCTGCCGGATGGTTATAATACAGTGCTTTCGGGAGACGGAAGTGGCCTGTCCCAGGGCCAGCGTCAGCTGATCTCGATCGCCCGCGCAGCAGTTGCGGATCCGCCGGTTATGGTGCTGGATGAGGCAACATCTTCCATCGATACCCGTACCGAGGCAATCGTACAGCGCGGTATGGATGCACTGATGGCAGGACGAACCGTATTCGTCATCGCACACAGACTTTCAACGATCCAGAACGCGGATGTCATCATGGTATTGGATCATGGACATATCATCGAGCGCGGCGACCACGAGCGCCTGCTCGAAAAGAAGGGAACATACTATCAGCTGTATACAGGCGCAAGTGAACTGGAGTGATAAGCTCCTGCGTCGCAGACGGCGTATGACTGCTTGCAGGCAATACGACGGCTATGACGCAGGGTAACGGACACGAACAATAAAGCCACGCGACCATACGGGAGCGAGGCGAGTTGTGAGTGAACGTAGGATGACGGGAGTTGCATAGCAACGGAGTCATCCGTGAGCTTATCACGAAAGGAGAAGACATATGAGACTTCGCAACGTACCCGGCGCCGCGGAAGCGGTCGCCGGACACGAAAGATGCTTTCAGGATGAAGCAGCAAAGCAGAATAAGGGAAACTGGCAGACGCAGTTTTCAAATAATGGTCCTCTCCATGTCGAGATCGGCATGGGGAAGGGCCGTTTTGTCATGGACATGGCAAGACTCCATCCGGAGATCAATTACATCGGTATTGAACGTTATGACAGCGTTCTGGTGCGTGCACTGCAGAAATATGATGAAGATCCGCTTCCTAACGTGCTTTTCATCAGCATGAACGCAGAGGAGATCTGTGATGTATTTGCGGAGGGAGAAGTGGACCGGATCTATCTGAACTTTTCCGATCCGTGGCCGAAGGACCGGCATGCAAAGCGCCGTCTGACGTCCACACGCTATCTGGAGCGCTATGATCATATTCTCGCAAAGAAAGGCTGCATCGAATTCAAGACGGATAATCAGGACTTGTTTGCGTGGTCTTTGGAGCAGGTAGAACCGGCCGGATGGAAACTGATCGCGAGTACAACAGATCTGCATCATGACGCAGTTCTTAACGAAGGAAATGTCATGACAGAATATGAGCAGAAGTTCTCGGAGATGGGGAATCCTATTTGTAAGATGATTATTGAGAGATGAGTGGGAAATTCGTGTTTGGTAAGCAGATAGAATAGTACCATTCTTTCAGTTAATCAGGCATTAATATAATATTTAAACGCAAAAACCATACCAGTCGCGAATGACGATGTCTGCTGGTATCATTTATTAGTATGTTGTTATATACCGGTAGGCTTTGACAATGGCTTTTGGTATTACTTCATGACTTCATTTATATTACCAGTTCGTACGCAATCTTCTGACCGTTGGTATCATTTGCTGGCAGGTTATGTGATACCAATAGCGTATATTTCAAAGGTATGGTATAAATCTGTCAGAGAAGCGTAGTACCACAGCCTGCACAGTTGTTTTGTTGATATTCTTTTCTGCTTAAAACAAAACATAAAAAGGAGAAACATATAACATGGAAGAAAAACGAATCGCGCTGCTGATCGATTCCGATAACGTATCAGCAGACTATATCGATATCATATTAGATAAGATTAATGAGGAAGGGGTGACGACCTACCGCCGGATCTACGGTGACTGGACCCGCCCCGAAGCGACCAAATGGAAACGTGTGCTGCTGGAGAATTCTATCACACCGATCCAGCAGTACAGCAATACGACGGGAAAGAATTCGACTGACTCTTCTCTGATCATCGATGCCATGGACATCTTGTATACCGGGAAGGTGGACGGGTTCTGCATCGTGTCGAGTGACAGCGATTTTACCAGACTGGCAAGCCGCCTGCGGGAAGAAAATATGATGGTGATCGGCATGGGCGAAGATAAGACGCCGAATGCATTGATCGCGGCATATAATAAATTTATCAACCTTTCTGCATTGAAAAAAGAAGCAGAAAAGGAGAAAGGGAAGACACCGGAACGTGATACCCGAAATATCATTTCTCTTCGCACGATCGAGCGCCGGGTACGCGGAATCATCATTGCAAACAATAACAAAGATAAGGAAACGACGCTTGGCGAAATCGGCAGCAAGCTGCAGAACCGCTGGGCAGACTTTGACATCAGCAATTATCATAAGAGTTCCCTGTCTGATCTGATCGGGGGCTTGAAATCGCTGAAACTGGTGAAAAACGGATCCGTCGTGACGGTGGAACTGAAGGATAAATAAACCTGAAACCGCTTGCTTTTGGAGTGACCTTGATGTTTGGAAAGAAGAAAGGATTCTGCATCCTGCATGGAACAGATGTAGATGTTTTTTATCTGAAAAAACTGGATTATGTTGATCATGCCTGCTATGAAGAAAAGTATTGGGGCGATGAGTACAATACGATCATGCGCTATGAGAAAAATCCGGACTCCTATATCTTTGTAGAGGATCTGGAGACAGGTAATCTGGCAGGATACCTGAATTTCTTTCCCTGCGAGGATAAGCTGTATCAGGATAATCTGTGGCGTTCTGAAGTCATTCGGGATGATGACATCCTGCCGGAGGAGATCGCTGAATACAGAGCGGAGGGGAACCACCTGTTTATCATGTCTTTTGCGATCCATCCGGATTACCAGGGGACGGAAGTGATCCGGCTCTTGAGTGATGATTTTATTACCTGGCTGAATCAGAAAGAAGCAGATGGTTTTCCAATTACGGATATCGCCGCAACAGCGGTTTCTTCTCATGGGAAAAAAGCGCTTGTGAATTATTTGTTCCGGGAACTCCGGGTGATGGGAGACGGTAATACGGTTTATCTGTGTGATGAGATCCGGCTTCGCAAGCTTCTGGCGCATGACCTCTATTTTAAGTCATATCAGGATGATCTCTATATTTTCCTTCCGATGGCAGAACACAGTGCAAACCTGCGGGTGAGCAGATTTGTAAAAGAACAGAAGAAGAGAGAAGGAGATCCTCTGACAGCCCTTTTAATGGAGCAGATGCAGAACTATCTTAGTTATGAATGCAGCAATGCAGTCGTCAGAGATATGGATCTGATCGATCTTGGATGTTTTGATTTTCTGCATACAACCGATGATTATCCGTTGGAAACTTTTGGAGATAAGGATGGTGCAACGGTAGAGCCCGGACAGAAATACCGCTGGGTCACAAATGCCGAAAAACAATCGGATGATCCGGAAGAAGAGCAGGAAATCGTGATCGGTGATGTGCGCGGGCATGTGGTTTTGACAGCACACCGCAAAACGCATCTTTTCGTGCTGACGATCATGTTCCATTCTTATCCGTATTCCACAACACAGATGATGGATCAGATGTCATATGGTTATCTGAAAATCCGTGATCCGGAAAATCCAAAGCAGTATGTTCCGTTTTATGAATATCTGCTGCAAAACTTCGGACTGCATGCATGCGGACCTGCAAAATGTCTGGACTATATGTCGGCAAAGCCGGTTGATGAAAGAGAATTCCAGGATATTCTCGCAGCAGAAGCATTTAATAATATGAGTACGGAATATGATATAGACAGTGATGAGTTGCGGGAAATGTGCCAAACAAACAGAGCGCAGTTTTCTGATTATGAAGCATATCTGTCATCGCGGTCGATCGCGTATGTTAAAAATGATTTTGCAGAAAAGGTCGAAGACCGGATCTGTGATGTGGCTGATTATCTGTTTATTGTCATTCTGGTTTTGTTTCAAAATACCGCTTTGGAAAAAGTGAATACAAAAGTCACAGATCTTCTGGAAAATGAAGGTGAGGTTTCGTTCCGAATAAAACTGGAGATCGATCAGGAGTATGGGAAAACGATCCGGTTCTGGGAGAAACAGAATTTTAAATATCTGGCATCACAGCAGGAAAGTGCGGTGATCAGAGAAGCTTTCCTGAATGATGAGCTGAAACAGGAGTATGCAGAGCATCAGGATTTTCTGAATCAGATCGTGGATGTAAAGGCAGCCATTTCAGAGAGCCGGACCGGCCTTATCATTAATGTTGTGGCGATCATCCTTGCGGTCATCAGTGTACAGCCTTTTTTTGTGGAAATCCTTCAGGTCTTATACAAACATCTGGATATACAGGCAGCTTATGCCGACAGCACATATAATTATACATTGTTCGGCGGGATCGTCGCTTTTATCGTGATATACAATATCATCCGACGCAAACGGCATATTTCAGTTCGACGGTAGGAATCAGAGATGAAGAAGCAGAGTGAGAATCAAAACTATATAGTCAGCTGGCAGGCTTTTTTCTGGAATAAACGCTGGTTCTGGACGATCGTTCTTTTTGCGATCGCAACGCTGCTATCTGCCGCCAAACCGGTGGTTCTGTCTGACGGCGGAGCGGTTACTTATTTCAGCCTGTTCTTTTTGTGGCTGATCACATTCTTTTTCGGACCAAAACATGGCCTGTGGGTTTCTGTGGTGTTTGGGTTTGCCAAACTGCTCATAACCTGGCTGACCGGAGAATACATTAATTATGCGCCAATGGCACTGGTGCTTGAGTACCCGGTTGCCTGTGGCGTATTTGCGATTGGTGGACTTCTGCCTTCACGCAAAGGAGTGAAACAGATGCCTTGGGTCAAATCACATGATGACATCCAAAGAGAACCCGGAAAACTGCGCTGCGGGTATTTGCTTGGCGTCCTCTGCATGGGGATATGCTATATTGTTTCAGCGGTATTGTTTTATCCGCCGGACAGAGTCGGGTTTTGGCCGAATCTCCTCTATTGCATCAAATATGATATGAGTTATCTTGCGATCGAGGCTGGAATCACGATGCTCGTATTGCTGATTCCGCAGATTCCGGAAGCGATCTATTATCTGAAGCATGTGGCAAATCACAAGCTTGAGGATCCGACGTTAAAATATTTTTAAATCAAATCCATCCGAATCGTCAGATCATTCCCGGCAATCTTTACATCTGCCATGCTTCCTTCGATCAGGGGCATCATCGGCGGCAGATGTCCGATATCGAGATCCATCAGGATCGGAACATCATATTTTTTCAGGACTTCTGTGACAGCATCATACTGATCAAGGCCAAACAAAGCTTCGCCGTTTAACGGACGACCGATCAAAAAACCTTTAGCATGGGAAAACCAGCCGGCCTGATCGAGCTGCCAGACGGCGCGGCGGATCGAGAGGACATTTAAGTCGCAGGCTTCCAGAAACCATATGATCCCATCGTCTGCATATCGATCATTAAAAGCCTTAACCTGATCGTATTTTGTGCCGCAGAGCATGCATAAAATGTCCAGACAGCCGCCGATCAGACGACCGGAAAATGCGGTGTTTTCGTCCGGAAACCGTTTACGGATCACGGGCTGCGTTACGTTATAAGGTACGAGGGGATGTTCTTCATCTTTCAGACTTTCAATCTCATAAAGGTCATAGCCATGAACGGTAAAAGAAGCAGAATCCGTATCACAGACAGAACTTCCTGTCAGAATGGAAAAGGAATCTTCTAAAGATGTATGCCACGGCTCCATTCCAAATGCCGGCGCGCAGGGGCCGTAAACAGCAGCGGTATCACATATCGTTGCCAGTAAAAATGCAAGATTGGTATTATCTGAATACCCCTGAAACCATTTGGCGGGGGTGTTTTTTATTGTCATAAAATTAACATATGGAAGGATTTCACACATCAGCTCGCCGCCGCCGCAGGACATCAGGATGTCTGATTCTTTGTCCTGCCAGGCATCCATGAATTCCTGAGCGCATTTTTCCGGCGTATTACTGATGCCGATGCCGCTTCCTTCAAAGCAGTTCGGACCAAGCTTTGTCTGATAGCCTTTTGACTGAAACGTTTTCAAAGCATTTCGGAAGGCAGATTGATAGGGCTCGATATTACAGCCAAATGACGGAGCGATGAAACCGATCGTTCCGTTTTCGGGTAAAAATTCAGGATATCTCATGAAAGCTCCTTTCTGTAAAAAGTAAGATTAGATTGTAACAACAGTGTATCTGATTTTTAAGTAGAAGCAAACCATTGACATTTTTTTCACAAAAACCCTTTTAAGATGTCCTGGAAAGGTGTATACTAAGGGCAAAGCTTTTATTTAAGTATCGGAAAGAAAAAAGGAGGAATTGCCATGAACAATCTGATTCTTGAAGTGGATGGCCCGATTGCCGTACTTACGATCAATCGCCCGAAAGCGCTGAACGCGTTAAACAGCGAGACACTGACAGAGCTGAATGAGTGCCTGACAGAGGTTGAGGCAAATGATAACATCAAGGTTCTGATCCTGACAGGTGCCGGAGAAAAATCTTTCGTTGCCGGCGCAGACATTTCTGAAATGGTTAATTTCAGTGCAGCAGATGCACGTGCGTTCGGCATGCGCGCGGCTGAGCCGTTCTTTAAACTGCAGAACATGCGTCAGGTTACGATCGCAGCGGTTAATGGCTTTGCACTTGGCGGCGGCTGTGAGATCTGTATGGCATGTGATATCCGTCTGGCTTCTGAGAACGCACTGTTCGGACAGCCTGAGACAGGTCTGGGCATCATCCCGGGCTTTGGCGGAACACAGCGTCTGGCTCGCCTGATCGGCATGGGACGTGCAAAAGAGATGATCTTTGCATGCACCAATATTGATGCGCAGGAAGCATACAGAATCGGTCTTGTAAACCATGTATATCCGGCTGAAGAGCTGATGGCACAGGCGAAGAAGCTTGCAGGAAAGATCGCACGGAATGCAAGCTACGCTGTTGCGATCGCAAAAGCAGCGATCAATAACGGATATGATATGGATATCAAGAATGCCGTTGAGTATGAGGCTAACCTGTTTGGCATCACCTGCTCGACACATGATAAAACAGAAGGTATGACAGCTTTCCTTGAGAAGAGAAAAGAGAAGAACTTTACTGATTTCTGATCCTTCCATCCATAGAATCTACTCAAAAGAGAGCCTCCGGCTGACAGTTTGGTCCGCCGGAGGTTTTTCTGTAAATAATCATACTTTTGACACTTGCTAAAGATATGCCACACAGTTGCTCTCTACAGAAAAAGCGATGGTACAGCAATCTGTTGTGACATATGCATTCAGCAAGTGGCAGATTATCAATTACATGTCACAAAAAACAATTTTCGCAGTATTTTCGAAGATTTTTCGAGCATAACAACGAGGTCGGAGACGGGTGCAAACCTGTCATCCCGCGGAGACCGAGTGAATAGGTGGCGGAGAAAAATCAAGAAAATCAAGTTTTGTTTTTCGTGACATGTAATGAGAATTGCCAAAAAGCAATGCATGTCAAAAAGCATAAGTTTTGACGAATCGCAAAAAGCAGGTTATACTAGGGAGAATGATTTTTGGGAGAAACTGTATGATTAGAAAAGAAAAGAAGAGAAGATACAACTTTCTGATCCTCCTGTTTGCGGCCCTGCTTGCTTTTTCGTCAGGCATTTCGTTTATGCCGGTTACAGCCTGGGCGGCCGAGGAAGAAGAGGAGGACAGTTCCGCCGAGCCGGAAGAAGAGGTCTTGCCGGAAGGTCCGCAGAATGATCTGGAGATCCGTGCGACAGAGCAAGGGGTCACCTGGCCTGTGGGACCGGATGCATTATGGTCGGACAAAGCGATCCTGATCGATCTGGATACCGGCGTTGCGTTATATGAAAAAAATGCTGACGCGCAGGATTATCCCGCAAGTACCACAAAGATCATGACGGCAATGCTGGTACTGGAAAACGCGTCGATGGACGATGTTGTCACATTCTCTGCGGATTCAGTTAACAATACCGAAGGATCCGGCATCTGGAGAATGGAAGGCGAACAGCTGACGGTAGAGCAGTGTATGTATGCACTGATGCTGGCTTCTGCAAATGAGTGTGCCTATGCACTGGCGGAGCATGTTACGGGCGGAGACCATGATGCTTTTGTGCAGATGATGAACGACCGGGCGGCACTGCTTGGATGTACCAATACGCATTTTACGAATCCGAACGGCTTGCCGGATGAAGAACATGTGACAACCGCACGAGATCTTGCAAAGATCGCGAGAGCCGCATATCAGAATGAGATGTTCCGTGAGATCGTCGGTACCGAGGAATACCGGATCCCTGCGACAAACATGCAGGATGAAGAAGTTCTGATGTACAATCATCATAAGATGATCTGCGGGAAGAAGACAGACAAGTTCCTCTACGAACCGGCGACAGGCGGTAAAACGGGGTATACGAAAGCCGCACTGCATACGCTGGTCACATACGCCGAAAAAGACGGTCACCGACTGGCCTGTGTTGTGCTTCGCTCACGGGGAGATGCACAGTATACTGAGACAGAGGATCTGTTCGAATACGGATTTGCAAACTTTTACAATGTTAATATCAAAGAAAACGAGACCAGACTGGATCAGGAAGCGCTGACGGAAGGGTATACCGTTCCGGAAGGCAGGCAGATCAAAAGTGTCGAGATCAATCCGGACGCGATGCTGACGCTGCCGAATGATGTTACGATTGCCGATACGACACCGGAGGTTGTTTATACGACAGCGGATGACGGAAGCCAGACCGGTGAAGTGATCTATACTTATGGCGGCAATGAAGTGGGAAGAACGCCGATCCTGGTGGCGACAGAAGAGGTGCGGCAGATCCTGCCGGATGTGAGTGCTGCTGTTGAGGAACCCGCCAATGCATCAGGAGTCACCGGATTCATTGAGCAGGTAAAAACTCTGGCAAAAGAGCTCGGCATGCTGAAATCATTAACAGGTCTTGCAATCCTGGTTGCACTCATTCTGATCATCATCTTTTCGATCAGAAGGGCCTTCAGAAGACGGAAGCAAAAGAAGATTCTTTCGAAGGTAAAACAGACGTCCGCACCTGTGATTGGGGAAGTAGAGGATTTTGATCTGGATGACGAGGATGAGACGGCAGAGGATATCGAAATGACTGTCGAATCGGAGGAAGAAGATATGCCGGAGGAAAATCCTGTCGATGAGAATAAACAAAACTCGGAAGAATAGATAACATATGACCGGATAAACGGAGATCGCATTTTTGCGATCTCTGTTTTGTTATGCGGAATTCGGATGAATAATTCTTTTTTATGAATAAGGTAAATAAAAATTACATGACGGATTTCCAAAAAATTCATTGACTTTTTGCTTTGTTGCACTAAAATAAAAACATGATTGTATTTTTACAGTTATAAGGGGGAGTAGGCTTTATAGCGGAAAGCTGCTCTGCAAAAAAATTTAAAAAAGGGGGAGGTGACCGGATACGGGAAACATTCAAGAAGAAATCTCTGCGGGTCTAGAAGTGAAGACATTGTTTACGGTTCCGATCGGCGGCGGTATTAAGATCCAGGAGTCGCTGGTAGTTATGTGGATCGCCATGGCAGTGATCATCGTCTTTATGCTTCTCGCAACGAGAAAACTAAGTGTAGAAAATCCGGGAAAAGGACAGCTTGCATTAGAGTGGGCGCATGAAAAATTCAAAGGATTTTTCGGCCGTCTTGTTGGTCCGAACGCCAAGGGATATGTACCATATTTCATGTTCCTTGTTATGTTCA
The DNA here is from genome assembly GCA_015057865.1 of Lachnospiraceae bacterium. Classification (GTDB taxonomy): domain Bacteria; phylum Bacillota; class Clostridia; order Lachnospirales; family Lachnospiraceae; genus SY8519. Next base: position 52,227 of record SVDH01000002.1, read on the forward strand.
TCGCTGTTATGAACCTGTTGCCGCTATTTGGGTTCGCACAGCCGACGAAAGACCTGAACATTACCGTAGGTATGGCTTTGATGTCTATCTTTTTGGTAGAGTTCGCGAACATTCGCGCAAGAGGATTCGGCGGATTCTTGAAATCTTTTAAGCATCCGACAATGATGATGTTACCGTTCAATATCCTGGATATCTTCATCCGTCTGTTCTCGCTGAGCATGCGACTTTTCGGTAACATGTTAGGTGGATTCGTTATCATGGAACTGATCCATATTGCGGTTCCTGTCGTTGTACCGGCCATTGCAGGTCTGTATTTCGATATCTTCGACGGATTGCTTCAGGCATTCATTTTTGCATTCCTGACTTCACTGTATATCGGTGAGGCGACGGAAGATCTTGAAGCAGAGTAACACAAAGGACAGATCCCGGATCGATCTGTCAGGTAACAAAGTAACAAAAAAACTTGTACAAAAAAGAAAAAAGAGTAAAAAGGAGAAAATGTTATGTCAGTAACAGCTATTGGCGCAGGTATTGCAGCACTCGCATGTATTGGTGCAGGTATTGGTATCGGTAACGCAACCGCAGGTGCGGTAGAAGCTACAGCAAGACAGCCTGAGGCAGGCGGAAGAATCATGACCACCATGATCCTTGGTTGTGCACTTGCAGAGGCAACCGCTATCTATGGTCTGGTAGTAGCTATTCTGATCCTGGTAATGGCATAATCGGGTGTACAGAGAACATTAAGATATGCAATGCAGCCCGTAAGCTTTGTAAGAGGCAAAAGGCGGGCACAGGAGGCAGAACATGATAAGTTTTAATTTGACCATTGTATGGACAATTGTAAACCTGATCGTTCTGTATCTGATTTATCGCAAGTTCCTGTACAATCGCGTGCAGAAAACGCTGGATGACAGAAAGAATTCTATCAACAGCAAGTTCAAACAGGCGAAAGATGAGAAAGAGAAAGCGCTTTCTCTTCAGAAAGAATATGAGGACTCTCTGGCGAATGCGAAGATTGAAGCACGTCAGATCGTGGAAGATGCCAGAGGCCGTGCAGACGCTGAATATGAGCGTATTGTAGGCGAGGCGAAGGCAGAGTCTGAAAATATTATCAAGAAAGCCAATGAAACCATTGCGCAGGAACGCGAAAAAGCGATGAAGGACGCACAGGCTGAAGTAAGAGAGCTTGCACTGCTTGCAGCTGCCAAGATTATTGGCGGGGCCAGCAATGCTGAGACAAATGAGAAGCTTTATAACGAGTTCTTGACGAAAGCAGGTAAAAGCGAATGACAATAACAGCGAATAAATATGTAAAGGCGCTGGGTGCATTGGAGATGCCTGTAGAGGTCATGAATGAGGCTTTGGAGATCTACGATGCGGAACCGTGTCTGGCAGGCATCCTGAAAAGTCCTGCCGTATACAATGAACAGAAGTATGCTGCGATCGACCGGATCTTTCCGGAAAAGAGCAGAAATCTGTTAAAGGTTCTCTGCCGTCAGGCGGATATGGAGTTCTTCCCGGAGATCGTAGAGGGCTATCAGCAGTATGTGAACGAACATCAGCAGGTTTTGGACGCAAAACTGCGTTATGTCACGCCGCCTACTGAAACACAGGAAAAAGAGATGAAAGCATTTCTTTGTGATAAGTATGGGACAAAGGATGTCAATCTTGTAAAAGAAGAGGATGCATCTTTGATCGGCGGATTTGTTCTGGAAGTCGAAGGAAGTGAATACGACTGGAGTCTTCGCGGAAGAATAGCAGGTTTGCGTAACAAGTTAGCAGGAGGTGAGTAAGATGGGCGCAATTAGTTCGCACGATATTATCTCCATCTTAAAAGAAGAGATAAACGATTTTGAGTTCGAAGCCAAGGACAAAGAAGTCGGTACCGTCATCTCCGTTGGTGATGGAATCGTAACTGTTTATGGCATCGACAAAGCTATGTACGGTGAAATCGTTATGTTTGAGAACGGCGTTAAGGGTATGGTACAGGACGTACGCCAGAGTGAAATGGGTATTATCCTGTTCGGTAGTGACGCCGGCATCAGTGAAGGAACGAAAGTAACCAGAACCGAGAAAAAAGCAGGTATTCCGGTCGGTGATAAGTTTATCGGCCGTGTTATCAACGCACTTGGTGCACCGATTGACGGACAGGGTGAGATCGAAGCAGATGACTATCGTATGGTAGAGAGCCCTGCACCGAGTATCGTAGATCGTAAGTCAGTTGCCGTACCGCTGGCAACCGGTATCCTCTCCATCGACTCCATGTTCCCGATCGGACGTGGACAGCGTGAGTTGATCATCGGTGACCGTCAGACAGGTAAGACATCGATCGCGACTGACACGATCATTAACCAGAAGGGTCAGGACTGTATCTGTATCTATGTAGCGATCGGCCAGAAGGCATCTACGATCGCTAAGGTAAAGGGTATGCTGGAAGCACACGGCGCGATGGAATATACAACCATCGTAGCAGCTACTGCAAGTGATGTAGCACCGCTTCAGTTTATCGCACCTTATGCAGGTACGGCACTTGCAGAGTATTTCATGTATCAGGGCAAGGACGTTCTGATCATCTATGATGATCTGTCCAAGCATGCGGTAGCATACCGTGCGCTGTCTCTGCTGCTGGAGCGTTCTCCGGGCCGTGAGGCTTATCCGGGTGACGTTTTCTATCTGCATTCAAGACTGCTGGAGCGTTCCAGCCGCTTGAGCCCGGAAGCAGGCGGTGGTTCCATTACCGCACTGCCGATCATTGAGACACAGGATGGTGACGTATCGGCTTATATCCCGACAAACGTTATCTCCATTACAGACGGACAGATCTTCCTTGAAAGTAACCTGTTCAACTCCGGACAGCGTCCGGCCGTTAACGTTGGTCTTTCCGTATCCCGAGTTGGTGGTGCGGCACAGACAAAAGCGACCAAGAAGGCAGCAGGTTCCCTTCGTGTGGACCTTGCACAGTATCGTGAGATGGAAGTCTTCACACAGTTTGCATCTGACCTGGATGACGCAACAAAAGAACAGCTGCGTTATGGTAAAGGCCTGATGGAACTCTTAAAGCAGCCGCTTGGAAAACCGCTTAGCATGGCTGATCAGGTTATCACTCTCTGGACCGCTACACATAAGGTATTTCTTGATGTAGAGCCGGAGAAGATTAAGGCAACACAGATGAAGATGCTGGAGTTCTTCGAGATCGAGCGTCCTGAGATCGTGAAAGAGCTTGAAGATACGAAGGTAATGTCTGATGAACTGGCTGATAAGATTCTGGAGTCTGCAAAAGAGTTCATGAGCAGGGGAGAATAATAGATGGCAAGTGTTAAAGAGATTAAGGGAAGGATCGGAAGTATCCAGGATACGATGAAGATCACCAATGCCATGTATATGATCTCTTCTTCCAAGATGACGAGGGCAAAAAAGACACTGGCACAGACTGAACCGTTCTTCTTTGAACAGCGTGCAGCTGTTGCGAGAATGATGAAGGAAATCCAGGATTACACCGGTCCTTACTTTGGAAAGGACAAACCGGAACAGGAAAAGGTCCGGGGTTATGTTGTAATCACAGGTGACAAAGGCCTTGCCGGTGCTTATAACCACAACGTGTTGAAGCTTGCGACAGATGACGCGGAACAGTATAAGAATGTGAAGTTCTACTCAATCGGTGAGACAGGACGTCATTTCTTTGAAAACAAAGGGTATAATCTGGAAGAGGCTTTCCGGTATACCGTACAGGATCCGAGTCTTTATCGCGCAAGAAATATTACAACACAGCTGGTGACAGACTATCTGGAAGACCGTGTGGATGAGATTTATGTTGTCTACACAAAGATGGAAAATGCGTTCCGTATGAACGCTGAGATGTTCCGTCTGCTTCCGCTGGATATGAACGGTTTTACAGAGGAAGAGTCTGCCGGGAAATACTCCGCGGTAACAAACTTCCATCCCTCCGTCAGCGAAGTTATGGATAATCTGATTCCAAATATCGTAGCCGGTTCCATCTACGGTGCTCTTGTTGAATCCTATGCCAGCGAGCACAATTCCCGTATGATGGCGATGCAGAATGCGACAGATAATGCAAAAGAGATTCTGCATGAGCTGGGAATTTCCTTTAACCGTGCAAGACAGGCAGCGATCACGCAGGAGATTACTGAGGTAGTTGCCGGCGCGAAAGCGCAGAAGAATAAGAAAAGATAAGAAAGGCAAATTAGTATGAATGTAGGAAAAATCGTACAGGTCATGGGACCTGTAGTAGACGTGGAATTTTCCGATCATGATCTTCCGGCCATTAAGGATGCGCTTGTGGTTGACAATGCCGGCGAGAAATGCGTTATGGAAGTTTCCCAGCATCTGGGAAATGCAACCGTACGATGCATCATGCTGGCTGCCAGCGAAGGTCTCCACAGAGGCATGGATGTTACTGCAACCGGCGGCGGCATTACCGTTCCGGTAGGTGAGAAATGTCTGGGAAGACTGTTTAACGTTCTTGGTGAGCCGATCGATCGTAAAGGTCCGGTTGAGTCTGAGGAGATGTGGAGCATCCACCGTAATCCGCCGACATTCGAAGACCAGAGCCCGACAACAGAGATCCTGGAGACCGGTATCAAGGTCATCGACCTGCTGGCTCCGTACTCAAAGGGTGGTAAGATCGGTCTGTTCGGTGGTGCTGGTGTAGGTAAGACCGTACTGATCCAGGAGCTGATCTACAATATCGCGACAGAGCATGACGGATATTCCATTTTCACCGGCGTTGGAGAGCGTTCCCGTGAAGGTAATGACCTTTGGACAGAAATGACGGAATCCGGCGTTTTGGCTAAGACAGCTCTGGTGTTCGGACAGATGAACGAGCCGCCGGGAGCACGTATGCGTGTTGCCGAGACAGGTCTGACAATGGCTGAGTATTTCCGTGATAAAGAGCACAAAGACGTGCTTCTGTTCATTGATAACATCTTCCGTTTTGTACAGGCAGGTTCTGAGGTTTCCGCTCTGCTCGGCCGTATGCCTTCAGCCGTAGGTTATCAGCCGACACTGGCAAACGAGCTGGGTGAGCTGCAGGAGCGTATCGCTTCTACAAAGGAAGGTTCCGTAACATCTGTACAGGCGATTTACGTACCGGCCGATGACTTGACTGACCCGGCTCCGGCTACCACATTTGCACATCTGGATGCGACCACCGTTCTTTCACGTAAGATCGCTGAGAAGGGTATCTATCCGGCGGTAGATCCGCTTGATTCCACTTCCCGTATTCTGGAAGCTGATGTGGTTGGTGAAGAGCATTACGCAGTTGCACGTAGCGTACAGGAAATCCTTCAGCACTATAAAGAGCTGCAGGATATCATCGCGATCCTTGGTATGGAAGAGCTTTCCGATGAGGATAAGACAACCGTTTACCGTGCACGTAAGATCGAGCGTTTCCTGTCTCAGCCGTTCCATGTAGCAGAGCAGTTTACAGGTCTGGACGGTCTGTATGTACCGCTTGCTGAGACCATTCGCGGATTCAAGGCAATCATTGATGGTGAGATGGATGAATATCCGGAGCAGGCATTCTTCAATGTCGGAACCATCGAAGATGTTAAGAAGAAAGCTGAGGCAATGAAAGCCGGAGCATAAAGGAGGTGCGTGAGAATGAGTACATTCAAATTGAAAGTCATCGCGCACGATAAAGTCTTTTATGACGGCGAAGCGCAGACGATCATTATCCCGGCGCTTGACGGACATTATCAGTATCTGACGGGCCATGAGGAGAGTGTCGCTGCGATCAGTGAAGGTGAGCTGAAGATCGTGGATGACAAAGGAAAAGACATCTACGGTATCTGCAGTGCCGGTTTCCTGGAGTTTGACAATGCAACGGATACCTGTCGGGTATTTGTGAACACCATCGAGCTTCCGGAAGAGATCGATATCCGCAGAGCAGAGGAGGCAAAACAGCAGGCAGAAGAAGAACTGCGCCAGAAGCAGAGCATTCAGGAATACTATCAGTCGAAAGCATCCCTGGCAAGAGCTATGGCACGTCTGCGCGGTGCAGAAAAGCACGGCAGACACTAGAAGCAGTTTTGCCAAAAGCCAAGTTGATTTGCGCATAAGTAATCAGACGGCAGTCACGCATAGCGTGGCTGTCGTTTTTGCGTGTCGGCATGGCTTATTATATGAGCCATGCTTGCGGAGAATGTCTGCTTTTCGTATAATAACAGGGAAGATACTTGTAGTGTAGGTTCATCGGGAGGTGATCGGATGGCTGGAATAATGGATTACCATTGTCCGAATTGCGGAGGAGCGCTGGCGTTTGATGCAGCTTCGCAGAAGTTGAAATGTCCATATTGCGATTCCGTGTTTTCACCGGAGGAGTTTCAGGCCAAAGACGACGGGCTTGATGAGAATATACAGGTGGGAGAGGTTGTTGGATCAGAATCGGCTGCGGGCCAGGCTGCTGTCGGACTTGCGCCGAATGTCGAGATTGCACCGGATAATCAGACGATCCTGCAGACCGGAACACAGCAGGCCGGTGATCATACACTGACATTTGACGGCGGCACACAGTGGGGCGATGCGGATGGTGAAGATCTGCGCGTTTATGGATGTCCAAACTGTGGTGCACAGGTGATCGCTGATGCAACTACGGCAGCAACACATTGTCCGTACTGCGGAAACGTTGTGGTGATGGAAGGACAATTGTCTGGGGATTTCAAACCGGATTTCCTGATTCCGTTTAAGGTTGATAAGGAAAAGGCTGTCAAAGGATTTAAGCAATATATCAGTTCTGCAAAATACGTTCCGAAGGTGTTTTCTGCACAGGATCACCCGGAGGACATTAAAGGTGTGTATGTTCCGTTCTGGCTGTTTGACGCGGACGTGGATATTGACGCCTGGTTTGATGCGCAGAATATCAGAATGTGGGCTGACAGTACATATGAGTATGTAGAGACTGAATACTATGAGCTGCATCGGGCCGGCAGGATCGCGATGCGCCATGTTCCGGTGGATGGTTCCAGAAAAATGATTGACGAACTGATGGAATCCATCGAGCCATATGACTTTGACGAAGCGGTCCCGTTTCAGACAGCATATCTGGCAGGCTTTTTGGCTGACCGTTATGATGTCGGATACACGGAATGTACAGACAGGGCGAATAACCGCATGAAGACTTCTGCAATGGAGTCTTTGCGCGCGACGACGAATAAATATGAACGCGCGGTGATCAAAAGTGAACATTTTGACTGGAAGCATGCCAAGATCACCTATGCGCTGTATCCGGTTTGGCTTTTGACCACTTCCTGGAACGGAAAGAACTATTTGTTTGCAATGAACGGTCAGACCGGAAAATTTATCGGCGATTTGCCACTTGACAAAAAGGCATTCGCACGGCACAGATTGGTTGTATGTGTCATCCTGGTGATCATCTTCTTTGTGTTGATCACACTGGGACTGCTTATGTTATAGGGGAGGGAAGATCGATATGAGAGAACGAAACAATCATTTGACGATCCGTAAGATCATCTATCTCTTCCTGCTTCCTGCACTGGTCATTGTTTTTCTGGTGGGGGCAAAACCGGTATTTGCGGCCCAGTCTGCTTTGGATGCGCTCGATGCGGGAAGATTTATCTTTAATGAGAGCAATATAGATGAAGCGGCTGTCGCACAGCTTGATGCACAGGCGCAAAAGCTGTATGACGATTACGGGATCGGTATCTATTATGGCGAAGATAACAGTGCCAGCGAAGAGGATACGATCACAAGAGCGCAGGAATTCTACCAGGAAAACTGTGCGATTCCGGATGGCGTGTTGCTATTTTTGACATCAGATGAATACTATGTCTATCTTTCCGGACGTGCAGAGCATATCTTCACGGAGGACGAGATCGATCAGATCTGGGATGTTTTCATAACAGATAATAACTATTATGAGGAGGGAATCGCGGATTACCTGACTTATATGGGGGCTGTGATGGAAAGCCATGGTCTGCAGGTGATCCCATCATCCAGACTTAAGCCACTGCTTGTGGATGACGCGGATCTTTTGTCAGAATGGGAAGAGGAAGATCTTCTGGAACGTCTGACAAGTGTCAGCAATAAAGAACAGATGGATGTGGCAGTGGTCACGGTAAATACGCTGGAAGGTAAGTCGCCGGAAGCGTTTGCCGATGATTACTATGATTACAACGGATACGGTCAGGGCGCAGACAAGGACGGCGTGCTGCTTTTGGTCAGCATGGAAGACCGTGACTGGCATGTATCTACGACGGGATTTGGAATCACTGCTGTGAATGATGCGGCGATCGAACTGATCGAAGACCGCGTTGTTTCGCATCTGAGTGATGGTGATTATTACGGAGCCTTTACCTCATATTGCAGCACAGTAGATGAGGTGGCGGAGATGGCCAGAAACGGAGAACCGTATACAGGCGGACCGTCCCTGACAAAGAACCAGATCTTTGGCACTTCCGGTATTTTGTCTGTGATATTAGGTTTTGGTATCGGCTTCGGGGCGACTGCAAGACAGAAGAAGAACTTAAAGCGGGTTCGCAAGCAGCACGGTGCGAATGCTTATATCTACGGAGATGCTTCGCATCTGGATATCTGTGAAGACAGGTTTATCCGGAGAAATGTTGTCCGTACACGCATTCAGAAAGATGACGATCATCGTGGCGGAGGCGGAAGCACGATCCACTTTGGCAGCTCCGGCACGATGCATGGCGGAGGCGGCGGAAAGTTCTGATGCTATAAAATTCCGTAAACCGTGATGCCTTCTCTCAGATATTGGGAAAGCTGTTCCATATGTTCTTCTGTAATCTGTTCGCCGGGGACCAGAAGCGGAATGCCGGGCGGATATGGAATGATGAAGTCTGCGCAGATTTTTCCAGGCGCGACGTTGTGTGAAGTGGCTTCGTATGGAAGGCTGGTTGCTTCATACAGAGGAATAGGCATTTTCTGATTCTGGATAATATGCAGGAAGAATCCAGGTGTTGTTGAAGTCGTGTTGCTGTTAGATATAATATCTTTGGAATCTGCAAATGCCATCTGATCAATTTCTTCCAATGCATGAATCAGCCGGTCAAAGCCTTCTTGCGTATCCATGACTGACGTCAGGGCGGTGACATAATGAAGAGATGCCATTTCAAATTCTAAATGATAGTTGTCGCGAAGGATTGCAAACAGTTCGCCACCGGTGATATCCAGTTTATCTGCAGAAATCAGGATTTTTGATGGATCCTTTTGAAAAATTGAAACATCATCGGCATATAATACAGATATATTTTTTAAACTGGCTGCTTTTTCATAAAAGGCAGTCAGTTTTTTTTCGAATGAGGAAAACAGCTCTGATGATCGGGCCTGCAACAATTGCGTACACTGATCCAGACCGGCCATCAGGATATAGGATGGAGAGCTGGTCTGAAAAATGGAAAGATACTGTTTGATCCTTGCTTCGTTTATATAGGGCGAGTCTGCAATATGGAGCGCAGCGGACTGCGTCAATGCAGGCAATGTCTTATGGATGCTTTCGATGACGATATCAGCGCCGAGGGTGTGCGCTTTTTTGGGAAATCCATCAGAGAATCCGAAGTGCGCGCCGTGCGCTTCGTCCACAATCAGCGGGATATGATATGCATGCGCGATGTCGGCAATTGCAGTGATGTCGGATACGATGCCGTCATAGGTCGGAGATGTGATCACGATCGCCTGGTATGGAACTTCCAGCGTCTTTGCCTCAGATAGTTTCTGAGAAACCATCTCCGGAAGAATACTCCCCGCAATGCCGTATTCTGTTACATCTGGGTACAGGTAATCGATCGCCAGTTCCTGTAAAAGCGCAGCGTGATAGACAGACTTGTGGCAGTTTCTTGCCATGAGGATCCGCCCGCCTTTTTTCGTGCAGGCGCAGATTGCGGCAAGGATACCCGCGGTGCTGCCGTTTACCAGAAAGAAGCTCTTTTTTGCACCAAAGACTTCGGCCATTCTCTCCTGTGCTTCCTTCAGAATCCCTTCCGGGTGGTGGAGATCATCAAAGCCTGTGATCTCCGTGATGTCGATGGATTCCGGAGAGACTGTTTCTGCAAAGACATTTCTTTTATGCCCCGGCATGTGAAACGGATAGAAATCAGATTGCGCATAAGTATTCAATTGATCAAAAAGAGAATGGACATAATCAGACATAGCCAGATACCGCCTTTATCGTTTGACTGTATCTTATGAAAAGAAGAGGTGGTTTGTCAAATTGACATTGTGCGCATAAGCTTACGGATGGCTTCGCGAGAGCTAATGCGAAACAAAATACCCTGCATCCCCATAGATCAGTGCATCCATATCTTCCGGGGAGGCATTGGAGTTTGCCAGATTTTCGTTCTCAAGAAGATAAGATTTTTCTTTGTCAAACGCGAACAGGCGGTAAATGATGACATTCATCTTCTCGCCGATCTCCACAGGACGCCGCTCGAGAGAGCGGAAAGTGGAAAGCGTGATGCCATCGACGTCAATCTTCAGCTCCAGACTGTTTCCGCGGAACAGGATGTCTTTGATGACACCTTCTTCGGAGAAGCTTAAGAGGTCTGCAAAGTGTGGATTGTCACTCTTAAATGCCTCTACGAATTCCGGACGGATAATCGCACCGGTGTATTTTCCTTTGCCGGATTCAAAGCCCCGCAGTCTGTAATAGTCAGGGATGACGGCAGACTGACCGATGAATTCTGAGACAAAAGGAGTCTGTGGCTCTTTGTAGATTTGTCGAGGCGTGCCGATCTGCTCAACGCGTCCCTGGTTGGTGACGATGATCTCATCGGCGACTTCTACGGCTTCGTCCTGATCATGTGTGACGAAAATACTGGTGATCCCGACCTTGTAGATCATTTCGCGGAGCCAGCTTCTTAACTCCTGGCGGACCTTTGCGTCAATTGCCGCAAAAGGCTCGTCCAAAAGCAGAAGAGAAGGGTTCGGTGCCAGTGCGCGCGCGAATGCGACACGCTGTCTCTGGCCGCCGGAGAGCTGATTCGGGAACCGCTTTTCCATGCCTTCCAGGCCGGTCAGCTTTAACAGTTCCATAACGCGTTCACGGATCTGTGCAGCCGGCATTTTCTTTAACTTCAGGCCGAATGCGATATTATCAAAAACAGTCATGTACCGAAACAGAGCATAATTCTGAAATACAAATCCGATGCCGCGGTCTGCAGGTGCAATATCATTGACGCGGACGCCGTCGATCAGAATATCGCCTGATGTTGGTGTTTCAAGTCCTGCGATCATCCGAAGGATTGTTGTTTTCCCGCTGCCGGACGGACCCAGCAGTGCAACCAGGCGCCCTTTTTCGATGCCGAAGCTGACATCTTTGGAAGCCTGAAAAGAACCGAAATTTTTATTGATGTTTTTTAATTCTACGTACATAGCAGAACTCCAATCCATTACTTTTGTGCAGCCCGCAGCTTTGCGCGGTACTCCATAATATTACGCAGCACCAGGACAATGATCGCAATGATCACAAGGATCGAGGAAACCGCGAATGCGGCGACCAGAGAATCAGAATCACCCGATAAATACAGCGCGTCGATCTCGAGTGGCAAGGTAAACGTTTTCCCGCGTGTTTTGGAAAGTGCAGCGACTGCACCGAATTCGCCCAGCGCGCGTGCGGCACAGAGAATGATGCCGTAGACCAGTGCCCATTTCATCTGTGGGAACGTGATCTTGCGAAAGATGTAAAAGCCCTTAGCGCCCATCAGTGCAGCTGCTTCTTCTTCGTCCTTTCCTTCTGCATTGAGTACGGGGATGATCTCTCTTGAGACAAACGGGAATGTGACGAAGATCGTTGCAAGCAGGACACCAGGAAGCGCAAACACGATCTGGATGTCCATACCGGTGATGCGGCTGATGTTTTCCAAAATCGGATAAGCCCAGCCAAGCCTGCCGAACGTCATGATAAATGCGAGACCTGCGATGACCGGTGAAATCGAAAATGGAATATCGATCAATGTTGCCAGAAACTGCTTGCCGCGGAAGGAGAATTTTGTGATCACCCAGGAAGAGATCATTCCGAAAAAAGTATTGACACCGACGGCAACGACGGTTGCCAGAAGCGTAACTTTGAGCGCGGAGATCACATACCTGGCAGTGATCGCATGCATATAGAATTCAAATCCCTTTCTCAGGGAGTTGCCGATCACGGCCGCAAGCGGGAGTACCAGCATGATCACAACAAACGCAACAGCGATGATGATCAGGATATTGCGTGTGGCTGCAGATCCTTTTTGTGTTTCTTTCATAAATTCATTTCCTCGCTTTACACCGCATTCGTTCTTTTAGACTGCCGCACCTGTACCATGTTGACAAATAACAGCATCAGGAATGAGATGATCAAAAGGATCAGTGCGATAGAGGTGGCACTTGCATAATCCATGTAGTTAAGCTTCTGCATGATCACATAGGAAACGACCTGTGTATGCTCTTTCGCGCTGTTCCCGGAGATGTATATGACGCTGCCGTATTCGCCCAGGCCCCTGGCAAAAGCAAGACCGAAACCGGTCAGCAATGCAGGGCGAAGTTCAGACAGGATGATCCGAAAAAAAGTTTTCCTGCGGCTCGCGCCCAGGATAAAAGCAGCCTCTTCGTATTGCGGATCCAGTTTTTCCAGTACCGGCTGGATCGCGCGGACGACAAAAGGAATGCCGATGAAAACCAGCGCGACCAAAAGCCCGAGATGTGTATAGGAGACCTCGATCCCGAGCCCTGCCAATGGTTTGCCGAGGATGCCTGTCGTGGAATACATTTTGGAAAGTGTGATACCGGCAACGGCGGTCGGGAGTGCAAACGGCAGCTCGATCAGTCCGTCTAAAAATCGTTTGCCCGGGAAATCATACCGGACCAGTACCCATGCCAGGATCGTCCCGAATACACAGTTGATCAAAGCTGCGAGCAGGGCACATACAATGCTGGTCCGAAAGGCATATAAAACAGCGCTGTTTGTAACGGTCTCCAGGAAATCCGCGGCGCTCATGCGAAATGCATAGACGAATACTGAAGCCAACGGGATCAGGATCAGCAAAGAAAGCATGGCAATGGTAACGCCCATCGTCAGTCCGAAACCGGGAATGACTCGTTTACTGTGCGTAAATCTCATCGAAGACGCCTCCGTCATAGAAGAATTTATCATATGCCGCATCCCATCCGCCAAAGTCATCGATCGTGCAGAGGTTGATGTCCAGGTTATATTTGTCAGCAAACTGATTCAGGATCGCTTCATTGGAAGGACGGTAGCCGTGTTCGCCGATGATTGTCTGCCCCTCGTCACTGTAGAGATATGCAAGATACTCATGGGCCAGTTCCTGCGTGCCGTTTTTGTCAGCGTTTTCATCGACAATGGCAACACTTGGCTGAGCAAGGATGCTGACGCTCGGTGTAATGATCTCGTAGTCATCCGGATATTCTTCCGCTGTCTGAATGGCTTCGTTTTCCCAGGAAACCAGGACATCACCCTGTCCGTTTTCAACAAATGTGGTTGTAGCGCCGCGCGCTCCGGAATCCATGACTGTTACATTTGCGTACAGATCATGTACAAATTCTTTCATCTGTGCTTCATCACCGCCGAATCTCTGACCGGCATAGTACCATGCAGCCAGGAATCCCCAGCAGGCAGCGCCGCTGCTTTTCGGGTCGGGATGGATGATCTCGACGCCGTCCTGAACCAGACTGTCCCAGTCAGTGATGTTTTTTGGATTACCCTTGCGGACCAGGAAGACGATCGTAGAAGTGTAAGGAGAGGAATTGCCCTCAAATTCACTGATCCAGTCGGGCTCGATCAGGCCGGCCTGTTCGATCAGCGTGATATCATGTGCCAGTGCAAGTGTAACGACATCTGCGTCGGCACCTTCCACAACGGAACGGGCCTGTCCGCCAGAACCGCCATGAGACTGTATGATCTCGACCGTTTGACCGGTCTCTTCCTGGTAGTGCGCAACAAAAGCTTCGTTATAAGCCTGATACAGTTCACGTGTCGGATCGTAGGAAACGTTTGTGATCGTCAATGCTTCAGAAGAAGCACTTTCTTCCGTAGAGGAACTGCCGCAGGCAGAGAGTGATCCGATCAGAACGGCTGCCAGAGAAAGTGCCAGGCCGCGTTTTAAGATTGTTTTTTTGTTCATAACAGAGTGCATAAGAAACCTCCATACAAGAAAACGTTTTCAACACATATTTTCAATGATTTACATATAAAACAACAGTATTATAAGACATTTTGAATGGAAAAACATGGCAAAGTATGAAAACGTTTGCACACAAGTTTTTCTTTTCAGGTCCTGCATTTTGTAATATAATATAGAAGCGTATGCAATGAAGGAGAACAGAATGGGCAGAATTTATTGTCTGATGGGAAAAAGTGCATCGGGAAAGGACACGGTATACCGCGCATTATTGACGGAAACCGGCTTGTCACTAAAAGAGGTGGTCCTTTATACGACCCGTCCGATCCGGTCAGGTGAAACGGACGGGGTTACGTATCATTTCTGTACAGAAGAAGACGCCAAAGCGCTTTCTGATGCGGGCAAGGTGATCGAGATGCGTACTTATCAGACAGTACATGGACCATGGAGTTATTTTACCGTTGATGACGGACAGTTCGATCTGACCACATCGGATTATCTGCTGATCGGAACACTTGAGAGCTTTGAAAAGATCCGTTCTTATTTCGGAGCGGAGCATGTTGCCGGGATCTATATTTATACAGATGATGGTCTGCGGCTGTCGAGAGCGCTTGAACGTGAAAAAAAGCAGGAAGAGCCGAAGTATGCAGAGCTTTGCCGCAGATTCCTTGCTGATGAACAGGATTTTTCAGAAGAAAAACTTGAAGCAGCCGGGATCGACATCAGGATTGAGAATCGGGAGCTTACTGATACAGTGAAAGAGGCTGCCTTCTTTATTCAGAACGGTAAGGTTAGAGGATAAAAAATGCCGGGATTTCGCGATATCATCGGACATGAGAAGATCATAGCACATATGCAGCAGGCGATCCGGACAGGAAATGTTTCCCATGCATATATACTTGACGGACCGGAGCATGCCGGAAAAAGAATGCTTGCGGATGCATTCGCGATGGCACTGCAATGTGAGGTGCAAAGCGGGGAAGGTTGTCTTGTCTGTAGATCATGTAAGCAGGCGCTTAGCGGGAATCAGCCGGATATCATTACATTGCAGCAGGAAAAGCCCGGAACGGTTTCCGTGAAGGAAGTCAGGGAACAGATCAATGATACGGTGGATATCCGTCCGTATAGCAGCAGGTATAAGATCTATATCATAGAAAATGCGCAAAAGATGACACAGGCGGCGCAGAACGCATTGTTGAAGACGTTAGAGGAGCCGCCTTCCTATGTGGTATTCCTTTTGTTGACGACCAACAGTGAAAGCTTTCTGCAGACGGTCCGGTCGCGCTGCGTGATGCTCAGACTGCAGGCGGCGTCAGAAGAGCAGATCCGTGCTTTTCTGATGAAACAATGCCGGATTCCGGATTATCAGGCGGATGTCTGCAGCGCATTTGCACAGGGCAATGTCGGACGGGCGATCCGGCTTGCCGGATCAGAAGCTTTTTATGAACAAAAAGAACGGATGCTGCAGTCTGTGAAAAAGCTTCCCGATGCAAAGCCACATGAAGCGGCGGCATGGGTTGCCGAGTTTTCGGACTGGAAAGATGATATATACGTTTATCTGGAGCTTTTGCGCTTGTGGTATCGGGATGTACTCCTGATGAAATCAGAAAAGGATACAGCACACCTGATCTTTTCAGATCAGACAGATGAGATCCGCAGACAGGCAGATGCCTGGTCTTATGCCAGGATCGGATCAGTGATAGAACAGATTCGTTTCGCAGAGGACAGGATCCGGTCAAACGTTAACAGAGATCTGGTTCTGGAAGTGCTTTTTTACGAAATGCGTAGAGAATGGAGATAAAATGGCAACAGTAGTAGGAGTCCGTTTTCGGACAGTTGGAAAAATTTATTATTTTGATCCGGCAGGATTTGAAGTAACACGCGGTACCAATGTGATCGTTGAAACAGCACGTGGAGTGGAATTCGGAACAGTGATCATGGGACCAAAGGACGTGGACGAAGAAAGTATTGTCGCTCCGCTGAAACCGCTTTTGCGGATCGCTACGGAAGATGACATTGCCAGAGAAAGCTATAACAGATCCAGAGAACAGGAAGCATATGCGATCTGTAAGGAAAAGATCCGTGAGCATAATCTGGAAATGAAGCTGATCCGTGCAGAATACACATTTGATAACAATAAGCTTTTGTTTTATTTTACGGCAGACGGAAGGATTGATTTCAGAAATCTTGTCAAGGATCTGGCATCCGCATTCCGGACAAGGATCGAACTGAGACAGATCGGCGTGCGGGATGAGACAAAGATGCTTGGCGGGATCGGCATTTGCGGCAGGGAATTATGCTGTAATACATTCCTGACGGATTTTGCGCCGGTTTCGATCAAAATGGCGAAAGAGCAGAATCTCTCGCTGAATCCGACCAAGATCTCCGGTACCTGCGGGAGACTGATGTGCTGTCTTAATAACGAAGCCGAGACTTATGAGTATCTGAACAGCCGTCTCCCGAAACAGGGTTCTTACGTGATGACACCGGAAGGCGTAACGGGGCGCGTGCAGAGTGTGAGCGTCCTGCGCCAGCACATCAAAGTGATCGTAGAAAACGGTGACGAGCGGGAAATCAGAGAATACTCGATTGATGAGATCAACGAGGCAAAACGCCGCAGAGAAGAAGGCGGCCGCGCATACAATGCCCCGGAGGAACAGGCAAAGCGCAAAAACGAAGAGACAAAGGTGCGGCCGGAAAGATCGGACAGAGGGGAAAAGAAATCTTCTTCCGGAAAAGCAAAGGAAGAGAAGACAGATGTAAAGGCTGAGAACAATAGTAAGAATACCGGCAACGCTCAGTCGAAGAACAAGAAACGGCGCAGACATCGCAAGAAATCGCAGCAGCAAAAAAACGAAGGACAAAAGAATGAATGATCTGCTTCAAAGCGGAGAAAAGATCGATGATCTGATGCGGAACGGATACCGTATCATCCAGGATCCGAACCGGTTCTGTTTCGGGATCGATGCCGTTTTGCTGTCGGGATTTGCAAAGGTACTGCCAAAAGAGACGGTACTGGATCTCGGAACAGGGACAGGCATTCTGCCGATCCTGCTGGAAGCAAAGACCGAAGGATCACATTTTACAGGACTGGAGATACAGGAAGAAAGCGCAGATATGGCAAGGCGCAGTATCGCACTGAATCACCTGGAGGATAAGATTGATATTGTGACCGGTGATATCCGTGATGCTTCGAAGCGGTTCGGGGCATCTTCTTTTTCCGTGATCACCGTGAACCCGCCATACATGATCCATGAACATGGATTGACGAATCAGTCCGATGCAAAAACGATCGCACGGCATGAAGTGCTCTGCAGCTTAGAAGACGTCCTGCGGGAAAGCGCAAAGATCCTCCCGCATCATGGTCGTTTTTATATGGTACATCGTCCGTTCCGGCTGGCGGAAATCCTTGCGAAGATGCGCGCGGCAGGACTGGAACCCAAGCGGATGCGGTTTGTGCATCCGTATGTAGACAGAGAACCGACACTGATTCTGGTTGAAGGTCTTCGGGGCGGCAAAAGCGGAATGAAGATAGAGTGCCCTCTTATTATACATGAAGCGGATGGAAGCTATACACAGGAAATGCAGGTCAGACACGGGTTTTAAACTATGGAACATACCAAACAGATGAACAAAACGGCAGGGCCCGGCACATTGTATCTGTGCGCGACGCCGATCGGAAATCTGGAGGATATTACGCTTCGCGTGCTGCGGATCCTGAAAGAAGTGGATTTGATCGCGGCGGAGGACACCAGGGATTCCGCGAAGCTTCTGACGCATTTTCAGATCGATACACCAATGACCAGCTACCATGAATACAACCGGATCGAAAAGGCGGAGTGGCTTGCGGATGAATTGATGAAAGGGAAAAACATTGCCCTGATCACGGACGCAGGAACACCGGGAATATCAGATCCCGGAGAGGATCTGGTACGGATCTGTGCCGAAAGAGGAATCCCTGTCACATCGCTTCCCGGCGCTGCAGCCTGTATCACGGCATTGACCGTATCCGGTCTGTCGACGAGGCGATTCGCATTTGAAGCATTTCTGCCGGAAGATAAGAAGGACCGGCGGCGTATTATAAAAGAGCTGGAAACAGAAACCCGTACGATCATTCTATATACGGCACCACATGATATCAAAGGCCTTCTTCCGGAGTTGAAGGAAGTACTTGGTGAGCGAAGGATCGCAGTCTGCAGGGAGTTGACCAAACGCTACGAGACGATCCTCAGGACAGATCTGACAGGTGCTTTGAAACATTTTGAAACAGAAGCACCGCGCGGTGAATTTGTACTCGTGATCGAGGGAAAGGATCCGGAGGAGATCAGGCGGGATGAGCAGGAAGCCTGGGCACAGATGAGTGTCACAGAGCACATGCGCTATTATGAGGAACAGGGTGTTTCGCATAAGGAAGCGATGAAGCTTGTCGCGAAGGACCGGGGTGTCGGAAAGCGTGAGATTTACAGTGCATTATTGGAATCAGAGGAAACATCATTTTAATATAGATTACAGCGGAGGTAAAGAATCGTGTTATTGAAGAAACAGATCGGACGAAACGATCCGTGCTGGTGTGGCAGCGGGATCAAATATAAAAAATGTCATGCAGATTTTGATCAGAAGATTGAACAGTTTGCCAGACAGGGGGCGTATGTACCGGACAGAGATCTGATCAAGACGCCGGAGCAGATCGCAGGGATACGGTCATCTGCTGCGATCAACATGGAAGTGCTTGATTATGTAGGAGAGCATATCAGACCCGGCATCTCAACGGCAGAGATTGACCGCTGGGTCTATGATATCACTACAAAACGCGGCGCGATCCCTGCACCGTTAAACTATGAAGGTTTTCCGAGAAGTGTATGTACCTCCATTGATGAAGTGGTCTGCCACGGAATTCCGGATGAAAACAGAATCTTAGAAGAAGGCCAGATCATTAATGTCGATGTTTCTACGATCTATCAGGGATACTTTTCTGACTCTTCCCGCATGTATTGCATCGGAGATGTGCCGGCAGAGAAAAAACGTCTGGTAGATGTCGTTAAGCAGAGTATCGAAGTCGGCTTAAAAGAGGTTAAGCCATGGGGCTTTTTGGGCGATATGGGCCAGGCGGTCCATGAGTTCTGTGAGGCGCAAGGGTACAAGGTGGTTCGTGAGATCGGCGGACATGGAATCGGACTGGAGTTTCATGAAGATCCCTATGTCAGCTATGTATCAAAGCGCGGGGAAGAAATGTTAATGGTTCCCGGACTTTGTTTTACGATCGAGCCGATGGTCAATATGGGTACAGACGAGATCTATGTTGATGCCGATGACGGATGGACCGTCTATACAGCCGACGATATGCCGTCCGCACAATGGGAGATTCAGCTGGTCGTTACGGAAGACGGATATGAGCTTCTTTGTTGGTAAACAGGAGAATGTAAACTATGTCAGATACTGAAAAAATGATAGATAATATTGATCAGGCGCTTGCAGAGCAGGAGAAGAGTCTTCGTGCAGAAGTGGAGACCAGAAATGCACTGATCAGTGAGCCGGAAGCAA
Source organism: Lachnospiraceae bacterium (assembly GCA_015057865.1). Classification (GTDB taxonomy): domain Bacteria; phylum Bacillota; class Clostridia; order Lachnospirales; family Lachnospiraceae; genus SY8519. Next base: position 71,876 of record SVDH01000002.1, read on the forward strand.
TGCCGGAACCAATCCCGGAAGAGGATGATTTTGTAGAAATCAACCCCTGGGAGGATGTTTATAAGCCGCGTGCACGGGAGCGCAGACAAAAAAGAAGGGGTGAGGAGGTCTCTCTTCCTTATGATGAGAATGCGCCCCGCCCGCGACAGAGGGTGATCGAGCATCGTGAAAGACAGGAAGAAAAACGTCTTCAGAAAAAGCGGGAAAAAGAAAAATCCAGAAAGGCATCCCAGGAAGCAGCTGCAGAGGCAGTCGATGATCTGACACTTTGGGAAGAAGAAGGAAGCGGACGCAAGCTGACCAGGCGCGAGGAACGCAGAAAGCGTATCATCGAAGAGGCAATGGCGAATGATGATCCTTACAGCAGAGAGTGGCTGACGCCGGATGAGACCAGAGCGATCGAGCACAGGGAAGAACTCCGCAGAAAGCGGACCGGGAAAAAACCGAAAAAAAGAAGACGTCCGGGCAGGATCGTTTTACTTGTGATCATTATCATCATTGCAGCGTTGGTAGCATCTGGGATCGGGCTGTATATGACTGGCAAAAACAGTCTGGTCGAGTCAAATATTTCCGCGGTTGAACAGAGAGCACCGGAGGGTGCCGGCGCATCGGGCGGTGCATTAAGTTATAACGGTGAGACGTATCATTATAATGATAATCTGATCAATATGCTTGTCTTTGGCGTTGGTGAAGAGGTTTCGGCGGATGGAACAGAGCGTTTGGCTGCAACCGGTATTTTCATTTGGTCTTACGATACCGAAAGCAAGAAAACAAATCTGATCGCTGTTCCCGGGCATATGATGTCAGGTTGTCCTGTCTATGATGACAACAATGAATTTGTGCATATGAATGATCAGCAGATCGGTGCTTCTTATGCGAGTGGCGGAACGACGGAATTAAGACGGTATCAGAATGTCGCAACCAGTGTATCAAACCTGTTTTACGGTCTGCCGATTTCCGGATATCTCGTGATCGATATGACAAAGATCGGTGAAATGAATGATATGGTAGGCGGAATCTCGTTACGGGTTCTTGAAGATCTGACAGAGTATGATGCAGCCCTGATCGAGGGTGAGCAGATTGCACTTACAGGTGCGCAGGCATCCGTTTATGTGAATGAGAGAAGCATCGCGGCAGAATCTGAGTATGCGGCGGAAGCGGGACTGTTGAAACGTCAGATTCAGTATCTACAGGGCTTTATGACAAAGCTGAAGACAGGTATGCTTTCTCCTTCGAACGGAAAAGAGATGTTAGAGCAGCTCCGTCAGGATACTTATTCCGATATGGAGATTCCGGAATTCATCTATATGTTTGTGACGATGATGCAGAATGACATGGACGATGAGGCAATCGCGGTACCGGTAATGACAGGTGAAGAAGCATCACAGGAGATCCGTGCGGATCAGGATGCATTATTTGAACAGATGTTGACGCTGTTCTATCAAAAATAGACATGAAGGATTGGACTTAGCTTTCTATGGGGTATTTTAGCAAGGAAAACAGAAAACAGCGGGAAGAAGCAAGATATGCAAAGCATGGATATCTGCTTGCATGGGCACCGGATGAACACATTAAGGGCCTGATGCAGTGGCGTTTCGGCAAACGGATCGCAAGATGGATCGGTCTTGCCGCAACGATCATCATGCTGGTGTTTCTTTTGGTCAATAAGGGCTTGTTCCTGGATGATTATACGTTTTACTACGGTAATATCGTATTCATCTTTGCATTACTGGCAGCACCGCTGGCAGGGCTTCTGATCGCGTCAGTTCCGGTTTACGGGACAAAGATCAGACCGTTTGCGGCAACCATCTGTTTTTTCATCATGCCGATCTTTACGATGCAGATGATGGAATGCTACAACGGAAACTTTGTCTATAACTTCAGCGTTCCGACATTTTTGTTGAATTATGTGACATATCTGTTTTTCTATCTGCTGGTATATCTGATCTGCAGGCGGTATCACATGACGGTGCTGATCGTAAACATCAGCATCTTTGTGGCCGGGATGATCAACTATTTTATTGATTTATTTCGCGGTACGCCGGTCGTGCCGATGGATATCCCGACATTCCGGACGGGAATGGAAGTGGCAGACGGTTACAGCTATTCCTTAAGCTGGCAGCTGATCATGGCAGCGATCTGCATGCTTTTGATCTATCTGTTTAACAAGCGGTTTATCCCGTGTATTCCGATCCGGAAGCTGAAATTCAAGATCCTGACCAGAGTCCTGATCATCGGATGGCTCCTGATCTGCGTGATCACACTGTTCTTTACGGACTTTCTGGCAAATCGCGGATACAAGCCGGACTTCTGGAATCAGAGCCGAGGCTACCATAATACAGGAACCTGGTTTAACTTCTGCCTGAACTTAAAATACATTCATCCGAGCAAACCGGACGGCTATCATGCGGAAAAAACGGATGAGATCCTGGATGCGATGCTGGCAGAATACGGCGTGACCAGAGACGGGGAAACCTCGATCGATATGCTGACCGGGGAAAATACCTATACGCCTGCTGACGGAGAACATCCGCATGTGATCGCGATCATGAATGAATCGCTTGCGGATCTGCGGACACTTGGCGACCTTGAACTGAATCAGGAGAATATGAAGTTCATAGACAGCCTGACAGAAAACACCGTAAAGGGAACCCTGGAAGTTCCGGTGTTCGGTGCAGGTACAAGCAATTCCGAATTTGAGTTTATGACCGGTAACTCGATCACATTTTTGCCGGCCGGATCCAATGTATATCAGTCTTATATTAAGAATCCGATCCCGTCAATATTATCAATGCTCACGGAACAGGGATATTCAAATATCACATTCCATCCGTATTATGCGGCTGGGTGGAACCGGATCGCTGTATATAATTACATGGGATTCTCTGATTTTATCAGTATTGAAGACTTTATCGATCAGGAGATCATTGATGAATATCTGGATACCAATGATGCGATTGAATTTGAACGCAATCTGAAAGAACGGTATCCGGACAGAGATATGCTGCTTCGCCGGTTTGTCAGTGATGCATATGACTATCAGATGGTCGAAGAGATGTTTGAGGAGAGGGAAGCAGGAAAACCGTTTTTCATCCTGAATGTCACAATGCAGAACCACGGCGGGTATGCGATGTCCTATCCGAATTTTACGGAGGATGTCTGGCCGACAAACTTAAACGGAAGCTATCCGAAAGCAAAGAGATATCTCTCACTTGTCAAGGATTCGGATGAGGCATTTCAGAGTCTGGTAAAATATTTTGAAAATGTGGACGAACCGACGATCATCTGTATGTTCGGCGATCATCAGCCATCGATCGAGGATGAGTTCTACGAGGAACTGTATGATGTCAATGATCTGGATGAACTGTCGGATATCCAGACGCAGGACCGTTATTCGACACCATTTATCATCTGGGCAAACTATGATATCCCGGAGGTGACGATTGACCGGATGAGCTGTAACTATCTGTCAACTCTTCTTTGCCAGCTGGCAGGCGTTGAACTGACACCGTATCAGAAGTATCTGGCATGCCTGCATGAAAAGCTGCCGGTCATTGATACGGTTGGCTATATGGATGCAGAGGGAACAGTATATCATTATAATAAAGAATCAGAGTACACAGATCTGATCAACCAATATCAGTGTTTGGAGTACAATGCAGTCATTGATGTGGCGCACAGAAACGAAGCATTGTTCAAGATCGCACAATGACGGAAGGCGTATGCGCCGTCATGGAAAGGAGGTAGCTATGGAAAAAATCGAAACGTTAAAACAATGGGTAAAGGAATCTGACAACATTGTATTTTTCGGTGGAGCCGGTGTGTCGACAGAAAGCGGAATCCCGGATTTTCGAAGTGTGGATGGTCTGTATAACCAGACATATGATTACCCGCCGGAGCAGATTTTAAGCCATACCTTCTTTATGAGAAAACCGGATGAGTTTTACCGTTTTTATCACGACAAAATGCTCATCGACGGTGCCAAGCCGAATGCAGCCCATCTGAAGCTGGCAGAGCTTGAGGCGGCCGGAAAACTAAAAGCTGTTGTCACACAGAATATTGACGGTCTGCATCAGGATGCAGGAAGCAAAAATGTGTTGGAGCTGCACGGAAGTGTCCTTCGCAACTATTGCATGAAATGTCATAAATTCTTTGATGTGGATTATATTAAAAAAACACCCGGCATTCCGACCTGTGATGCCTGCGGCGGTATGATCAAACCGGATGTCGTGCTGTACGAAGAAGGTTTGGATATGGATACGATGGATGCGGCGGTAAATGCGATCAAAAACGCGGATGTTCTGATCATCGGCGGTACCAGTCTCGTCGTATATCCGGCAGCCGGGCTGGTCGATTACTATCGCGGCAACAAGCTGGTCCTCGTGAACAAGTCACAGACCGGTATGGATTCCCGTGCGGATCTTGTAATCTATGACTCGATCGGTAAGGTATTTTCGCAGTTGGAAGTCTAGATAATATACATATTTTCAAAGGGTTCTCTGCCGATGATCAGAGCTTCCCTTGTCCACAGTTCACCCATGGAATAATAATCTCTCCCGGTATTCTCCAGTACGGATACCGGGAGAATCACGTTATGGGAAAGCGGATGATGGATGACTGGCTCGATGCCGGGGCGGTCCACTTCGTTTCCCTTGTAGTAGGGATCAAAGGCACAGATGCCTTTTTCGCAGATTCCTGTCAACAGAATATAATGTCCTTCGCCATGAAAGACATGCAAAACAACAGCGTCGCCCTGATGCAGTGCGGAAATGATCTTTCCGTCCTCTGACAGGGTGACGTTTTCTCTTTCCAGATACTCTCCGCGCGCGGGAAGCAGTCCCGCAAAGCGGAGCTCGTTTAACCAGGAACCGAAATAGCGGATCGCAGCGCCGCTCGTGCCACTCATGCCACAGTGACCTTCCTTGTTATAGCTGTCGAGTGTACAAATGCCGATATGACGTACCAGATCCGGTGGGATCTCTTCCCGGTCAAACAGGTAGATGATGGCATTCAGCATGGTGGTTGGACCGCAGTCGTAGCGGGTCGCCTGGTATCTGAGTGGGGATTTCATAGGGTGTTCCTCCATCGATCACAATGTCGCAAAGGCAGTATACAGATATTGCAGCTGTTCCTCGGTAAATGTAAAGGTGTGTCCGTGATCGGTGCCGACAGCAACGCAGGCACCGTTTTGATAAGCATGCAGCCGGTTTTTCGGAAAAGGTTTCCATCGTTCCTTTACCAGCAGCGGTTGTGTGGAAAAGATCACGGAATCGTCGTCCTCCAGATAGTAGAGGGAGTCGATAAAGTTACTGTGTACATAAAGATATTCGCCGTCGTGCAGCAGGAAGTTTAGCTTGCTTCCGTCTGAGACCCTACAGGTGATCTGATCAAGTATGGCGAAACGTTCTTCAAAAGAGAGGGCACGTTCTTTCTGCCCAATCTGCTGATCCATAAGATCCAGGATATGAAGCATAAGCTGCTCGCTGTCCGTTGTTCCGATCTGTGTGGAGGAATACCGGCTTAAAAAAGAAGCACCAAACAGTGTGCCGTTATGGATCAGAACCCATTGTCTTCCGGATGCATCATAGCCTGCAAACGGGTGACAGTTCTCATATACAGAATAGCCGACCGTTGCCAGACGGATGTGCGCAAGCATGTCGCCGGTCTGATCCAGACACCGTAAGCGTTCTTTCAGATATCTGCTGTCAAGTGCTTTTACAGGCTCTTTTTCAATCGAGGCATATCTGTTATGAAATACAGCGATGCCCCAGCCGCTATGGTGTTCTTTGCTATGCGTAAAAAAAGAACGCAAAAGCTCATTTGCAGGATATGTTGTTTTTGTACTGATTCCAAATAATTCACACATTTGATCGCTCTATATTTTTTTTGCCGGAAGATGTTTCGCTTGTGTTTTCTGATCTTTATGTTATAATACAACCCATATTGCATACGAATATAGTAGGTTATTAGTTAAGATATCATATGACAACAAAATATTCAATGGTTAATTACAAGAAGCTCATGCATTCGATTCCTGCCCTATTTGACGATAAGAGGGTAAGGTAGTAATATGGGGAAACAAAACCGGCTTAATATGTCACTTTGGAGAGCCGGCGGATGAGATGCTTTATCGAAAGGGTATTATTTTGGAGAAGCAGAAACTGACAACAAAACAGATTGCCTTTACTGCCATGTTTGCGGCATTGGTCTTGATGGCGACATATGTGTTTAAGATCCCGACACCGACATTTGGATATGTTCATGTCGGGGATGGCTTCGTGCTGCTTGCAGGCATCTTTTTGGGGCCCGGACTCGGCGCGCTGGCGTCGGGGATCGGATCCGCACTGTCAGATCTGATCGGCGGATATGCGATCTGGGTGCCGGGCACGTTTGTCATTAAGTTTTTGACAGCATTGATTGCAGCAGTGCTGTACCGGTTTCTGAAAAAAAGGGTCAAAAAGACAAAGCTGGGTGTTTCCGTTCCGTCTGTGATCGTTTCCGGTATCGTCGGTGAGATCGTGATGATCTTTGGTTATTTCCTGTATAATATCCTGATCATTTCTTTGACAAACGGTTCTTTTACGGGAGCCGGACTGGCATCTGCAGTAACACTTTCTGTCACAGAAATCCCGTTTAATATCGTACAGGGAGCTGTGGGCATCGTGATTGCGTCATTACTGGCACCGGTGTTTGCAAAATTGAAAATGTCCCGTTGAACCGGCGTATTTTTGGTGGTAAGATGATTGCATCAGATATGTTTAAACTATTTTAAATAGATGTATTTTATCACAGGAGGGATACGAAATGGGTTTGTTTAATCGTAACTCGGAACCGTCTGAACGGCAGATTCAGAAGCAGGAAGACTTTGTGCTGGAACGTGAGCGCATCGAGGAGCTTGCAGATCATATTTATACAGATGAAAAGATGAAATATGTGCTGGCATATGATGAAGATACGCTGATCTATGAGCATGGACGCAAGCATCAGGAATATACACTGGATGATACGACGGCGATCAGTTACATCTGCGGTGATGGCCTGATGGCAACAAGAGAACTGGCCATCTGGTGCCAGAACATGAAGGATAAGAAGAGTGGGATCCATGCCTCCTATAAGATCGATGGCAGCATTTCGTTCTCGAAAAAAGAGAGTGACGCGTTCTTCCATCTTTTCCATGACATCAAGAGCTGTCTGGACGGGCAGATGATCTTCTTTACACCGGAGAAAGCGTTCCGTGAGATCGCGTTTGATGATACGGACCGTGTTCTGAAGTTTGATGAAGGAAAGAAAGCCCGTTTCATCCGTTATGAGGATATCATCGGCGCAGATCTGGATACAACCACGAGAACCATTGCAACGGAAAAAGCACATCTTGGCCGTGCGCTGGTTTCCGGAACCTATGGGGACAATGGTGCAAGAGGCAATCAGGAATCCAACAGTGAGACATTTGTAGAATATTATGATCTGGTTTTGTATCTGGAAGATGCCAGCGTTGTATTTGTGAAAAAACGCTATGAAGAAGATGAAGGATCTGACATCAAGGAGATCTTCCGTCTGATTGGTAAGATTATCGAAGAAAACGGTGTGGTGACAGAAGTGGATAATCCGATCACTGCCGTAGAAGTCGTAGAAGAAGACGTTGAGTCAGAAGTCGTATCCGAACTTCCGCAGAATGACGCAGGCGCACTGCCGGCGCCGGATGCATGGACCTGTGAATGCGGCGCCTCCAATACAGGCAAGTTCTGTGAGACCTGCGGGAAGGCAAAGCCGGAAGACGATGATGATCTGGTGATTATAGAATAAGCGGCAGATTTTCTTATGTCGGGGCGGTTACCGCTTCACATAAAGTTACGATTCGCATAACCACCCTTGCTCATGCGAAAATCCCGCTGCAAATTCGGCAGCTTTACTACCGCTGACGCGGCGGATTTTCTTATGATCGGGCGGTTACTGCTTCGCAAAAAATAATAAAAACGCCTTTTCCTTATGCGAGCATAGGAGAAGGCGTTTTTACCATTTTTACGAATCGTAACTCTTATTTGGTCATGTCTTTCAGATCGTCTGCGATGATGAGCTGAGCTTCTGTAGCAGCCTGGATTTCTTCTACTGTGAATTCCGGGTTGTACTCTGTCAGTACCAGACCTTTGTCTGTTACTTCCATAACGCCCATCTCTGTAACGATCAGGTTAACCTGATGCTGAGCTGTCAGCGGAAGTGTGCACTCTTTAAGGATTTTCGGAGCGCCCTTCTGTGTATGCTCCATAGCTACGATAACTTTCTTAGCGCCTACAACGAGGTCCATTGCGCCGCCCATACCCGGAACCATCTTGCCCGGAATGATCCAGTTTGCAATGTCGCCGTTTTCTGCAACCTGCAGAGAGCCAAGAACAGTAGCGTCTACATGTCCGCCGCGGATGATCGCGAAGGATGTAGCGCTGTCAAAGAACATACCGTCTTTGTCAATGCCTGCCGGCTGTCCGCCAGCATTAACGATATAATCTTTCTCCGGATTGTTTTCATCTACTGCTGCCAGGCCGATGAAGCCGTTCTCAGACTGCAGTGTAATGCTGATAGAGGGATCCAGAAAATCCGGAACCATGGTCGGAAGACCGATACCAAGGTTAACAACGTCGCCGTCTTTTAATTCTTTTGCAACACGTTTTGCAATGAACGGTTTAATCTCGCTTCTTTCCATGATTAGTCCTCCTTCTTTACCAGATAATCAACGTAGATATGAGGTGTCTCAACATTGTCCGGGCCAATGCAGCCAGCCGGGCCGATCTTCTCAACTTCTACGATGACAGTGTCTGCTGCAGCTGCGATCAGCATATTAAAGTTACGGGTGGAACCAAGATAACGAACGTTTCCGGTCTCATCTGCTTCATAACCCTGAACGATTGCTACATCTGCATGCAGCGGAGCTTCAAGGATGTATTTCTTTCCGCCAACTTCGATGATCGGCTTCTTGTCAGCGCCGTCGATGTTAACGAGCGGATCGCCTTCTTCTACGATCGTGCTGCCGATTCCGGTAGGTGTTAAGAATCCGCCAAGGCCAGCGCCGCCTGCACGGATCTGCTCAGCCAGAGTACCCTGCGGCTGAAGGATGCACTTTAATGTGCCGTTATTCATGCGCTCTGCAACTTCCTTGTTCAGACCTACGTGAGATGCGATCAGGACATCAATCTGGTCGTTTGCCAGAAGAGCTCCTGTACCTTCTCCGATAAAGCCACCATCGTTGCAGATGACGGTCAGATGTTTTGCACCTGCCTCAACAGCTGCCTTGATGACAGATTCTGCTGTTCCGTTTGTCATAAAGCCGCCGATCATAACGGTCATGCCGTCTTTGATCAAAGAAGCAGCTTCTGCTGCAGAAACAATCTTTGTTCTTGCCATTTCCTGTCCCTCCTATTATTTCAGAATTCATTTTGATCGTGCAAAATCTGCTGGTTTTGCACGTACGAAAGTATTATAGCACTATAGTTAAGGAAAAAACAGATAAAATTCGAAAAGTTATTGAGCTTTTTTTAAAATGGTCTTAGAATGAAAAACACTGACGAAAGATTGTACGAAAAAAGAAAGTCAGTTGTATAAAACGAACAATGAATCACCTGACAGGGGACAGGAAATCTATATGAAGAGAGCGTTACGAATCCTGCTGCTTATCATTATTTTTATCGCGGCAGTTGTGTTTTTTTTCTTTCTGCTTAACAGAGAAGTCAAAACAGAAGATACATTGGAGGCACAGGCAGAGCTTCCGGTTGTTTATATGCAGCAGGACGGACAGTGGATCAATGAACTGCATGGATATCGGTCAGAAATGTCTGCAGTCAGCATGCGGGATACGATCCTTCAGATGCCGGAGGATGATACGTTAAAGCTTTTGGTCGACACGAAGCGTGACGTAAGATCCATTTCCTATGAGATCATCACACTCGACGGTTCGTCAGAGGTCGCCAAAGGAAAAGGCAGTATTTCAGAGACGGAGGCGGGATACGAAGCAAGCATTTCTCTGACGGATAACCTGGCACAGGGTGTGGATAATATCCTGATGCTTTGCTTGGATGTCGACGGAGAGGATTTGTATTATTATTCCCGGCTCGCAAGCTTTTCCGATGCGCATGTGCCGGAATGCATGGGATTTGTAAAGGAACTGCATGCGATCACGCGCGATGCGACAAGGAGCAATGAGCTGCAAGGCAAAATGGAACCTGTCGGTACCGGCGCCGGAGGCGGACTCTCCAGGGTTACGATCAACAGTACCCTCGAACAGATCTGCTGGGCAGACTTTGCATGTGAGGAATTACAGGAGCCGAAGATCTCGATCAAGGAGATCACCAATTCCTATTCCGTTTATGTTCTGGACTATCCGGTTGTACATAAAGCAGAAACAGATGAGTATTACGCTGTTAGAGAGTATTACCGCGTCCGGTATTCACAGGAAAAGCTCTATCTCCTGGATTTTGAACGAACCATCTCAAGGATCTGTTCCGGAGATGTCGCAGCGGGTGCGGACAGCCTGAATCTGGGTATCCGGGAATCCGAGGTGGATTTTGCCACGAATGAAACGGGAAGCGCGATCTGTTTTGTACAGGAAGGAGATCTCTGGAGCTATGATGCGGCTTCCGGGGAGATGGTCTGTGTATTCAGTTTTCGGGATCCGGCAGAGCAGATACAGGATGCGGTCCTCAACGCACAGCAGACCTATGGAGAGCATGAGATCCGCACGATCCGTGTAGATGAAAACGGCAGTATTGATTTTATTGTCTATGGATATATGAACAGTGGCTGGCATGCAGGAGAAGTCGGAATCAGTGTCTGCCATTACGACAATGTCAGTCACGGGGTCAGTGAGCTTTTGTTCCTGCCGCAAACCGAATCATATCAGCAGCTTAAAGAGAATGTCGGCAGTCTGATGTATCTTTCTGATGCGGGAAGGTTCTATTTTTCCGTTGGAAGCGAGATTCATCAGATCAATCTGGATTCCGGAAAGGATTCCGTACTGTTTGACAATGTAAGAACCAACTATCAGATTTCAGACAAGGGCAGATTTTTTGCATGGACCGATCTTTCTGCGGGAATCAATGCTGAGGTGATGCATGTAACAGATCTGGAGACAGAGACGACGACAGATATTCATGCAGGCGACGGAAAGTATATCCAGCCGGTCGGATTCCTGGGAACAGACCTTATATACGGAACGGCCTATGCAGAGGATGCCGATCAAGGTGCACAGCAAAACATTTTCCCGATGGATACAATTGCAATCGCAGACGCATCCGGACCGGAGACTGTCATTAAAACATATGAAGGGGACGGCATGTTCTTTTCTGCGGTACAGATTTCTTCAGAAGGCTCTGTAACACTTGAACGAGTGACGGATAACGGAAGCGCATATGTCGCATCGGACCCGCTCAGCATTAAGAATAATGACCTGCTGCGGGAGGGAAAGACCAGTGTGGTTTATCTGGATTCACAGGATAAGCAGGTTGAGATCGGTCTGAGCCTGACGGAGCAGGTGGCAGAAGCGCCTGAAAAGGAAATTGCATCCTTATATGCTTCGGCAGATGCAGTTGTTACGGAGTTGCCAGAAGACCTCTTTGCAAGCAGCTACTATATTTATGCAAAAGGAAAAGTGATTCAGGGAACAGAAAATGCGGCCGCAGCAGTTCGCATTGCGGATGAGAATGCGGGCGTTGTAGTAGACAGCAGCCAGCGTTATGTCTGGAACCGGGCGAAAATGCTTTCGCAAAACAAGATTGAGCTGCAGCCGGCGGGAGGTTCTTCTGAAACAGCGCAGGCGCTGAATATAATGCTTGCGTCAATGGGGGCCCGGTCATTTGATGTAGATGCACAGCTTGCGTCCGGCAAACAGCCATTTGAGGTTCTGCAGGAAGCGCAGGGGGATGGCCTGGCGTTGAATCTGTCGGGATGTTCGCTTGATGAGATCCTGTATTACATCGGGAGAGGCTATCCGGCATATGCTGTCGGAACAGATCAGACACCGGTGCTGGTATTCGGATATGACAGTACAAGAGTTAAAATATATCATCCGTCTGACAATACGGTTACAGAGATGTCGTTAAGCGAAGCGTCTGACATGTTTGCGGCAGAGGGAAATATCTTTTTTGTATATCAAAAACAGATATAATGCGGTTTTATCAGACCGTCAGTTTTCACAAAATTTTACAGCCTTTTTTCTTCGGCGAGCGCGAAGGAAAAAGGCTTTTTTTATGCTTTTTCCGGCAATGGTTTCATCGAAAAAATGAAATCCCGGTTTGATCGGAATCTTCTTTTCGCAAAAGCGGAAAAGAATCCGGCTATTTTTAAAAATCGTGTTAGGCAAAATGACAACCGAAGAAAATGTGTCCTGAAATTCGGGCTTGCGGACTTGTTATAGAGAACATATAATTCATGACACAAAGTCGAACGGAGGTGATGGAAATGGAACAACAATCAGGATGGTATTGACCTCTCTGATCCTGCTTGCGGCAGTCCGGTCAGATATGCTTTGTGAAAAGATCAGTAACCGCCTGATCGCATTTGGTCTTCTGAGCGGGATTGGATATCACATCTGTGTGCTGCAGACGACCGGTTGGATGGATATGATCGTTGCAATGATTTTGCCGGTCATGGTCTGCTGGGTATTGTTTCGGATCCGCGCGCTTGGAGCGGGAGATATCAAGCTGTTTTCCGTGGTTGGTTGCCTGAACGGGACAGAGACCGTGGTCAATACAATGATCGGCGCGATTGTGATTGCTGCCGGATATGCATTTTTCTATCTTGTGAAAAACAGACAGTTGTTTTCGGCCTTTTCAGATCTTTTTTACTATGCGGAATGCACGTTGACACAGAAGCGGTTGTGTTCCTACCGGTCATATGCAGCTGTCGTCAGGAAAATGCATTTTTCACCTGCAGTGTTACTGGGATATTTTGGTTCTTTGATGGGGGTAGGTCTTTGGACGCTTATCGGTTAAATCTGTGTGGTTTTGAAAAAACATATTTACAAAAGCTTTCGTTGTACTTGAAAAAGAAGATGGGAGAAGAAGTGCAGATCGGCATATGGGACGAAGTCCCGAAAGAGCCGCCGGCAGGGGTGGAGAACGGAAGCGTGTGCGTGTGGCTTGGCGGAAAGGAAAGCATTCATGCGATGATGGAGGGAAAACCAAAAGCTGCTGACGCGCAGCAGGGAAAGAAGGATCCGAGCTGTTATCTGGTGCTTTCAACAGAGCGGACCTCGGGACGGGCAGATGAAATATATGCATACCAATCTGCAGAAGTCATACTGGATTTTATTCTGCGTCACATGGAGCAGTATCAAAAGCAGAAAGGAGCGGGGACAGAAGTAGGTGCCGGTGTAGAAGTATTTGTAGATATCAGTATAAAAAGAAGTCTCCTTTCCTGCGGGGCGGTATATGCACAGGAAAAGGGAAACATGCAGAAAGTGCTGCTGGTAGACATGATCCCATGCAGTGCACTGACAGGGATGCTTTCACTTCCGGATCCTGAAAAGGACTTCCCGGACCTGATCCTGGCACTTCGGCGAAAAAAATCGGTTCATCTTATGGAACACATTGTTCGGAGCGGCAACATGGATATTCTGCCTGCCGCATGCAATCCTTCGGTACTATATGAGCTGTCGGAAGAGGATTTCAGATTACTTTTATCACAGGTGACGCAGATAAACTGTTATGACACGACAATCATTCTGGCAGGGACGCCAATGCCGGGGATCGGATATTTGTTTTCGTTGGCGGGAAGGGTCGTTTGCCTGCAGGATGAAAGCAGTTACTCGGCATGCAGAAGGAATGCTTTGAAGATGTTTTATCGCTACAGCGGCGGAAAAGAGGAGCAGTGGAAGGATCTTGTTCTGAAGCATGAAGGGATCAGGGTTTGCAGAGAGACCGGAGAACATATGCTTTTCGAATGGAGAAACCAGAAAACCGGAGAACAGGTAAGGCGGGAACTGATGCAATGAAAGAAGTGACAGCGCAAGAGAGATATGGAAAACTGCGGGAACAGATCCTTGCATATCTGGATGATGCATATGACGTCAGTGATGAAGAATTGCTGGAGATGATCCGAAAGACTGCGATGCAGGATGCTGAGAGCAGAATGTGTTCTATTTCAGAACGGGAACAGATGGAGATGGGATTGTTTCATTCATTTCGCGGTCTGGATATCTTACAGGAGCTTCTGGATGATCCGGAGATTACGGAAATCCTGGTCAATGGGCCAAAACACATTTTTTACGAAAAACAGGGCAGTCTTTATCCGTGGGAGAAGACATTTGCTTCAGAAGAACGGTTGAATACCATGATCCAGAACATTGTCGGACGCGCTAACCGGAGTGTCAACGCGTCCGAACCGATCGTAGATACCCGCCTGCCGGATGGTTCGCGTGTCAATGTTGTTCTTGCTCCGGTTTCGGTGATCGGTCCATGTCTCTCCATCCGCAAATTTCCGAAACAGCCGCTTTCTATGGAAAGACTGGTTGCCATGGGAGCACTATCGGAAGAAATCGCGGATTTTCTGAAAACCATGGTGCAAAGCGGATATAACATTTTTGTTTCGGGTGGGACAGGATCCGGCAAGACAACATTTCTGAATGCGCTTTCACAATTCATTCCGCAGGATCAGCGGGTGATCACGATCGAGGATTCGGCAGAGCTGCAGATGCGTTCCGTTAAGAATCTGGTCCGTCTGGAAACCAGACAGGGGAATCAGAATGGTGCATATGAGATTTCCATCCGTGATCTGATCCGGACATCATTGAGAATGAGACCGGATCGTATCATTGTCGGAGAAGTCAGGGGCGCAGAGGCTTTGGATATGCTGCAGGCCATCAATACGGGACATAACGGCAGCATGAGTACAGGACATGCAAACAGCATTCCCGATATGCTCTCCAGGCTGGAAACGATGGTTTTGATGGGAATGGATCTTCCGCTTGCAGCTATTCGCGGGCAGATCGCGCATGGTCTGGATCTGTTTGTTCATCTGGGGCGGCTCAGGGATCACAGCAGAAAGGTTTTGGACATCAGAGAGGTATGCGGATTGAAAGAGGGAGAGATCGTATTGAATGCGCTATTTACATTTCATGAGACACAGGAAAAAGACGGTATCATCAAAGGAGATTGGGAAAAGAAGGGGACTCTTCAGAATATGGGAAAACTTAAAGACCAGGGACTTGACCTTTGACTGTTACAGCAGAAGGTTTGACTGGATTTTTGGAGCCGGATATGCAGCATGTGCCGCATTTTTATGTTACCGGTCCGTGTTTGGACTGGTATCTGCAGTTCTGATCATCCCGCTTTATCACAAAATGCGGGAGGCAGAACGCATCGAGCGAAGAGAGCAAAAGCTGACAAAGCAGTTTTGTGACACGTTGCAGGCAGTATCCGCCTCGCTTCGGACCGGTGCTTCGATCGAGCGCGCATTTGCGGATGCGCAGAAGGAAATCGTGAGGATGCATGGAAATGAGGCTGAATTCACATGCGGTCTGACAATCGTAAATAAACGGGTGCAGATGAACGAGCCGCTTGAAGAGGTGTTTTTGAAATTTGCCTACCGTACACAAGTGCCCGAGATTATCAGTTTTGCGGAATCCTTTCGATACGCTAAACGGAGCGGTGCAGATATGCCGCATATGATCAGGACGGTTGTAGACAGAGTCGGAGAAAAGGAAATGATCCTGGAAAACATCAGGACAATGGTGTCTGCAAAACGTATGGAGCAAAAACTAATGCTTTTGCTGGTGCCGGGCGTATTGCTGTTTGTTACGGTCAGTTCACCGGAATATACAAAAGCGTTGTACCATTCCTTGCCGGGAATCGTTTTGATGACAGGATGTCTTCTCGGATATCTTTTCGCGGCATGGTGGGGAAGAAGAATCGTTAAGATACGGGTATAGCAGATGGAAAAGAGAAAAGTGATATGGATCATTGCGGTGATTCTGTCGTTATCCGCTGCAGCTGCGGTTTCCGAACATATGGAAGCGGCTGCAGTTTCCGAAAAGGGCATAGAACGGAATCCGGTTGGCGGGGCAGAACGGACTGAAGAATTCTGGTATCGGGTTGACGGACAGGAAAAAAAGGAATTATCACTGGAAGTCTCGCCGCAGATTCTGTCAGAAGATGAGGCGATGGAACTTTTAAAAAAGGCAAGGACTGAATGGGAGAACAGTTACCTCGCGCAAAATGCATCTGCAGAACGGGTTGACTCGGATCTTACATTCCCCACGCAGCTGGCAGACGGATTGGTATCGGTAAGGACTACAACCGATCAGCTGACAGTTTTGGATGAGGAGGGCAGACTGGATGCGGAAAGCATTCCTGATGAAGGGATGGTGATTTCATTAGAGACAATATTCTCCTATGAAAGCTATGAACTGACAGACGTCAGATCAGTCCATGTTTATCGGCCAAAAGAAAGCAGTGAGCAGATGCTTGATGAGAAGATCTCGGAAGCTGTTTCGAAAGCAGAGGAGATCGGCAGAGAAAAGAAAACGTTTCTGCTCCCGGGAAAGGTGGATGGTCATTCGGTTCAATGGAAAAAACAAAAGACCGGACACTGGGCCATGATCCTTTTGATCGGTGCGGCCTTAATAGCAGCAGTCTGTTTCAGAGAAAAAGAGCAGATCAGAAAACAAAAAAGGGAAAAAGAGGATCAGCTGCTCTTTGAATATCCGCAGATGATCGAACAGATCTGCCTTTTGCTTGGGAGTGGAATGACGATCCGACGGGCCTGGGAAAGAATGGTGTCTTCCTATCGCAGACAAAAAGAACGTGACCGGATTTCTGACAGGCTCTTTATGGAAGAAATGACATTTACAGAATATGAAATGAGAAAGGGACGCAGTGAACGGGAATGCTATGAGCGGTTTGGAGCCCGGATCGGCTTAGAGCCCTACCGGCGGTTTGCAGCAATCCTTACGAGAAATCTTGCCAAGGGAAATGCAGATGTCCGTCGTCTGCTTGAAGAAGAAGCAGATCAGGCAATGACAATGCGGAAGAATACGGCACTGCGTCTGGGGGAGGAGGCCAGTACTAAGCTGTTGGGGCCGATGCTGATCATGTTCCTGGTCATTTTGGCAGCAGTGATCTTTCCGGCGCTGGAAAACTTTTAACCAATGAATAAAGGAGGAGAAACATGTTAAGAGATGAGGGAATGCGGTTTATCGAGGAAGAAGAAGGAATCGGCGTTGTTGAAATCATACTGATTCTGGTGGTGCTTGTGGGATTGATCGTGATCTTTAAAAAGCAGCTGACCACGTTGGTCAATAATGCTTTTAAAGGGATTTCGAATAAAGCAGGAAGCCTGGAATGAGAGTGAAGGCCGGCCTGACGGTGTTCCTTGCACTGTTGATCGGTATGATGATCGCAGTGGTGTTTGGGTTTTTGGAGGCGGCAAGAGTCAGTGGGTTAAAGGCAAACGCAGAAATGCAGACAATGCAGGCGGCAGATTCTCTATTATCAGAGTATCAACCGGGACTATGGAAGGATTATGATGTGCTGTTTTGGGACGCTTCAGAAAACGGCGCGGATGGAGCAGCGCTCCGACAGAAGCAGTTCCTGGATCAGAACCGAATCATTACAGAAGAAAAAAGAATGCGCTTAGAATATCCGTTTCTTGAGCTGGATTGCAGCAGAGTCGCAGCGGATGGGTATGAATACGCAACGGACAGAGGAGGAGAACCGTTTCGGGAGCAGGCCGTGATTGCGGCAAAAGAAGGACTTGCGGAGTCAGCTGTAAAAGAACTGTCGGATGCACTTATACAAAAAGAAGAGGAGCCGGTGCAGGAGGAGACGCTTGAACAAATGGAGATGGAAGCGGGAGAACTGGACCAAAAGCTGGAGGCAGGTGCCAAAAACGAGGAAGAAGGAAGCGAAGCGTCAGGGGATTCAGAAGCATCGGAGACCGACGCACCGGAAGCTCTCTCCTTACAGCAGAAGCATGCGTTGAAAAAAGACAATCCGATCAAATGGATGATCCGGATGAAAAAAGAAGGGATTCTGGCAGTCGTCATGCCGGACAGGTCAGTCTCGGAAAAAGAGATGGAACATCCTGATCAGATTGAAAAACGGGCTTTGCAGGCAGGTAATTACATCCATGTAAAACAATCCGGGAAGGCAGATGACTTATGGTACCTTTTGTATCTGCAGCAGCACTTTTCAGATGCGTCAAGAGAGAGCCTGGGAGGCGTTTTCGATTATGAAATGGAATACCTGATCGCAGGGAAAGCAAAGGATGCAGACAATCTGAAATCGGTCATCAACCGTCTGTTGCTGATGCGTGAGGGTGTCAATTATGTTTACCTTCTGCATGATGCCGGGAAAAACAATGAGGCCCTTCTTTTGGCGACAGCAATCGCTTCTGCTTTTGGTCAGCCGGAGCTTGCAGAGCCGGTAAAACATGTCATTTTGCTGGCGTGGGCATACGCGGAATCCATCAGTGATGTCAGAGTTTTGCTGGATGGAGGAAAACTCCTGCCGGTCAAGACAAAGGCACAATGGAGGACGGACCTTTCTGATCTTTCCGGGACGTATCGCGGAGAAGAAGGAAATCCGGAAAACAGCAGGGGCCTTACTTATACGCAGTATCTGCAGCTGCTTTTGCTGGCGGAAAAGAAAGATAAAGTAACATACAGGACAATGGATCTGATTGAACAAAGGGAGGAGATCCGGATGGATCAGATGATCTCCCGGATGAAGTGCAGCTACCTGTTTGAGGCACCGCCCCTGTTTTGGCGTTTCGTTACGATAGGGGATAACACTTTTAGGGGATTCGCTTATCAGACAGAGAGAACACTTTCCTATTTTCCGGGCGAACAAAACTGAATAGGCCGCATACTGTAAGGAGGTGTCGGGGTGTGCTTTTGTACAATAAATGCAGGAAGCATCGGGAAAGAATATATAGTAACTGTTTGATTAATCATGTAAAAGCTCTCTCTATCAGACACATGCATTCTGATCATCCGGTCCACCACCTCTGTGTTATGCGAAGAACTTATTTGCCGGGCTGTCGTGCCAAATGCACAAAGGCACACCCCGGCGCCTCCTTCACGGTAGAAGCGGCTTTTGTACTTCCTCTCTTTTTATTTGCGATTCTGATCATGCTGGGTATTTTCACATCACTGCAGGCACAGAGCTGTATGTCACAGGCACTGCAGTATTCTGCAAGAAAAACAGCTGTTTCATATATGGATGCCGGGGATTTGCAAAAAGGTATTCCGTTGGCGGCAGCAAGGCTGATCGCGATCCGTTATTATCAGCAGAACGGCGGGTGGTCTGATGTGATCGCCGGCGGAACGACCGGGATCTCTTTTCTGGGATCAGATCTTTCCGGTGAATATGTACATTTATGTGCTTCCTATAAAGTGAAGCTTCCGGTATCGTTCTGGGGGCTCCGTTCTTTACCGGTTTCACAGTGTATATCGGTCAGAAAATGGATCGGGGCAACTGAAGCATCCGGAATCGGAGCAGACGCTGATGACGGATATGTCTATGTCACAGAATATGGAACAGCCTATCATAAGGATCTCACCTGTCCTTATCTGGATCTGAGTATCCGTGCGGTTTCAGCAGCAGGTGTATCAAAGAGCCGGAATCTGGACGGTGAAAAATATGATGCCTGCAGTTGTTGTGACGGAAATGAGAGCACAGTCTATATCACAGATTATGGAACAGAATATCACAGCAAGCTTTCCTGCAGCCATCTGGTAAGATCAATTCACCGGGTGGAAGAAGGCAGCACAGGCGGTCTGCATGCCTGTCCGAAGTGTGCAGGTGGAAAATGAGGATAGATTAAATGGCAGCAGAAATCATACTGGGTGGGTTTTTAGGACTACTTTCGTTGGAAGATCTCAAAAAGCAGGAAGTATCTTTTGGGGTATTGGGGGTAACTGCGGGAACAGGTTTGATCATTTTGATCAGCCGGACGTTTACAGGATGGCCGGATCTTTTGTTTCGCCTGCTTCCGGGTGCGGGGCTTTTATTATTTGCCATGCTGTCACGGGGAAAGGTCGGGACAGGAGATGGGATGGTGTTTCTTGCCATCGGACTTTACTGTACATTTGATCAGGTGATCAGTCTGATGGTGGGTGCATTCCTGACGTCCCTGGTGACAGCTGTGGTCCTGCTTACAGTCAGAAAGAAGAAAAAAACGGATACGTTTCCTTTTGTGCCATGTATTTTTCTGGCGTACATGACCGGGTTCGTTTTACATATGAATGTTTGAGGGGGGAAAAGTGAGAGCGTCATTTACGGTAGAAGCAGCTATGATCATGCCGGTGGTCATCGTCCTGCTGGTCTTTATGCTGCATCTTACGATCGGCCTGTATGAGAATGTTTCAGAAGCAGCAGAAAACATTACAAAGGTTGAAAAACTCGATTCTGTAAAAACATTTCGAGGGCTGTCTGCAGGAAAAGAACTGATGGAAGGATTGACAGATGGATTTTAAATATACACGGACAGCATCCAGCAGCTATATGACGCTAAAGGATGTCGGATATACCTATGAACCATATAAAATGCAAATGCTTTTGAATAATAAGATTCCCGGGTTGCTTGATATGAAGGTGATATCGGAAAACGGCATATCCGAATACTGGTATGATATCACAGGACTGCAGCCGCTGGACTTTCTGACAGAAAAGGGAAAGATCAGCTGGGACCGTCTTTGTATGATCATTCGCAGCATTTGTGATGTGAAACTGACACTTGAAAAATACCTGTTGGATGCGGATGATCTGATCTATGACTGTAAATGTTTTTTTCAGGACCGGAGAACAGAGAAACTCCTGTTTTGTTATGTGCCTGGACTGACAGATCAGCAGACAAATGGTATGTTAAAGCTGCTCGAAACCATTCTGGAGCGCATCGATCATAACGATCCGAGAACAGTACGTGCAGGGTATGAATTGTATGAAGCCTGTGCTGCGGGAGAAGCCGGTGTTGAGAGAATGCTCCAATGCCTGCGGTTACAGGAGACAAAGGCATCAACCCCTGAGAATCCGGAAACCGGGAAAATGGATCCGAAAGTACCCGAAAGCAGTGCTGACTTCTTTTCGGATGCAGTAAAGAAGCCTGCCATGCAGGTCAGGGAGGAAATGATCTGGCCGGTCTCTGAGGAATCTCATAAATCTAAAAAATCATTTGTAGGGAGACGAAAACGAAAAAAAGAGATAGAAGATGATTCAGATTTCTGGACGGAAGATGATTTTGCGCAAATGAAAGAGATCGGGAGATGGGACAAACGCCCGGAACCGGTTATAAAGCATGTACAGGAAGAACATCCGACAGAATTGTTTTCAGAATCGGCGGGACCGGGCAGGATCCGTTTGATCTATCGGGGCGATGGACACGAGCAGGACCTGAAGCCGCAGACATTTCCTTTTCTCATCGGCAAAAAAGAAGGGAATGCCGATGGCCTGATCAAAGCACGAACCGTAAGCAGGGTGCACGCAAAAATATATAAAGAAGACGGCAGCTATTATCTGGAGGATGCGAATTCTACAAACGGCACGTATGTGAATGGTGAACTTTTACCCTGCCATACCTCATATCCGCTGCGCCAGGCAGACCGGGTGATATTTGGTGATCAGGAATATCAGGTCGCTTTGCTTCCATAAAAGATTCTGGTATAATTCTGATAGTGATTACATGCGTATGGATGAGAAGATACGCAGGGACAGAATCAGGATCTGTGAGAGAACAGGAGGATAGAAGCGATGAAAGATGACAATTGTATTTTCTGTAAACTGGCAAACGGTGATATTCCGACCCGCTCGATCTACGAGGATGAGACATTCCGTGTCTTTCTGGATGCCGCACCGGCAACGAAAGGACATGCGCTGATTGTCCCGAAGGATCATGCAGCAAATCTTTATGAATTGCCGGATGAGACAGCCGGAAAAGCACTGATCCTGGCAAAGAAGATGGCGGCGCATATGACAGAAAAGCTTGGCTGCGACGGCTTTAATGTCGTTCAGAACAACGGCGAGATCGCCGGGCAGACCGTATTTCATTTCCATATGCACCTGATTCCGCGCTATAAAGATGATGCCAATATGAATCGCTTTGTATGGAATCCAACTTCACCGTCCGATGAGGAGCTGGATGCAGTGCAAGGTCTGCTCAAATAGATATACTTTTTTAACACTGCGAAATTTTATGTTTTAGCAATACATTTGAAAATAGATGAGCCAGGATTAACTGGAATCTGCAAAGATTTTTTGCGAGTGTTTTGACCAGAGGTGAAATCCGCTCCTTACGAAGACTTAGGCACGACAGCATTCTGGAGTGTCTTAGTCACAGTTAGGAGTTAGTTCACCGTCGGGAAACGAGCTTTCTTTGAGATT
Organism: Lachnospiraceae bacterium; assembly: GCA_015057865.1. Classification (GTDB taxonomy): domain Bacteria; phylum Bacillota; class Clostridia; order Lachnospirales; family Lachnospiraceae; genus SY8519. The sequence continues at coordinate 94,234 of SVDH01000002.1, forward strand.
TCGGTTGAGCCTGGCTCATCTTTATAATGTATGTAAAAAAGTATATATTTACCCGACTGCATTGGTGCCGGCAGATTTCTCTTCGCCGGTGCCGATTGTTTTTTCAATCAGTTCCACGATCGTTGAGATGGCGTCAAGCTGTGCGCTCTGAGACATCGCGTCGATATAGGTCTGTTTGTTTTCCCAGAGAGACCGGATCGCAGTCAGGAGCTTTTCGTCCGTCATCTCATCTTCTTCGATCACAACACTGAAGCCCTGCTTTTCAAATGATCTTGCATTCAAAATCTGGTCACCGCGGCTGGCTGATTTCGAAAGCGGGATCAGGATATTTGGTTTATGGAGCGCCAAAAGCTCACAGATCGAATTGGCACCTGCACGGGAAATAACGATCTCTGCAAGAGCCATGACATCCGGAAGCTCCTTCCCGAGATATTCATACTGACGATATCCTTCTGTGCCTTCAAGAGACGGATCCAGATGGCCTTTTCCGCAAAGGTGGATGATCTGGAAATGCGCCAACAGTTCAGGAAGCAGGCTGCGGACGGTCTGATTTAAGAAAGCAGAGCCTAAGCTTCCGCCGATCACCAGCAATGCAGGTTTGTCACCTGTCAGGCCGGTAAACTCCCGTGCACGTGCAGGACTTCCTTCAAACAGCTCTTTCCGGATCGGAGAACCGGATAAAACCGCACGGCCTTCCGGAAGATAGGGAATCGTTTCCGGGAAATTGCAGCATACCCATGAGGCAGCCGGAAAAGCGATCTTATTGGCAAGACCCGGTGTGAGATCAGATTCATGGATAATGACCGGGATATGCTTATGCTTTGCGGCAAGTACGACAGGAACACTGACATAACCGCCTTTTGAAAAAACGATATCCGGCTTAAGCTTCCGCAGGAGGCGGCGTGCCTGCCCGTATCCTTTTAATACACGGAAGGGATCTGACATGTTTTTCAGATCGATATAACGGCGCAGTTTTCCGGATGAGATGCCGGCATATGGGATGCCGATATCCTGGATCAGCGTTTTTTCAATCCCTTCATAGGAACCGACATAATAAATCTTATAGCCGGCTTCCTTCAGCTGCGGGATCAGTGCGATATTCGGGGTAACATGTCCGGCGGTTCCACCGCCTGTCAGCAATATTTTTTTCATGGAAAATCCATCCTTTTTTGCAGTTTGAATAATAGTTAAAGGGATTATACTCTTTTTTTGCGAAAAAAGGAATCCTCTGTTATACTATTTACACGAATGTGCTGATTAAGGAGCACGGAATTGACCACAACAGATTTAAAGACAAAAAAGTCCGGACAAGGGGGAAAATATGGGAAACGTAAGATTTGACTATTCCAAGACAACACCGTTTATCAGCGAGGATGAAATGGGTTTTATCAAAGGCCAGACAGAGGCTGCTCGCAATCTGCTGCTTAGCGGTGAGGGAGCAGGAAACGATTACATCGGCTGGGTCAATCTGCCGGTAGAATATGACAAAGAAGAATTTGCCAGAATCCTTGCGGCGGCAGAGCGGATCAAACAGGATTCAGAGGTGCTTGTTGTGATCGGCATCGGTGGGTCTTATCTTGGTGCGCGCGCAGCGATCGAATTCCTTCGCCCGGATTTTTATAACAATCTTCCAAAAGAAGTACGGAAGACACCGGAGATCTATTTTGCAGGGAATAACATCAGTGGTTCCTATCTTGAGAATCTGCTTGCCGTTATCGGAGACAGGGATTATTCTGTAAATGTGATTTCAAAATCAGGAACGACGACAGAACCGGCGATCGCATTCCGTATCTTTAAAGAAAAGCTGGAAGAAAAATACGGTAAGGAAGAGGCAGCAAAGAGAATCTATGCGACGACCGACAAGGCAAGAGGTGCTTTGAAAGGCCTGGCAGATGAAGAAGGCTATGAGACATTTGTTGTACCGGATGACATCGGCGGGCGCTTCTCCGTTCTGACAGCAGTCGGATTACTGCCGATCGCGGTCAGCGGTGCGGACATTACAAAACTAATGGAAGGCGCGGCAGAAGGCAGACAGCGCGCGATAGAGCTTCCGTTTGAAGAAAATGATGCCATGAAATATGCTGCTGTCCGTACGATCTTAAACCGAAAGGGCAAAAACATCGAGATCCTGGCAAATTACGAACCGCGTCTGCATTATGTGGCTGAGTGGTGGAAGCAGCTGATGGGCGAAAGTGAAGGTAAGGACCAGAAGGGTATTTTCCCGGCTTCTGTTGATCTGACGACGGATCTGCATTCTCTGGGACAGTTCATCCAGGATGGCAGCCGGATCATGTTTGAAACGGTACTTCACGTAGAGAATCCTGACGGACATGTAGAGATCCGTGAAGAAGCAAAAGATCTTGACGGACTGAACTATCTGGCAGGAAGAGATATGGCATTTGTCAATGAATGTGCGATGAACGGAACGATGCTCGCACATACCGATGGCGCGACACCGAACCTTCTGGTTCACATTCCGGGCATGTGCGAAAAATCTCTCGGACAGCTGTTTTACTTCTTTGAATTTGCGGTTGGCGTCAGCGGATATCTGCTCGCTGTGAATCCGTTTAATCAGCCGGGTGTTGAGAGTTATAAGAAAAACATGTTTGCATTGCTTGGCAAACCGGGATTCGAAGAAATGGGAGAAGCTCTTCGCAAGAGGATTTAGGATGGCTTTTTCCGTAAGGGAGGAACGATTATGGCAAATGAAACGATGCTGGCGGATATGGCATCAAATCCGATGCTCTGGGTTTGGGTCATTATTATCGCGGCAAGTATTTTTGCAGAGATTGCAACGCTTGGCCTGACCACCATCTGGTTTGCCGGCGGAGCAGCCGTGGCACTGGGCACTGCCATTGCCGGAGGAAACATCTGGCTGCAGATCATTCTTTTCATCATAGTGTCTGTTGTATTAATGGTTCTGATCCGCCCTTACGCAAAAAAAAGGTTCAATATCAGGCGCACGGCGACAAATGTTGACAGTATCCTCGGTCAGACGGGGATCGTACTCAGTGAAATCGATAACCTGCAGTCACAGGGACTTGTCAAGATTGGTGGTCAGGAATGGACGGCGCGGAGTATGGATTCAAGTGAAACCATAGCACCCGGAGAAGAGGTAATCGTTGATCGTGTAGAGGGTGTGAAAGTTATCGTTCGGAAGAAAGAAGGAGGAGAATAGAATGCCAATGGTTGCTGTTATCATTATTGTCATTATCATTATCATTATTCTTGCATCCTGTATCAAGATTGTTCCACAGGCACATGCATTTGTTCTGGAACGGCTTGGTGCTTATCAGGCGACATGGGATGTCGGGCTTCACTTTAAGGTTCCGTTTATCGACCGTGTAGCGAAGCGTGTGCTCTTAAAAGAGCAGGTGGTTGATTTCGCTCCACAGCCGGTGATCACGAAGGATAACGTTACGATGCGGATCGATACGGTTGTATTTTTCCAGATCACGGATCCGAAGCTTTATGCTTATGGCGTGGAGAACCCGATCTCAGCGATTGAAAATCTGACCGCGACGACACTTCGTAACATCATCGGTGATCTCGAGCTTGATGAGACACTGACTTCAAGAGAGACGATCAATACAAAGATGCGTGCGACGCTTGATGAAGCGACAGATCCGTGGGGCATCAAGGTAAACCGCGTAGAGCTGAAAAACATCATTCCGCCGCAGGCGATCCAGGATGCGATGGAGAAGCAGATGAAGGCGGAGCGTGAGCGACGTGAAGCGATCCTTCGCGCAGAGGGTGAGAAAAAGTCAACGATCCTTGTCGCAGAAGGAAAGAAAGAATCCGCGATCCTGGATGCAGAGGCAGAAAAGCAGGCTGCGATCCTTCGTGCGGAAGCAAAAAAAGAAGCAACGATCAAAGAAGCGGAAGGACAGTCGGAAGCAATCATCAAGATCCAGCAGGCAAATGCGGATGGTCTGCGGTTCTTAAGAGAAGCCCAGCCGGATGAAGCAGTCCTGCGGTTAAAGAGCCTGGAGGCATTTGCAAAAGCAGCAGACGGCAGATCCTCCAAGATCATTATCCCGTCAGAGATCCAGGGCATCGCAGGCCTGGCCAAGTCAGTCGTTGAGATAGCAAAAGAACCACAAGAGGAGAACCATGAGTAGTTTAAAGGGTAGAAATTTTTTGAAACTGTTGGATTTTACACCGGATGAGATCCTGCATATGATCGATCTGGCAGCGGACTTAAAGAAAAAGAAAAAGGAAGGAACGCTGCATGCATATCACCGCGGGAAAAATGTTGCGCTGATCTTTGAAAAGACAAGTACAAGAACACGCTGTTCCTTTGAAGTGGCAGCCAGCGATCTTGGGATGCACAGCACATTCCTCGATCCGATCGCGTCACAGATCGGCAAAAAAGAAAGCATTGCCGATACGGCACGTGTCCTTGGTCGTATGTATGATGGCATCGAGTACCGCGGATACGGTCAGGAGATCGTCGAGGAACTGGCAAAATATGCAGGCGTTCCAGTCTGGAACGGTCTGACCAACGAGTTCCATCCGACTCAGATGCTGGCAGATGTATTAACGATCAAGGAACATTGCGGAAAGATTAAGGGCATCAAATTGGCATATATGGGTGATGCGCGCTACAACATGGGGAATTCCCTTATGGTCGTAAGTGCAAAGCTTGGCATGCATTTTACTGCATGTACCAGCAAAAAGTATTTCCCGGATGAGGCGCTGGTTGCGCAATGCCGTGAGATCGCAAAAGAAAGCGGCGGCAGCATTACACTGACAGAGGATGCGATGGAAGGTGTAAAAGGTGCAGATATCATCTATACAGATGTCTGGGTTTCGATGGGTGAGCCGGATGAAGTCTGGGAAGAGAGGATCAAGGATCTTTTGCCATACCAGGTCAATCGCGCATTAATGGAAGCGGCAGGACCGCAGGTGAGATTTATGCATTGTCTTCCGGCATTTCATGATCTGAACACGGGAATCGGCCAAAAGATCAACGAAAAGTTCGGACTTGATGCGATGGAAGTGACAGATGAAGTATTTGAGAGCCCGCAGTCGATCGTATTTGACGAGGCGGAAAACCGTATGCATACGATCAAGGCAGTGATGCTCGCGACATTGGGCGAACCGGAGAACGAAGGTTGAAAGAAAAGATTCGGACAATTCTGATGGAAAGAGGCGGTTTTGTTTCCGGACAGGAACTGTCGGAGCTCCTTGGCGTTTCAAGGACAGCGATCTGGAAAGCGATCCGTCAGCTCGAAGAATCAGGCTATGAGATCGAAGCTGTCCGCAACAAAGGATACCGGCTTGTGTCAGAGCCGGATCTTTTGACGACAGAGGCGATTGCTTCAAAGCTGTCTACAGAATGGGCAGGACAGGAGATCCTTTCCTTTGATGAGATCGATTCTACGAACAATGAGGTGAAACGCCGGGCAGAAGCCGGTGCCGGACATGGGCTGCTCGCCGTATCGGAAGTGCAGACCGCAGGCAGAGGCAGAATGGGGCGCCCATGGAGTTCTCCTGCGGGAAGCGGGATCTGGATGTCACTTTTGCTGCGGCCGGCGCTGTCACCGATACAGGCGTCCGGGCTGACCCTGGTGATGGCACTTGCGGTCAGAGAAGCGATCATGGCAATGACCGGTGCAGATTGTGGAATCAAATGGCCGAATGATATCGTTTCCGAGGGAAAAAAGGTTTGCGGGATCTTGACGGAAATGAGCGCGGAGCCTGATCGGATCAATCATGTTGTGATCGGTGTCGGAATCAACGTGACAGACGATTCCTTTCCGGAAGAGATCCGTGACAGAGCTATCTCTGTTTGGCAGATCTGCGGACAGAAAATCCGGAGAGCAGAGCTGATCGCAGAAATCTTAAAACGCTTTGAGCATTTTTATGACCTGTATCTGCAAAATGGCAATATGTCCGCATTGCTGGAAGAGTATAATGCGGCACTGATCAATCGCGGACGTAAGGTCCGGGTTCTGGATCCGGCAGGCGAATATGAAGCCGTTGCGGAAGGAATCAATGCAAGCGGTGGGCTCATTGTCGAGAAAGACGGACAGAGAAAAGAAATCATATCCGGCGAAGTGTCGGTGCGGGGTGTATATGGATATGTATGATTCACGAGTCGTTTTATGTGCGGCCAGTGCATATGATAAAAAATATTATCTGAATCCGCAGTTTGACGGATTGCCACAGGGAGTAAAAGAGGACCTGCAGATCATGTGCGTGCTGTTTACAGAGGATGTGGGCGGCATATTGTCGTTGTATTTTGACGAAGACGGAAGCCTGCAGCTTGAAACCGATGCGGCAGAGGAAGACCTTTTGTATGATGAGATCGGAAGCGCACTGAAGATCAAGCAGATGCGGTCAGAGAAAAGAGATCTTCTGGAAGGTCTGGAAATGTATTACCAAATATTCAAATAAAGGCATGAAGCCAAAACAGGAGGATGACAGATGCTTTTGACGATTGATATCGGAAATACCAACTTTACACTGGGCGTATTTAAAGGAGAGGAACTGGTCACCACCTTTCGAATGACGACAAAGTCTGCCCGTACTTCCGATGAGTATGCGATGATCATGCTGGATCTGTTGAGCTACAACAATGTGGCGATGGAGGACATTTCGGATGTCATTATTGCGTCTGTTGTGCCGAATATCATGCATTCGATGACAAGCGCATGTGTAAAATATTTAAATGCGACACCGATCATTGTACAGGCCGGTATCCGCACAGGAATCCGTGTCTGCAATAAGAATCCGCAGAGTGTAGGCGCTGACCGTATCGTAGATGCGGCGGCAGCATACGGTCTCTATGGCGGACCGGTGATCGTCATCGATTACGGAACAGCAACGACATTTGACCTGATCACGGAAGACGGCTCTTTTATCGCCGGCGTTACCGCACCGGGAATCCGTTCCTCTGCGCAGTCACTTTGGAGCAATACGGCAAAGCTGCCGGAGTTTGAGATCGTGAAACCGGAAAGCATTCTGGCACAGGATACCATTACGAGTATGCAGGCCGGCGTGGTTTACGGACAGATTGGCCAGACGGAATACATTGTCAATCAGATGAAGAAGGAGTCCGGTCTTGAGAACATCAAGGTAGTTGCGACCGGCGGACTTGGTGTTCTGATCAACAGGGAAACAGATGTGATCGATATCTATGACCCGAATCTGACACTTTACGGACTGCGCATCGTATTTGAAAAACAGGGGAAAAAGTGAAGCAGCTTAACATCGGAAATGTAACTTTAGAGAATAACCTGATCCTTGCGCCGATGGCAGGTGTGACAGATCTTTCGTTCCGGCTTCTCTGCAAAGAGCAGGGAGCCGGACTTGTTTGTATGGAAATGATCAGTGCAAAGGCCATTTACTACCGGAATAAAAACACCGAAAAGCTGATGGAGACATCTGCCGGGGAGCATCCGGTATCGCTTCAGCTGTTTGGTTCGGATCCTGACATTATTGCTTTGATCGCGCAACAGATTCAGGACAGACCGTTTGAGATCCTGGATTTTAATATGGGGTGTCCGGTTCCGAAGGTTGTCAACAATGGTGAAGGATCGGCGCTCATGAAGGATCCCAAGCTGGTGCGGGAGATTCTTGAAAAACTGGTCAAAGCCAGTAAAAAACCGGTTACGGTAAAGATTCGAAAAGGATTTGATGAGGAACATGTCAATGCCGTGGAGATCGCAAAGATCGCGGAGGACTGCGGTGTGGCAGCGATCGCCGTTCATGGAAGAACGAGGCAGCAGTATTATGCCGGAAAGGCGGACTGGGAGATCATCAGACAGGTCAAAGAGGCAGTATCGGTCCCTGTCATCGGAAACGGAGATCTGTTTTGTGCAGAGGATGTTTTGCGCATGCAAAAAGAGACCGGATGTGACGGCTTTATGATCGGCCGGGCAGTGCGGGGAAATCCCTGGATCTTTGCGCAGATCCTGCATAAGATCGAAACGGGAGAAGATCTGCCAAAGCCGGATGCGAAGGAAGTGATCGCCATGATCCTTCGACATGCGGATCTGCTTTTGGAAAACAAGGGTGAATATATCGGAATCCGCGAAATGCGGAAACACGCAGCATGGTATACGGCAGGATTAAGAAATGCGTCCCATATCAGAGGGCAGATCAACGAGGTTCAAACGAGAGACGAGCTGGAAGAGATCATGATGCAGCTGTTGGCTTTGTAAAGTAAGGAAAGTAAAATGGACGTTCAAAAGACAATGGAAGGACCGGAAACAACTCCGACCTGTGCCGATATTGAGCGCAGTATCGTAAAAAAATTCAGGAAAGAGATCTGGAGAAAGTTTACCCGGGCGATTAATGAGTATGAGCTGATAAAAGACGGAGACCGGATCGCGGTTTGTATTTCCGGCGGCAAGGATTCCATGCTGATGGCAAAGCTCTTTCAGGAGCTGGAGCGCCATGGGAAAAAGAACTTTGAAACGGTCTTTCTGGTAATGGATCCCGGATATAACAAAGAAAATGCGCTGGCTATAAGGAATAACGCAGAGCTGATGCATGTGCCGATCACGGTTTTTTCATCAGATATTTTTGATATCGTGACGGATATTGAGGACTCGCCATGCTATCTTTGTGCACGGATGCGGCGCGGCCATTTGTATGCGAAAGCAAAGGAACTGGGTTGTAACAAGATCGCGCTGGGACATCATTTCGACGATGTCATCGAGACGATTTTGATGGGAATGCTCTATGGCGGGCAGATCCAGACGATGATGCCTAAACTGCACAGCACGAATTTTGAAGGAATGGAGCTGATCCGTCCCATGTATCTGATTCGTGAAGAAGCGGTTAAACATTGGAGAGACTACAACAAACTGCACTTTCTTCAGTGTGCATGCAAGTTTACGGAACAGTGCGCGTTAGAGGAAAGCCGGGAAAGCAGCTCAAAACGAAAGGAAGTGAAAGCGCTGATCCGTGAACTGGCAAAGAGGAATCCGTATATTGAGAAAAACATTTTCCGCAGTGTTGAAAATGTCAATCTGAAAACGATCATTGCCTATAAAGAGGACGGTGTAAAGCACAGCTTTCTGGATACGTATGAAAAAGATTGACTTTATTAGAAGAAATCGTTATAATACACTCCGTGTCGATGCCTTACGATCGACATTTTCTTTTGTTTTTTGTGGAGGAAATTGGAAATGGAGAAAAAGACACTGTTGACCCAGGAAGGTCATCAGAAACTGCAGGATGAGCTGCATGAACTGAAAGTAGTCCGTCGGAAAGAGATTGCGCAGAAGATCAAAGAAGCAAGAGAACAGGGTGACCTCTCTGAGAATGCGGAATATGATGCAGCGAAAGATGAGCAGCGCGAGATCGAGACGCGGATCGAAACGATCGAAGAGCTTCTCAAGAATGCTGAGGTTGTCAGCAATGATGCGATTGACACAGAGAAAGTCAGTGTCGGATGTACTGTAAAAATCCTTGATTGTGAGTTTGACGAGGAACTGGAGTATCAGCTCGTAGGTTCAACCGAAGCAAACAGTCTGAGGGGTAAGATTTCCAACGAATCTCCGGTCGGACAGGCATTGTTAGGCAGAAAAGTGGGCGAGACCGTAGATGTGGAGACCCAGACAGGCGTTTTCCAGTATAAGGTACTGGCCATTCAGGGATAGACGTAGAATACTTGCGGAGGAAAAGAATCAATGGCAAAGCCAAACAACGGACAGGAGCCGGATCTGAACCAGATCTTGAAAAACCGGCGTGAAAAGTTAAAAAACCTTCAGGAAGCCGGAAAGGATCCGTTCCAGATCACAAAGTACAACATGACCCATCATAGTAAGGAGATCAAAGACAACTATGATGCGCTGGAAGGCAAAGAGGTATCTGTTGCCGGACGTATCATGCTTAAACGTGTGATGGGTAAGGCTTCTTTTTGCCATATCCGTGATAAGCAGGGCGATATTCAGGCATATGTTGCAAGAGATAATATCGGAGAAGAAAGCTATAAGGATTTCAAAAAGTATGATATCGGTGATATCGTCGGAATCCGTGGTGAAGTGTTTAAGACAAAGACAGGCGAGATTTCTGTACATGCTGTCGAGGTAACGCTTCTTACAAAGAGCCTTCAGGTCCTGCCGGAGAAGTTTCACGGCCTGACAGATACAGATCTTCGTTATCGCCAGCGCTATGTGGATCTGATCATGAACGAGGAAGTACGTGATACGTTCATCAAACGTTCTCAGATCATCAAAGAGATCCGGAATTTCTTAGACGAACGCGATTTCATGGAAGTCGAGACACCGATGCTTGTTTCAAATGCAGGCGGTGCAGCAGCGCGCCCGTTTGAGACACATTACAACGCGCTTGATGAAGATGTGAAGCTTCGCATTTCGCTGGAGCTGTATTTAAAGAGACTGATCGTAGGCGGATTAGAGCGCGTTTATGAGATTGGCCGTGTATTCCGTAACGAGGGTGTTGACACCCGTCACAATCCGGAATTTACATTGATGGAGCTGTATCAGGCATATACGGATTATTATGGCATGATGGAGCTGACAGAGAGCATGTTCCGTCATCTGGCAAAGAAGGTGTGCGGCGATACACTGATCACCTATAAAGGTACAGAGATTGATCTGGGCAAACCGTTTGGCCGCCTGACTATGAATGATGCCATCAAGAAATACGCAGGGATTGATTTCGAAGAGATCAAAACCGATGAAGAAGCACGCGCACTCGCAAAAGAGAAAGGCATTGAGATCGAACCTCATCATAAGCGCGGTGACATCATCAATCTGTTCTTTGATGAATACTGTGAGGAGAAGCTGATTCAGCCGGTCTTCATTATGGACCATCCGATCGAGATCTCCCCGCTGACAAAGAAAAAGCCGGATGACCCGACGAAGGTAGAGCGTTTCGAGCTTTATATCAACGGCTGGGAGATGTGCAACGCATATTCTGAGTTAAATGATCCGATCGATCAGCGTGAGCGCTTCGCGGCACAGGATGCGAATGCAGAAGCCGGTGATGAGGAAGCACAGCACACCGATGAAGACTTCCTGAATGCATTGGAAGTCGGTATGCCGCCGACAGGCGGAATCGGCTACGGCATCGACCGTCTGGTCATGCTGCTGACGGATTCCGATGCGATCAGAGACGTCATCGCATTCCCGACACTGAAGAGTCTGGATAAATAATCATAAGGATCAATATTGAAAAGAAATCACGCAGGCGTGTTTGAATGAACACGTCTGCGTTTTTACATTAAAAGATATATTAAACGATCTCAAGTTCTCTGCGTAGAAACCGGATTAGAAGGGCGCGGATCTGTTCATGATCCGCATCGGCTTTGCCGGCTTCCCTGGCCAGTGATGCAACCCAGCACCGTTCCTTTGGATTTAAGATGCGTTCATAAACTTCGTCTTCGTTAAAGAATTCTGCACCGATCATCCGGTTTTCGTAATGAAGTGTATATGTCTCGCTTTGTCTGAGGATCTGAAACGTGTAGACGAGGTCTGCCTGGGAGGCAATATGAGACTGCAAATGCAGTTCGATCGTTTCCGGCAGTTCGGGTAAGGGATCGTCAGAACCGTCAAATTTAACAAATGATACTTCCTGATGCGGCAGGAACAGGCGGTCATAGCGGTTTGCCATAGCCTCGTCCCAGCCGGGTAAGATAGAAAGAACCTCGGCCCAGTCATCGCACGGAAGCTTTTGGAGCGCTCTTTTGATTGGAAGTTCAGGTTTCAGCGCCTCGTCCCGGATGTTTTTGATCAGCCTTAGGATCCGGTTGTTCCAGACCTTAGTGGTATTCATATCATAGTAATATGCCAGGCCGGTGCCGGTATGATTATCGACAGAATAGTAGACATATCCTGTCAACAGATCGATATCCAGGCTGCGTGTCACCTGGTCATTTTCTTCGAGTGTGAGCAGATGAAACCAGGCGCGTTTTCCGACAAGGATCTTGTAGGCGCCTTTTTCGTCGCTGAAATTCAGACAGCCCCCGTTTAAAAAGGCTGTGTAATTTCCGGGTAAAGTGCTGTGTCTGATATATTCCATATGCTTCCTCCAAACAGTACTTACTATAGCGCATTTTAGTGAAAATCTCAATTCCTATACTTTTTTTGCAATAGCCAAAAAGTATGGATTTCCTGTTGAATTTTTACCATTTTTTATTATGATATTTACTATGATGCTTTAACAGAGTGACACAGATTACGTTTTCATGGAGGGTTTTTTATGTGTGGAATCGTAGGATACATAGGAAAAAAACAGGCAGCCCCAATTCTTTTGGAAGGCCTTTCCAAGCTTGAATACAGAGGATATGATTCGGCAGGTATTGCCGTCAGAGACGGTGAAAACCTGGCGGAAGTCGTCAAGTCAACCGGAAAGCTTGTCAACCTTTCGGAGATGACGGATGAAGGCAGAGCGGTACCCGGGACATGTGGAATCGGGCATACACGCTGGGCGACGCATGGCGAGCCGAGCAAGGTGAATGCGCATCCGCATGTGAGCGGCAACTGTACCGGATCCGGATCCGGTGAAGTGGAATCGGAAGTGGTTGGCGTCCATAATGGGATTATCGAAAACTATCAGGAGCTGACCGATAAGCTGCTTCGTCATGGATATAAGTTTTACAGCCAGACGGATACAGAGGTCGTGATCAAGCTGGTGGATTATTATTACAAGAAATACAAGGTCGGTCCGATCGATGCGATCGCAAAGACCATGGTCCGTGTCCGCGGGTCTTACGCGCTGGCGGTGATGTTCAAAGATTATCCGGGTGAGATCTATGTGGCCAGAAAAGACAGCCCGATGATCATCGGCGTGACAGATGAAGATACCTATATGGCTTCTGATGTTCCGGCAATCTTAAAATATACCAGAAATGTTTATTATATCGGCAATCTGGAGATGGCAAGGCTTTCCGCAGGCGAGGCGACCTTCTATGACCTGAACGGTGATGTCGTTGACAAGGAACTCACCGAGGTCAAATGGGATGCGCAGGCAGCGGAAAAGGATGGATTTGAGCATTTCCTGATGAAAGAGATCCATGAACAGCCAAAGGCCGTTCGTGACACGCTGAACTCGGTTTGGAAAGAAGACCGGTTTGATTTCTCGGAGATCGGCCTGACGGATGAAGAGATTTCCGGTTTTTCACAGATCTATATCACGGCATGCGGATCTGCGTATCACGTTGGGGTTGCGGCGCAGTACGCGATCGAGGATATTGCAGGTGTCCCGGTCCGTGTGGAACTGGCATCGGAGTTCCGTTACCGGAAGATGCTGTTTGACCCGAACGCACTTGTGATCGTGATCAGCCAGTCCGGGGAAACAGCAGATACGCTTGCTGCGTTAAGAGAATCGAATGCACAGGGGGTAAAAACCCTTGCGATCGTCAACGTGATCGGCAGCAGCATTGCCAGAGAAGCAGGCAGTGTATTCTATACGATGGCAGGACCGGAGATCTCCGTCGCGACGACAAAGGCATATTCTTCACAGCTGATCGCCTGCTATATTATCGCAATGCAGTTTGGGCTTGTCCGGGGGATGCTGACACAGGAGCGTTATAACGAAATGACACAGGAACTGTTTGCCCTGCCTGACAAGATCGAAAGAATCCTGGAAGAGAAAGAGCGGATCCAGTGGTTTGCGGCAAAATTCGCAAATGCTTCCGACGCATTCTTTATCGGACGGGGCATCGATTATGCGATCAGTATGGAAGGAAGTCTTAAGATGAAGGAGATTTCCTATATCCATAGTGAAGCTTATGCGGCCGGAGAGTTAAAGCACGGCACGATCAGCCTGATCGAGGAAGGAACCTTTGTGATCGGTATCCTGACGCAGTCCGGATTGTTTGAAAAAACGATTTCGAACATGCTGGAGTGTCGTTCACGCGGCGCATATCTTCTGGGTGTGACCAGTTATGGGAACTATTCCGTGGAAGACAATGCGGACTTTACGGTCTACATTCCGAAAACGGATGAGCATTTTGCTGCTTCGCTTGCCGTCGTGCCGCTGCAGCTGCTCGGGTATTATCTGAGTGTTGCGCGTGGTCTTGATGTTGACAAACCGCGAAATCTTGCAAAAAGTGTTACCGTAGAGTAAAAAAGAAGACAAAATACGGCGGGAACGGCGCTGTCAAAATCTTGCAAAATCCATGCTCGTAGGTTATAATAACTCGAATGTGTAAAATTACACATTCGGGTTATTTTTTAAAATAGATTCCTGTTTTAGGAGGAAAAGGAAGCTATTAGCGCCAGGACCCTGACGGGTTGACGAGGTTGGCAGTGATCGAAAGATTCGGCGGGTGCTGCCACGGCCAAAGGCATCAGAAGATGAAGATGTCATGACGGGTCGTTAGAGAGAAAGGAAAAAGCAGAATCAATACTGTAACAAAGGTTCTCTCAACGTCAGATCAGATTGCGCATAAAGGAGACTATATGTATACAATAAAAGATTTATATGATCTGGACCATACACTGGCAGGGGAATATCTGTCACAGTTTACCTATCCGTGGGAGGCGTTAAAGGGAATCAAGGATATGATCCTTTCCCTGGGCCCGACACTTGGGGATGATTACGAAGAAGTACAGGAAAATGTCTGGGTACACAAGACGGCGACGGTATTTCCGTCAGCTTACCTTGGTGCACCGTGTATCATCGGACCGGAGACAGAGGTTCGTCACGGCGCGTTTATTCGCAGTTCCGCACTGGTCGGCGCGAATTGTGTCGTAGGCAATTCTGTAGAGTTGAAAAACGTGATCCTGTTTGATCATGTTCAGACACCGCATTACAATTATGTCGGAGATTCGATCCTTGGATATTATTCTCATATGGGAGCAGGATCCATCACATCGAATGTTAAGGCAGATAAGCAGCTCGTCATTGTACATAACGGGACAGAGCAGATCGAGACCGGTATCAAGAAATTCGGCGCGATGCTCGGTGACCATGTTGAAGTAGGATGCAATGCAGTCTGCAATCCGGGAACCGTGATCGGCAGAAACTCCAATGTTTATCCGACTTCCTGCGTCAGAGGTGTTGTACCGGAAAACAGCATTTATAAAAACGATGGCGAGATCGTGACAAAAAGATAAATAACATCATTCAGATATCACAAAAAGGAGAATACCATGAGAGTTGTAATTCAGGATAACTATGAAAAAATGTGTAAATGGGCAGCAGATTACATTGCTGCAAAGATCAATGGGCATAAGGAAGACCGTCCGTTCGTATTGGGTCTGCCGACAGGTTCCTCACCGATCGGTGTTTATCAGGAGCTGGTCAGAATGAATAAGGCCGGCGAAGTGTCCTTTGCGAATGTTGTAACGTTCAACATGGATGAGTACCTTGGCCTTCCGCACGAGCATGACCAGAGCTACTGGTATTTCATGCATGACAATTTGTTCGACCATCTGGTAGATATGAAGCCGGAAAACATCAATATCTTAAACGGTATGACAGATGATCCGGAAGGTGAGTGTGCTGCATACGAAGAAAAGATCGCTTCCTATGGCGGTATTGATCTTTTCATGGGCGGCATCGGTGTTGACGGACATCTTGCATTCAATGAGCCGTACACATCACTGGCTTCCAGAACCGGTGTCAGAGATCTGACAACCGATACGCGTATCGTAAACTCCCGTTTCTTCGGAAATGATCCGGAAAAAGTACCGGCACAGGCACTTTCTGTAGGAATCGGTACTGTTACAGATTCCAAAGAAGTTCTTGTCCTGATCAGCGGCCACAATAAGGCACGCGCGCTGGCAGCAACCGTAGAAGGCGGCGTAAGCCAGAAATGGACCTGCAGCGCGCTGCAGATGCACAATGCAGCGATCATCGCATGTGATGAAGAAGCCTGCGGCGAGCTGACAGTAGATACTTACAAGTATTTCCTTGACATCGAGAAAAAGGAAAGACTGTAGGGACAGTGTAAGAAACAATTGATTGGAGAGAACAATGGGTAAATATTTTGGCACAGATGGCTTCCGCGGGGAGGCAAACAAGGGACTGAATTTTGACCATGCGATCAAGATCGGCCGGTATATCGGCTGGTATTATGGCGCAAGATTAGACAAAAAAGCAAAAGTCATCATCGGTAAGGACACCAGACGCTCCAGCTATATGTTTGAGTATGCGCTTTGCACAGGTCTGATGGCTTCCGGCGCAGATGCTTACATCATGCATGTTACCACAACGCCGTCCGTTTCTTACATTGCGCGGACAGATGATTTCGACTGTGGTATCATGATCTCCGCTTCTCACAATCCGTTTTATGACAACGGTATTAAGATCGTTAATGAAAACGGCGAGAAGATGGATGAGGAAACACTTCTGAAGATTGAAGATTACATTGACGACAAAGTAGATATTCCGATGGCAGAGCGGGAAAAGATCGGCCGTACGGTAGATTATGTGGCAGGCCGCAACCGTTACATCGGATATCTGATCTCCCTGTCAAAGTACAGCTTTAAAGACATTAAGGTCGGACTGGACTGTGCAAACGGCGCTGCATGGTCGATTGCAAAGAGTGTGTTTGACGCGCTCGGCGCAAAGACCTATGTGATGAATGCGGAGCCGGATGGCTACAACATCAATACGGATTGCGGAAGCACACATATTGAACATCTGCAGAAGTTTGTTGTAGAAAACGGCCTGGATGTCGGTTTTGCTTACGACGG
Organism: Lachnospiraceae bacterium; assembly: GCA_015057865.1. Taxonomy (GTDB): domain Bacteria; phylum Bacillota; class Clostridia; order Lachnospirales; family Lachnospiraceae; genus SY8519. The sequence continues at coordinate 110,862 of SVDH01000002.1, forward strand.
AGATGCTGACCGCTGCCTTTGTGTAGACGAGAAAGGCAATGTTGTTACAGGTGATCATATCCTCTACATCTATGGTCTGTATATGAAAGATCGTGGAAAGCTCTTAAACAACAAAGTTGTTACGACCGTTATGAGTAACTTCGGCCTTTACAAAGCACTGGATGCGGTAGGCATCGAGTATGAGAAGACAAAAGTCGGCGACAAATATGTCTATGAAAATATGGTACAAAACGGCCACAGAATCGGTGGAGAGCAGTCCGGTCACATCATCTTTACCAAATATGCGACCACTGGTGACGGCATCCTGACCAGCCTGAAAATGATGGAAGCGATGATCGCGCAGGAAAAACCGATGAGTGAGCTGGCAGCGCCGGTTGTATTCTATCCGCAGGTGCTCAAAAACGTCCGCGTGAAGAGCAAACCGGATGCGCAGAATGACCCGGATGTACAGGCAGCTGTTGCGAAAGTTTCTGAGGAGCTTGGCGATACAGGTCGTATCCTGGTCAGAGAGAGCGGCACAGAGCCGGTGATCCGTGTTATGGTAGAAGCAGATACAGAAGAGATCTGTGAGAAATACGTGGATTCTGTGATCGAAGTGATCGAGCAGAAAGGCCATCTGGCATAAAACCAAAACAGTATGGAACAGGGAGCCTTCAGGGCTCCTTGTTTTGTGCGTAGTGCAGCACGCAAGGAGATACGCATGTTTGAAATTGAAGTCAAAGTACCGCTAAAAGACGCAGCGGAAACCGAAATGCAGCTTATAGAGTCCGGCTTTTGCAAAAGCCAGAAGATCAGGGAAGAGGATCATTATTACGACAATGCCTCGTCTTCGATCAAAAACAACGGAGAAGCGCTGCGTGTACGCCATATTACAGATCTTGCAAGCGGCGAATCTGAGTCCGTGATCACCTTTAAAGGGAAAAAGATGGATACCGTATCCAAAAGCCGGAAGGAACTTGAGACCGGTGTTTCAGATGGACAGCTGGCAGAACAGATCTTTGAAGCGATCGGGTTTTCCAGGGTTTCTCCATCTGTGATCAAGGTCAGACAGGAACTGGTATGGGAGGATATGACAGCGTGTGTCGACCGGATCGACGGATTGGGTGGTTTTTTAGAGCTTGAGATCGTGATCTCCGACGAAGAAGAGAAGGATTCTGCGCTTTCAAAGATATCGCTGGTATTGGAAAAGCTGGGCTATTCGCTATCGGATACGATCAGAAATTCTTACCTTGCGCTTCTGCAGGGCACCAGCGATGAATGCTTATAGAGAGGGAACCGATATGACGATCTACATTATGCGGCATGGACAGACAGATAAAAATCAGGCGAAGCTTTTGCAGGGAAGAAGCAACGTGGCATTGAACGAAACGGGAATGGAAGAAGCAAGAGCTGCAGGCGAATGGTTCCGGGAGAAGGGGATTGCGTTTGATCATGTCTATGCAAGTCCGATGATCCGTGCGATGCAGACTGCGGAGCTGGTGACAGGCGGCCAGAATGTGACGACAGATGAACGGCTTCTGGAAATGGATTACGGTCCTTATGAAGGAATGGATCTGACCAATCCCGCACCGGAGATCATCACGTTTTTCAGTGATTTTGTAAACAATCCCGCGCCGGATGGAATGGAACCGCTTTCTTCCGTGATCAGCAGGATGGGTGCCTTTTTAGAAGACCTGGATGAAATAGAAGGGAATATCCTGATCGCGACACATGCCGTGGCGATGAAAGGGGCACTCGAATATCTAACCCCTTCCTCAAACGGAAGCTACTGGGCAAAGTACATCAGCACCTGTGGCGTTTATGCCGTGGATCGGACTGAAGACGGGTTTGGTGAGGCAAAAGAGGTGTACAGCCAGGGCGGCATCAAAGAAGGCGTTTAGTGAAAGATGATGCAGATGATCGATATGAATTTTTCCGGTGTATATGAACGCCGGGAACGTCTGGCAGAGGTTATGGTCGATCTGACCGGTCTGTCAGGTACAAACGCATATTGCAGTGATGAGGCGGTGGATGTGATCCGCGAAAAACTGGCACAGTTTCCGGCAGAAGGGATCCATTTTCTGGATTCCGGAAACTATCATTATGCCACATTGTTCTGGCTGGAAAAGATCCGTACACCATATCAGCTGGTTGTCTTTGATCATCATACGGATATGCAGCCTTCCGCATGGGGAGATGAACTGTTAAGCTGCGGTTCCTGGATCCGGACAGCATTGCTTCATGATCCGCATTTACAGAAGGTATGGATCGCAGGCACACAGGAAGAAGCTTATCTTTCAGAAATGCGGGAAAGGATCCGCCTGATCACAGAATCGGAATTGTCGGATCCGGAAAAGGCATTTTCAGGACTTGACCGTGAAACGCCGGTTTATATTTCGGTTGATAAGGATGTCCTTTCTGAGAAAGCGGTCGATACCAACTGGGATCAGGGAAATCTGCAGACAGAAGTACTGCTTGATTGCCTGCGATATTTATTCCGACAGCATCCTGTGATCGGGATTGACGTGTGCGGAGAACCAGATGTGAATGCATCGGATACCGAGATAAAAAAAAGCGAAGAGATCGATCGGAAGATCGTGCAAGTGTTTTGACAGTATACACAAAATGTGCCAGGCAGAGATGCCTGGCACATTTTTCTGGCCATTGCTGTTTTATTCAATCAGATCGGTAAGTTTTTTTCCGTAGAAAAAGTCATGTACCATATGATCAAATTCTGCCCACATGGGAAGTGTCTGGCAGCTGTCTGCCCTGGGACATTCCGCTGCATCTTCGAGCAGGCAGGCGACGGAAGAGAGTGGTCCTTCCAGGAGTTCCAGGATCTCGCCGACACTGTAATCATCTGCCGGACGGCAAAGCATGTAGCCGCCGCCTTTTCCGCTGACACCGGTGACCAGCTTTCCGCGGACCAGTTCCTTTACGATACTTTCCAGATATTTTTTTGAGATCTGCTGACGATCTGCAATGTCTTTTAACGGGATATGACCTTCGGTTTCATGCTCTGCAAGATCGATCATTACCCGGAGTGCATAACGTCCTTTGGTTGAAATCATATCACTGCGCCTCCTTTTCGACCCATTATACCGCAGGGTCAATGGGTAAATCAAGTAAAAAAGTTAATTACCTATTGACACGATGGGTAAATAGGTGTTATTCTCGTACAGGTAGGATAGATAATTGCGGAACAGAGAAAAAGGGAGTTGTTCTGTGTAACATATTTTGAAGTGGATCAGGAGGTATCATGGGGATCATTCAGGGAATCTGTATCAGTGAGAAAAAAGGAACGCAAAAGCATGAAGTTCCTGAGGCAGAGCTGATAGAGGAGTGGGGCATCAAAGACGATGCGCATGCAGGAAAGTGGCACAGGCAGGTGAGTCTGCTGGGTCTGGGACAGATTGAAGAGTTCCGGGAGAGAGGCGCTGAGGTCGATTTTGGCGCATTTGGGGAGAATCTGATCGTAGAAGGGTTTCATTTTAAAGAGCTTCCGATCGGTACCCGGTTCCGGATCGGCGATGTGCTCCTGGAAATGACACAGATTGGAAAAGAGTGCCATAGTCACTGCCAGATCTATAAGGTTATGGGAGACTGCATTATGCCAAGAGAAGGCGTGTTTGCAAGAGTGCTCCATGGAGGCATCATCCATAAAGGGGATGAGATCATAATGGAAGCACCCGTTACCGAGAGTGCATGAGTATTTTGAAAACAGATGGAAAAGGAGTAACAGGACATATGAAAATATATGCTGATAACGCGGCGACTACGAAGATGAGTCCGGCTGCAATGAAAGTAATGATTGGCTGCATGGAGGAGGACTACGGGAATCCGTCCAGTCTTTATACCATCGGCCAGAAGGCAAAGGAAACACTTGAACTGGCCAGAGAGGACGTTGCATCGATCATCAATGCTTCACCGCGTGAGATCTATTTTACTTCCGGCGGAAGCGAAGCGGATAATCAGGCGCTCCTGACAGCGGCGCAGATTGGAAAGAAAAAGGGAAAGATGCATATCATCTCTTCTGCGTTTGAACATCATGCGATCCTGCACACATTGCAGAGGCTGGAAAAAGACGGTTTTGAGGTGACGCTTCTGGATGTGCATGAGGATGGCCTGGTCCGTACAGAGGAATTGGAGGCCGCCATTCGCGATGACACCTGCCTTGTGACGATCATGTATGCCAACAATGAGATCGGAACGATTCAGCCGATCGCAGAGATCGGGGCAATCTGCAGGGCGCATCAGGTTTTATTCCATACCGATGCGGTGCAGGCAGTCGGACACCTGCCGATCGATGTGGAAGCGGAAAATATCGATATGCTGTCTGCTTCAGGTCATAAATTCCATGGCCCGAAAGGTGTCGGCTTCCTTTATGTGAAAAAAGGAATCCCCGTGACCAATCTGATCGAAGGCGGTGCGCAGGAGAGAGGAAAACGTGCAGGTACGGAAAATGTTCCGGCCATCGCAGGCATGACAGAAGCGCTCAAAGAAGCGGTTGCAAACCTTGAGGATAATACAAAACGCCTGCTGACGATTCGCGATCGACTGATCGAAGGTTTATCAGAGATTCCGCATGTTGCATTGAATGGTGACGCGAAGAAGCGCCTTCCGGGAAATGTTAATTTCTGTTTTGAAGGCATTGAGGGCGAGTCGTTATTGCTGCTCTTAGATGACAAAGGAATCAGTGCATCTTCGGGAAGTGCATGTACATCCGGTTCGCTCGATCCAAGTCATGTGCTGCTTGCGATCGGTCGTGTACATGACGTTGCCCACGGTTCCTTAAGACTGAGCATGGATGCGGAGACAACAGATGAAGAAGTCGAATATCTCATTCAATCTGTAAAAGAAGTTGTGGAATACTTACGAGGATTTTCTCCGATCTGGAGGGATCTGATGACAGGAAAGAAAGAATTCATTTTTTAGGGACAGCACATCGTATGTTTAAAAATAGATGTCAGTTTGTTTATTCAGGAGGAAAATAAAATGGCTTTGTACAGTGAAAAAGTAATGGATCATTTCAGAAATCCCAGAAATGTCGGGATCATAGAGGATGCAAATGCAGTCGGTGAAGTTGGAAATGCAAAATGCGGCGATATCATGAAGATGTATATGAAGATCGAAGATGACATTGTCAAAGATGTGAAGTTTGAAACATTCGGATGCGGCAGTGCGATCGCGTCAAGTTCCATGGCGACAGAGCTGATCAAGGGACAGCCGCTGTCAGAAGTGAAGAAGCTGACAAACGAAGCGGTTGCGGAGGCACTGGACGGTCTGCCGGGATATAAGATGCATTGTTCGGTCCTGGCAGAGGAAGCCATTAAATCTGCACTGGATAACTATTATGAAAACCAGAATTAGATCATAATCTACCGGAAAGAAGCTGTCAAAATCGACAGCTTTTTTTCTTTTTCAAAATAAAACTCATAATACCTATTGACAAACTAGGTTAAGTATAGTATATTAGGCTCCATCAAAAGGGAATCAGCATAGATTCTTAAGAACCAAGGGAGGATCCAAAATGAGTAAATACAGATTTGAAACATTACAGCTGCATGTCGGCCAGGAGCAGGCAGATCCTGCAACTGATGCGCGTGCGGTACCGATTTATCAGACCACATCATATGTATTCCATAACAGTCAGCATGCGGCAGACCGGTTTGGACTGGCCGATCCGGGCAACATTTACGGAAGACTGACAAATTCGACACAGGGTGTATTTGAAGACAGAGTCGCAGCGCTTGAGGGCGGCAGCGCAGGTCTTGCTCTTGCATCAGGCGCGGCAGCGATCACCTATACGATTCAGGCGCTCGCGGCAAACGGCGGACATATCGTAGCACAGAAGACGATCTACGGCGGCAGCTACAATCTGCTGGCACATACCCTTCCGCAGTACGGTATCCGTACTACATTCGTAGATGCGCATAATCTTTCAGAGGTAGAGGCAGCGATCGAAGAGGATACGAGAGCGATCTATTTAGAGACATTGGGAAATCCGAACAGCGACATTCCGGATATCGATGCGATCGCGGACATCGCGCATAAGCACGGGCTTCCGCTTGTGATCGACAATACATTTGGCACACCGTATCTGATCCGCCCGATCGAGCACGGCGCAGATATCGTCGTTCATTCGGCGACCAAGTTCCTCGGAGGACACGGGACGACACTCGGCGGTGTGATCGTGGAAGCCGGTAAATTTGACTGGTCCGCAAGCGGCAAGTACCCGAACATTGCGGCACCGAACCCGAGCTATCATGGAGTCTCTTTCTATGATGTAGTCGGACCGGCAGCATTTGTGACCTATATTCGCGCAATCCTGCTGCGCGACACCGGCGCAACATTATCACCGTTCAATGCATTCCTTTTACTGCAGGGAGTTGAGACACTTTCCCTTCGCCTTGAACGACATGCGGAAAACACAAAGAGGGTAATCGACTTTTTAAGCAATCATCCACAGGTGGAAAAGGTCAATCATCCGTCGCTTCCGGAGCATCCGGACCATGCGCTGTATGAACGGTATTTCCCGAACGGCGGTGCGACGATCTTCACCTTTGAGATTAAGGGCGGCAAGGAAGAGGCATGGAAATTCATCGACGGACTGGAGATCTTCTCACTTCTGGCAAACGTTGCGGATGTAAAGAGTCTGGTGATCCATCCGGCTTCGACAACACACTCCCAGCTTTCGGCAGAAGAACTGGCAGATCAGGACATTTATCCGAATACGATCCGCTTATCCATCGGAACAGAGCATATCGATGACATCATTGCCGATCTGGAGAAAGGGTTTGCGGCAGCTGCAAGTTGAGAAATCAAATGAAAGTCTTTATAATAGAAAAGGTTTTGTTGGATCTGAAAATAAGTAATAATAGAGAAATAATTTGAAAGGATATGTGAAAATGGCAAACATTTATAAAGGAGCGGTTGGGCTCATCGGGAATACTCCTCTGGTAGAAGTTACAAACATTGAAAAAGAGCTTGGACTGGAAGCAACCATTCTGGTCAAACTGGAATATTTTAATCCGGCCGGAAGCGTAAAAGACAGAATCGCGAAGGCGATGATCGATGACGCGGAAGAAAAAGGAATTCTGAAAGAAGGATCTGTTATCATTGAGCCGACTTCGGGCAATACCGGCATCGGTCTGGCAGCGATCGCCGCGGCGAAAGGTTATCGGATCATTCTGACAATGCCGGAGACCATGAGCGTAGAAAGAAGAAATATCTTAAAAGCATATGGTGCCGAGATCGTGCTGACGGAAGGCGCAAAAGGCATGAAGGGCGCGATCGCAAAGGCGGAAGAGCTGGCAGCCGAAATCCCGAACAGCTTTATCCCGGGACAGTTTATCAACCCGGCAAACCCGGCGATCCATAAAGCAACGACCGGCCCGGAGATCTGGAATGATACGGACGGTAAAGTCGACATTTTCATTGCCGGCGTTGGAACGGGCGGCACAGTAACCGGTACCGGTGAATACTTAAAAGAGCAGAACCCGGATATTAAAGTCGTGGCGTTAGAACCGGCAGATTCACCGGTACTCTCTGAAGGAAAAGCAGGTGCGCATAAGATTCAGGGAATCGGTGCCGGATTCGTACCGGAAGTATTAAATACGAAAATATATGACGAAGTTTATAAAGCTGAGAGCGAGGATGCGTTTACGGCAGCCAGACTTCTGGCGACCAAGGAAGGCATTTCTGTAGGCATCTCATCCGGTGCGGCATTGTATGGTGCGATCGAGCTGGCAAAGCGCCCGGAGAACAAAGGAAAAGTGATTGTAGCACTGCTTCCGGACAGTGGTGACAGATACTATTCCACCCCCCTGTTCTTAGATTGATCATGAAACCATTTCTTCTGTTACCATGAGTGAGCAGGTCCTGTGAACGCAGGACCTGCTTTTTGTTTTTTCGTGATTATGACGATACGCTCAGAGTTGTTTTTTGACAGGAAACACGTATAATGAACATATAAGTATACGGAAGAAGTAGGCTTTTACATAAAAAAGGAGTGGCTATGAAAATATCAACACGCGGACGTTATGCCCTTAGAATGATGATTGATCTCGCAGAGCATGACGGAGAAGAATTTATTGCGTTAAAAGAGATCACAAAAAGACAGGGAATCTCCAAGAAGTATATGGAGCAGATCATACCGCTTTTGAACCAGGCACATCTTTTACGGACTGCAAAAGGGCAAAAGGGCGGATATAAGCTTGCGCGTCATCCTTCTGAGATCACAATCGCGGAAATCGTTTCTTGCGCGGAAGGCGGCCTGAATGTGATCGACTGCCTTGAGGATGAAGAGAACCAGTGTCCGAGAGCGTCCTATTGCAGGACACTGCCGATCTGGGAGGGCCTGCGGGATCTGATCATTGACTATCTTTCAGGGATCACATTGCAGGATGTTTTGGATCAGAATGCGGCAGAGATCGGGATGTATATGATCTAGGCTATAAGACATCTTTTTGAGCTTTCATTTTTTTAAGAGGATTGATATGGACTACAATCTTGATTATCAGATATTTGTCAGTTACCGCCGCGAAGGCGGGGAAAGTCTGGCGGCACTTTTGTATGAGCGGCTTACCCGTATGGGATACCGTGTCTTTTATGATGTGGAATCCCTGCGCTCCGGAGACTTCAATGAAAAGCTTTTAGGTGTGATCGAAAAGTGTGAGGATGTCCTTGTGGTTTTGCCGCCGAACGGACTGGACCGCTGTATCGGGGATCCGGAAGATTGGGTGCGCAGAGAGATTGAGCATGCGATGCAATGCGGGAAAAACATCATCCCGGTGTTGATGCGCAATTTTGTCTTTCCGGAGGATCTGCCGGAAAGCATGGCGATGCTGCCCCGGTATAATGGTGTGTCTGCAAACATGGAGTATTTTGATGCGGTGCTGACGAAAATGGCCGATCAAATGCTGCAAAGCAAGGTAGAATATCCATCTGACAGAGATTATGTAGAGGAAGTGGAACGAAAAAGCCAGGAGGGTTCCCAGGCGGCGACCAACGAACTGGCACTGATCTATGAGCAGGGCATGTATTCCGAACCGCAGAATCTGGCAAAAGCTTATTCTTTGTATGAGAAAGCATTCGAAGGCGGCTATCTGCATGCGGGATACAATCTTGGAGACATTTTTGAGCGATGCGCAAAAGATCTGACTTTGATCACAGAATATGGACTGGATACGGAAGGCAGAAAAGAACCGGAAGAGATCAGGCAGTTTTTTCTTGCAAAGGCACGGGAATATTATGAGAAGACAGCAACTGCAGAGCTGGCACCGGCACAGTATCGTCTGGGGAATCTCAGGGAAAATGACGGAGATTATGAAGCGGCAATACAGGAATATGAGAAAGCCGCCCAAAAGAATTATCTGCCCGCTCTGAATGCGCTTGGCTGGATTTATCACAACGGATTCGGCGGAATTGAAGCAGACAGAGAAAAGGCAAAATATTATTACAAAAGAGCAAAAGACAAGAAGTATCCTGCAGCCATCTATAATTATGCAATGTTGATCAGATCCGAGGAAGATAAAGAAGAAGAGGCAGAGAAGCTGCTCAGACAGGTTGCCTATGGCGAAGATGCGATCCCGCTTGCGACCTATGCACTCGGATGGATCTACGAAGAAAAAAAGGAACTTAGAAATGCGATCGTCTGTTATGAGCAGGCATTTGCACACGGGGTCAGAGAAGCCGGCGTTTCTCTGGAACGATGCAGAAACACGATCTGGGATTTAGAGGACAAAGCGGATGCAGGCGATTGAAAAAAAGAAAGTACAGGCAAAAAAGAAGACGGGATACAATGTATATGGAGTGAAGGATAAAACCTTTCGCATTCTGGCAGGACTCCTTGTCGGTGTGACAGCAGCATCTGTCTTAGATACCATGCTTCCATTTGTACCCCAGGGGCTGCGCCTGATCCCGGAGGCAGTGCTTGTGATCCTGGTAGTAGGTGTGCTTCTGTTGAAAAGTCGGGCGACAAAGAATCGGATCGAAGCCTATCGCAGGACGGAAGGGTTTTCGTTTCTGGGCTTGTATAACATCGCGGTTGTAAAGGACCTTGAAAGTGACGACATTCTTTCCCGCGAAGCAGAAGCTGCTTATATCAGGCAGACACTGGAGGATCTCGTTTTTCCGCAGAAAACGATTAAACAGGCGGTCTGTTTGACTGGAACATCAGGATGCGGAAAATCGACGATTCTGTCGTTTTTCAGAAAGATGTACGGGGATGATTATCTGATCTACGAAATGACCGATAACTATCCGAATTTCAAAATGATCCTGGAAACACATCTTGGTGAAAATGTGAAAAACAGTCTGGAAGAAAAAGTCAGGAATAAGAAGGTCGTATTTATCCTGGACCAGTTTGAACGCTACTTTTTTCTGGATGAACAAAAGAAGCGGGAAGTTCGTGACCTGATCATGCTCATTGCGCGTAAAAACACTGCGCTGATCCTGTCGATGCGCGAAGAGTATCTGGCAGATTTCATGAAGGAATTCAATGTCAACAACCTGAAGGCACTCGGAAGAGACCGTCAGAATGGGAATGAATCCGGCATTCTGAATGATCTGGTCAGCACGATCAAGGATTCGGACAAGAATTATTTTATCCTGTCGGATAAGAGCCAGGAGAAGGCGGCGGATGAGTGGAATGGTGGTTTGATCAAGACCAACCAGCACATTCATTTAGAACATATCGGTGCAGCATTTGAAGATGCAGTACTTGAGCAGGTCGGGAATACCATTTTTTATTGTGAAAATCAGAATGATGCGCATACGCAGGAAAATGCTGAAGACCGTTTTGGTATGACAAAGCTGGAGCGCAAGTGTGAGCTGCAGCTTGGCGAAGACGGTAAACACTATTATGAAAAGCACAAGACAGAGCCGTTGATCGAGCAGCAGATCTTCTATCATATGGCAGAGTATGAAAGAAAAAGAAAAAATGCTACGGATGAGATGCTCTTGGAAATGTACGATCTGGAAAGCTATGAGCTTTTAAACCAGTACTTTGACATACAACTGACGTCAACCGATGATTATTATAACGCGTCGCGGATTCTCTATCTTCTTTCGACGGCGCGGATGCACCAGGTGGTCATGAAGAAGACAGACCTGATTTTTGGGCTGAATCCTGATTACCTTTCGCCGGAAGGTCATAAGCAGCTGACAAAGGTCCTTGAGGAGCTTGTTGATCTGCAGCTGATCAGACAGACCGTGAAGGATTCGGATCTGGAATATGAGATCGCGCATGATTTTATCGCTCAGTCATACTTAAACTACAGCAGTTCGAATATCGACCGGAATGTCAGAGGTGCATTGGATATCTATCTTTCGGAATATCTTGATACCAGCAAGGCGGAAGGAATCCGGGCGAAACGGGAATTCTTTAAGAGAGTGCATCAGTCAGGCTTTTACCGCAATCTGACGATCACGTTTGCGATCCTGGCAGTGATCGCGTATGCATTTGTCAATCTGGGATACAATCCCTGGACACATGGGCTGAGCGCCTGGAATGCATACGGCGATGTCAGAAGTCTGTTCCCGCTGTTCGGAACCGAGATGAGTTTGATCTACCTCTTCTGCATGTACAATAAAGTATTCCGGTTTTGCCGCGGCAAAAAAGAAAAGGGATGTAAGATCACCTATGTGATCATCATGTTCGGAACGCTGATCACGATGTTTGCATATCCGCATAACATGCTGTGTATTGGCGCGTTCCTTGCAGTGATGGGATTTTTCGGTGCATTTCTTCTGGATGGTACCTATCAGCGCGCGAGCCGGATGGAACTGCGCAATTACGGGTTGAAATGTGCACTGATGGGGATTGCATTTATCTTTTTCCATCTGGTGATCTGGGCGTTTAACCCGGTGATCCCGCGGTATCTGATCGTGGTGGAAATGATCATGACCTGCATCCTGATCGGATATGCGTTTATGGCACATATGACCAGAGAGAATCTGTACGGCAGACTGATGGACGCGTCGAGCGAGCGTACCCTGCAGGAGTAAGTTCAGGAGAAAACAGATATGGCTGAGATATTTAAACAGGTGATCAAACGGTTTTTCTGGGTACCTTTTGTGCTTGGCATGATCGGATACTTCGGACTTTCGCATATGGGGTTCTGGGAATCGGTCTATGCGTCCGGTGCCCTGTATTTTGTAAACCCTGTCACGGATAACAGTAATATTGTGATCCTGCTGGCAAAGATCACGGCGGTGATCGTCACAACGAGTGTCCTGATCGTCATCTTAAGCACGATCGCAACGGCGATCGATCGGTTTTTTGTCCGCAGGCATAAAGATTCAACAGCAGTCTACAGTGATACAGAAGAAGGAATGCGTCTTGCGAAATCGCTGCGGCATGGATATTTTGCGCCCGGGAAAAAGGCGGAAAAGACAGAAAACCACATCATCATGTATCAGGATGATCTGCAGAACATCAGACTGTATTCGGACCAGAAGGATGCTTTTTCCCAAAAGCCTGTTTTTATTTTATTAAATGAGATCGATCCCTTTTTGCTGGAGGCAAGCGGAAATGTGCATTTTTTCAATGTATTTGATCTGACGGCAAGAAAATATTGGAGGGACCAAAATCTGTTTGAGGAGACAGAGAACGCAGAACCGGTACAGATTGCGATCATTGGGTATGAAAAAGTCGGACAGGCGATTTTTCGTTATGCATTTCTGAACAATATTTACCGTCTGGACCAGAAGATCGAATATCATGTATGGGGATGTGATATTGTACAGAAAGAGTTTCTGAAAGGTCTGAAGTTTGAGAATCAGGACAGTGTGATCATTCATGAAGAGGATTGCAGAGATTCTCTGGATCTGATCGCCGGAATGGCCCGTGTGATCTTAACAAAAGAGCCGTATATTGAATTGCTTCAGGAGATTCTCTACCGGAACCCCGACGGCAAGGTTCACTGCTGGAGCCCGCAGCCAATGGAGCTGGATCAGATCTATGCAGGAAACGCTGTTGTGGTGTTTGGCATGCTGGATGAGATCCTGACAGAGGATCAGATCAAAAGAGAAGCGATTTATCGAAAAGCCAAGCTGTTTAACTATGATTATGCGCTTCGGTATAAAAACAGACATGCCACGCCCGGATATGAGCAGGAAATGGAAGATGCATGGGTTGCGTTGGATGGATTCAAGAAGGGATCGAATATTGCAAGAGCAGATCATTACTGGATTGAGAAGCGTCTTTCGGAATGCGGGGCAAGCGAACCTGTTTTATGGGAACTCGAGCATATCCGCTGGTGCCGTTTTCACTATATCAATCACTGGAAGTATGATCCGGTGCGTGACAATGCAAAACGCCGTCATCACCTTCTGATCCCGTATGCGGATCTGCCGCAGAATGAAAAAGAAAAAGACGGCATCTGGGATGCCGTTTTGAAAGGTGAGATTGAAAAACTGACGCAGGAATGAACCTGAATAGCAACGCCTGTATGACTACGAAGCGGGTCTGTCTGTACCGCTGATTGTCTGTATATGTTTTCGCCAATGGACCATGGCGATGACAGAAAGGATCAGTGTCACTGCCTCTGCAGCCGGGAATGCCAGCCAGATGCCGGTCATCGCAAACAGCTTTGACAGGATAAATGCAAAAATAAGGATGGCGATCAGACCTCTTGAAAGGGATGTGACGAAAGACCAGGTCGCTGCTTCTGTTGCACCCAGATAACCGCAGGCAACGATATTGACTGCAGCAAAAAGGTAGCCGATAAAATAGAGATGCATTCCGGCAACTGCCAGATTGGCCATAGCAGGGTTGTTTTCTGAGTTAAAGATTGCAACCAATGGACCTGCCAAGAGATTGGTTGCCAGGATCACAAGTACAGCAAGAACAAGACCGGTTATGATGGTAAGCCGTAAAAGACGGCCGACATCGCCGGTTCTTTTTTTGCCGTAATAGTATGAGAATAAAGGCTGTGAACCCTGGGAAAGACCATTGAAGATCGCATTTCCGACAAAGGCGATATTGGCGATCACACCGTAAGCTGCCACACCGACATTTCCGGTGATCGAAAGAATCAGGAAATTAAACGACAGAGTAGTGACACCCTGCGCCAGCTCACCGATCATAGCAGACACTCCAAGCTGACAGGAGCGGAACAGCCGGATCAAAGAAGGGCGTGTCCGAACAAAGCGGATGGCGCTCTTTTTTGACAGGATATGGATCGCACAGATGATGATGCCGATGATCGGAGAGATTGCGGTCGCAAGTGCTGCGCCTCGCATTCCCATATGCAGCGGGAACATCAGGACATAGTCCATGACGATGTTAAAAAGACTGCTGACAAGCGTAGCAGTCATTGCGACTTTTGGTGCATTGTCATTTCTGACAAAGGCATTCGCCACATAGTTCCACATGAAAAACGGCGTGAAGAGCATAAAGATTCTCGAATATGGCGCTGCCAGTGATGTGATCACCGCATCTGCGCCGAGAAGCATGACAAGTCCCTTTGAAAAGAACAGTCCGACGAGCAGAAACGGAATGCTGAACAGCAGACAGAACAGGATGGCATTTGTAAAATAATGATCTGCCTCATCATTTCCCTGTGCTTTAAAGATCCGGAAGCGGGTCGCAGAACCAACGGCGATCATATTGCCGATCGCAAAGATGATGCTGTAAACCGGCAGGACCAGATTGAGTGCCGTCAGACCATTCGCACCTTCTGCGACAGAAATAAAAAAAGTATCCGCCAGGATATATGCGGATATGCCGATCATTCCCAGGATGTTTGGGAACACATATGAAAAAAACGTACGTCCGAGAGAGGTATCCTTCCCGGCTGTCTGAGATGCCATCGTTTCTTCGCTGCCTTTCTGCGTAAATCCAGATTATTCTATCAACAGATATGCGATTCGTCAATTATGGGAATTTGTATTTGTTATGCCTATATCAGAATAGTTAAGGTTTACTTGACAGCCAGATGAAAAGAGAGTATTCTTCTGATTGTAAACCAGAACAGATGAGAGAGGTTAACAATTCGTGCGAGAACTGGCAAAACGTATTATAGAAGGATATCGACTTACTGAAAATGATGATTTAACGGTTTTTGAGACAGCACCGTTAGAAGAACTGTGTGAGGGCGCAGATCTGATCCGAAGGGCATTATGTGATAATAAGATCGATCTTTGTACCATTATCAACGGTCGCGGAGGACGGTGTTCGGAGGACTGTAAATTCTGTGCACAGTCCGCGCACCATCACACTTCCTGTGCGGAATTCCCAATGCTTGATACGCAGACGGTTCTTGCAGATTGCAGAAAGAGAGAAGCAGACGGCGTACATGCCTATTCAATCGTTACGGCCGGAAGAAAAGTAGACGGTGATGATCTGGATCAATTGGTCCAAACCTATCAGATCCTGCGGAAGAATACATCCATGCGGCTTTGCGCTTCACATGGCCTGCTGAGTGCAGAAGCATTTGCGCGTCTGAAAGATGCTGGAGTGGAGATGTACCATAGTAATATTGAGACATCAAAACGTTATTTCCCCAAGATCTGCACAACACATACCTGGGAGGATAAACTAGAAGAAATCCGTCTGGCAAAAGAAGCGGGACTTACGGTATGCTCCGGCGGGATCATCGGCATGGGAGAGACATTTGCAGACCGGGTCGATATGGCATTGTCGCTTGCCAAACTGGAGATCACATCGATTCCGATCAATGCGCTGATGCCCGTTGCAGGAACACCGCTTGAAGACCTGCCGCATTTGACTGAGGATGAGATCCTTCGTACGATCGCGATGTTCCGATACATCAATCCCACGGCATACATCAGAATGGCGGCAGGCCGCGGCTATTTTCCGGATGGCGGAAAGAAGATCTTTCAGTCAGGTGCAAATGCCACGATCACGGGGGATATGCTTACGACTGTCGGCAATAACACAGCCCAGGACAAAGAAATGCTTACAAGTATGGGGTTTGAAATATAGACAACAGGGGAGATAAAATGACACTGACAAATGAACCGGCATCAGTCGGGAGACAGAATCAGAAGTTTACGACCAGAGATATGGCGATGATCGGTCTGATAACCGCAGTGACCTGTGTGCTGGCACCAATGGCGATCCCGATCGGCCCGGTTCCCATTTCTCTGACCAATCTGGTTTTGTATTTTTCAATCTATCTGATCGGAACGAAGTTTGCATTGGTCAGTTATGTGATCTACCTGCTGCTCGGTCTGGTCGGCCTTCCGGTTTTTTCCGGATTTACCGGCGGCCCCGCAAAGCTTGCAGGACCGACAGGCGGCTATCTCATCGGGTTTTTACTGATGATCTGGATCGCAGGTGTTTTTATCACAAGATCGAATGGAAAGAAATGGATCGATCTGACCGGAATGATCATTGGAACAGCAGCAGTCTATGCGGTTGGGACCATTTGGCTGTCAATGCAATCAGGCATTGGCATGCGCGCGGCTTTGTTTGCCGGCGTGATCCCGTTTTTGCCGGGAGATGCGATAAAGATCCTTCTGGCTTTGTTCCAGGGAAGAAAAATCCGAAGCCTGCTGCTTCGGATTCGAAAATAGTCAAAACTGACAAATATGAACTTTCAGTTTTTCAAAGCTGGTATCACTGATCGCATGCTCAATGCGGCACGCATCTGCTTCGGCGATTTCTTTGGATACACCGATCGCTGAAAGCCAGTTTGAAAAAAACTCATGTTTCTCATATACAGACTCAGCAATATGCTGACCTGCCTCAGTTAAAAGCAGCTCTCCTGCGTGTCCGCGCCGGATCAGGGCTGCTTTTATCAGTTTTCCGACTGCGATACTAACGCTTGATGTGGCGTATCCCAGATGATTTGCGAGATCGATCGACCGGCAAAATCCGTTTTCGTTTGTAATCTTCAGAATGGCTTCGAGATAGTCATCCTGTGACTGACTTGTATGAATATGAGTCGACATATCAATATTACACTCCTGATAAAATACCATGATTTCAAAACAATATTCTGCGGTCAACAATCTTCTGATAAAAGATAATATACGGGAAAAGCATGTGTTTGTCAAATAAAGGGAATGCAAAGGAATTTGACAAAACAAGAAAATTCGTTTAAACTAACTAATGTTACACAAGGCATCTTTAAGTAAGTTATATGCAATTGTGTTTAGGAGTTTTTTGCATGACAAACGAATCAGCTGCAAAGCTTTTTTTTGAACTGAACTTGAAATACAACCGTATGCTGGAACAGGCTGGCGAACGGATGATCACACATGGTGAAGATGCGGCGCTTTACTGGCTGTATGAGCTGAACAGACCGCTCCTTTCCGGAGAGATTTCTCAGCTTATGAAGTTATCCTCCGGCCGTACTGCCAATATCCTGAACAGTCTGGAAAAAAAGGGTTTGGTATCAAGGGAACGGAACTCCTCAGATAAGCGCCAGGTTTCTGTTTGTCTGACAAAGGAAGGCGAAAAGCGGATTGACACCTGCTATAAAGATTGCATCCGGTGGTGCGGCGATACATTGGAAAAACTGAAACCAAAAGATGTGGATACGTTTCTTTACCTTGCAGAACAAATCCTTGAATAGAAATAATATTTCACTTGTCAAACCCGACTGCTGTGCTATGATAATAGCACGGCAGTTTATGCTTTTTAGGAGGAGTTTTATATGAATAAGATTCAGGAAATTGCAAGAGAGATGAAGCTGCAAAGCCCATTGATGGCAGCCTCGGCTGAGCATGTAAGAAATCAGGCGCTGTCGATGATAAAAGATGCTTTGCATGCACATAGCAGCGAAATATTTGCCGCCAATAAAGAGGATCTGAAAGCGGCAGATGAGAATGGGATAGCTGATTCCGTCAAAAAGAGATTGAAGTTTGATGAAACCAAGATGGCAGATGTGATCCAGGGCATCACGGACCTGATCGGTTTGCCGGATCCGACCGGAAAAGAGCTGTTAAAGCGTCAGCTGGATGAAGGGCTGATCCTTGTCAGAGAAAGCTGTCCGATCGGTGTGATCGGCGTGATCTTTGAAGCGCGGCCGGATGCGTTGGTACAGATTTCCACGTTGTGCATCAAGAGCGGCAACTGTGCGCTGTTAAAAGGCGGAAGTGAAACCTTCCATACAAACAGGGCACTGTTTTCTGTGATCCATGACGCAGCGGTGGCAGCCGGGCTGCCGGAACTTTGCCTGTACCAGATCGAGGCAAGAGAGGATATCAATGCACTTCTTTCCTGTGAGAAGAGCGTAGACCTTTTGATCCCGCGCGGATCAAATGCATTTGTGCAGTATATTATGAACAATACAAAGATCCCTGTTATGGGACATGCGGATGGCATTTGTCATACATACGTAGATGTGGATTGTGATATCGATAAGATCCTTCCCGTCGTTGTAGACGCAAAGATCCAATACACAGCTGCATGCAACGCAACCGAAACGTTGCTGGTGCATCGTAAGATCGCAGCAGAATTCCTGCCTCGTCTTGCAAAGGCCTATGCCCAAAACGGCGTAACGATCCGGGGGACAGAAGAAGTACAGGAGATCATTTCCTGTGATATGGCCACAGATGAGGATTTTTCAACAGAGTATCTTGCACTGATCATTTCTGTAAAACTGGTTGATGATGTCAATGAAGCCATTGCGCATATTAATTGTTATGGTTCACATCATACGGATGCGATCATGACAGAAAATGCAGAGACGGCGAGACATTTCCAGCAGCTGGTTGATTCCGCAGGTGTATATCAGAACTGTTCGACGCGGTTTGCGGACGGATTCCGGTATGGATTTGGTGCAGAAGTCGGCATCAGCACGAGCAAACTTCATGCGCGCGGCCCGGTCGGGCTTGAGGGCCTGGTCACCTATAAGTATAAGCTCAATGGCGACGGACATATCGTAGCTGATTATGCAAGCGGAAAGAAAACATTCCATTTTCAGGACTTATAGGGTATACTATATTAGTTAATGCATGTCACGGGCATGCATGTTAAATGAAGATGAGGGGAGGTGAAGCGTATGGTTAAGATTTACATGACGGATGACCGTGTGGTTTATGAGCTGGAAGAACGAAGAGAAGGCGCATGGATCATGCTGACGAATCCGACGGTAGAAGAGTTGCAGGAAGTCGCACGCGATGAGATCGATATCGCCGATTTAAGAGCCGCACTTGATGATGAGGAGAGCTCCCGTATTGAACTCGAAGATGGCTATACGCTGATCCTTGTAGATATCCCAACGACAGAGATCCGTAATGAATTAAAGACATATACGACGATTCCGCTTGGCATCATTCTGACGCAGGAGAATATCATCACGGTCTGTACAGAGGAAACGCCGATCTTGACACAGTTTGTCAACAAGCGGGTGCGTGATTTTTCGACCAAGAAAAAGATGCGCTTCATCTATCAGATCCTGTTCCGCACGGCGGCATCGTATCAGAGTACGCTTCGTATTATTGACAAGCAGCGTACAGAGATCGAGGAAGAGATCGGAGATATGACAGAGGATAAGGATCTGTTCCAGCTTCACGAGCTGGAATCGACGCTGGTTTACTTTGCGACTTCCCTGCGTGCGAATGCGGTAGTCCTGGAACGTCTGACAAGATACAAGCGTCTCGAGCAGTTCCCGGAGGATATGGAGCTTCTTGAGGACGTTATCGTCGAGAACCAGCAGGCTGTTGAGATGACCACGATCTATAAAGATATTTTGATCGGCACGAGAGAGCTTCTCAGTGCGGTTTTAAATAACCGTTTGAACAATGTCATGAAGTATCTGACGACGATCACGCTTGTGATGGCGGTACCGACGGTTGTTTCAGGTTTGTTCGGAATGAACGTCCCTGTGCCGCTTGCAAATAATGCATTCGGATTTGCGTCGATCGCCATCTGTACCTTTATCGTTTGCATCATTGTATTGATCCTTTTGAAACGGAAGAAGATGCTGTGATTTTTAAATGAATAGCAATGAAAAACAGCCCGGGATGATTTCCCGAGCTGTTTTTTTATTCATAAGTTTTTCTGCAAGAGTCACGACTTAGTGAACAATTGCAGTTGCAAGCGGCACACCGACGAATGCGCAGATGACGAAGCACGCAACAATGAAGATCAGGTTCCACTTCAGAGTCGCTTTCATTGTCAAATGTCCCGGACCGAAGAAGAACGGTGACGGAACCGCTGCGGACGGTGTGATCGTTGCCATACCGGAAGCGATTGCGATGATAACTGCAAATGCTGCCAGGTTGTAGTTGGATGTTGCTAAAAGTACAGCACCAATGTTGAAGAACAGTACCTGTGTAACAGTATTGGACAGGAAGTTTGTCATAACGATTGCAAGTGCGATCAGGACTGTTACGATCAGAACCGGGCTTAACTGTCCGATGGACGGCTGCAGGATATTTCCAAGCCATTTTGTGATACCGGTTGCTTCAGAGGACAGCGGTGTTGCGAATACAGATACGGTACCTGCAAAGATGATCGGCGGCCACGGAACCTTCTTAAACGCTGCCGGAACATCCAGGATCGGTTTGCCGTCAGCACGAAGCAGAGCAAGTGCGATGACACCGAAGATAGCCGGAACAACTACGCCGAGGCTGTTTAAGTAGCCAAGCGCCGGACCGGTCTTGAAAATCTGCGGTAATACAACGAACGCGATAACGATGATGAATACAACAGATGAGATCTTTCCGCTCTTTGACAGCGGCGGATCTTCTTCGCGTACTTTCTTGATGTCATAGTTCTTGAATGCAGATGTGTCCGGGTTCCAGATCCGTACGATGAGCATCATAATGATGAAGATGATGATCGCATAGATCGAACCGAATGCCAGCCACTGTGCATATGTGATCGTGATGCCAAGCTGTGCTTCTGCCAGACCCATGATGATGTTCGGCAGAGCGTGCGCGATCGGAGAGCAGATGGAAAGGAGGCAGTTGCCCCACAGGGTTCCCATAAAGATACAGGTATAGAACGGATCGCCCTTCTTAAGTCCCATATTCTTGCAGAGAACTTCTGCAATACCGATATAGATAACAGCAAGTGAAAGGTTATCTACGAAGAAACCGATGATAACGTTGGAAGCAAAGAACATGGTCATGAATGCCATCGGTTTGCCTTCAACGAATTTACGTGTGACGAACCACATGGCGATCTTGTTGATGACACCGGTATCGGTCAGACATACGTTTAACAGCATGTAAACCATAACGGTGATAACAACGAAGTGACCCATGGATCCTGCCCAAACCGCGTTTGGTGTTTCCATTGCCTGGGTACATACCAGTAAAGCCAAAGCCAGAAGTGATGTCCAGTGTGTATTTGTGGTCAGCCACAGGTACAGGACCGGTACCAGAATTGCGATAACACGTACACCATACTGTGTCAGACCATTGCCCGGCTGAAGTACCAGAGCGATCACGATACCGATGATGAGTGCCACCAGATAGTGAATATATTGCTTTTTCAATTGATTCTCCCCCTAAAAAAACCAAAAAGAATACTGCCCAGAAATCCCCCCAGATTTTCCGGGCAGCTGTCTATCTTAATAATTGGTTAATTATATAATTGTTTGAATGCTCAGATGATTAGTCAAACATGTCCGGAAGCCAATGCTTCGGATCAACATCCATAAATTTGGATCTGCCAAAGTGGTCTTTCAGTGCAAACGGAGCTGTGCAGTCAAAGATCGTCTTGCAGGAGACACCACGGTTGCGGATCATCGGATTGTATGTCGGTTCCTGTGTGTGGTCAAGAACGTGGCATGCAACACCCGGAATAGTGATGGTGTCGATGTCGCCCTGATATCTTGTGTTCATTGCCCACAAAACATCACTGTCATCGAACGGATCCACATCCTCGTCTACCAGAATGACATGCTTCAACTCGCTGAATGCAGAGAATGCGAGCAGTGCAGCTTGACGCTGACGTCCTTCGTCACTCGGCATGCCCTTCTTAAACTGAAGGATTGCCATGTACTTGCCGCCGCCTGACGGATGTGCGTATACATTCAACAGTCTGCCCGGCATAGCGCGTTCAACCATACCGATGATACTAGCTTCGGTCGGAAGACCTGCCATATGTACATGCTCGCCGGATGGGCCGATGGTTGTCTGCATGATCGGATTGATTCTGGTCGTAACCGCTTTTACCTTGATGATCGGAACCATCGGAGCCGGTCCTGTCTGTCCCGGGAACTCCGGCATAGCCTTGCCTGTTCCTGTGGAACGATCTTCCGGTACGCGGTCATGCGGCATCAGTAATCCTTCAATAACGAATTCAGCATTTGCAACTGCTTTTTCGCCGATGGTGATGCAGTTTGCAAGCTCTACCGGTTTGCCACGGAGTGCGCCTGCAGCAGCCAGCTCATTATAGCCGATCGGTGTTGTCGGCGGCTCAAATCCGGAAGCAAGATAGATTGCCGGATCCAGACCAATGCTGATCGAGATCGGCAGCGGCTGGTTCAGTTTTTCAGCTTTCTCATAGAAAGCACCGATGTGACGTGCACCCGGTGTGATCCACATGGACAGCTCATCCTCACTCTGCAGACAGAGTCTGTGGATGGTAACGTCAGAGATAGACGGATCTTCCGGATCGGATGCGTAGCAGAGCCCCATTGTGATATACGGACCTGCATCTTCCGGTGTGTTCGTCGGTGCCGGAACGATCTTGCGGATGTCAAATCCTTCGTCTGTCGCATAATGAACAATTTCCTGACACGGTGCTTTATCGCCTGCAAAATCAACAGGATCGATCGGATTCTGTACAGCATCGCGCATGAAGAAGCCCAGTTTGTCCGGTGTTGTGCCAAGGAGTGCAGCAACACGTTTTCTGGTGCAGAGCATACCGATGACAACTCTTCCGTCCGGATGATCTTTGATGGTGTTGAACATCATAGCCGGGCCGTTCGCATTGGTCGGACGCATTACAGTTCCGCCTGCGCCTACATGACGATACACGCCTGAGAGTTCCGCTTTCGGATCAACTTCAACATCTGTCTCAACAAACTCTCCCGGGATTGTCTTGAGCAGATCAATCGCTGAACGCAAATCATAAACTTCGCTCATAGTAACCTCCTTTTCCTTGAAAATGATTAATTTTGCAATAGCTTGCCTTATAACTGAACGATAACACATTATACCAGATATACAGTCAAAGGTTTTTTCATCGGTATATTTTACAATTTTTTCACGGATATTTTATGGATTTTGTCTGTATACCAACTATATAAAGCAAAAAAACAAGAACCCCGGGAAACAGGGTTCTTGCAATCGGTAAATGGTATTAAAAATGTCGGAAGGATTAAGTCCAACGGTTGAAATTATGGGGATCGAGTCCAAAAACATCAAGTGCTTTTCCTGCGATATGATCGGTCATGTCCTGAATGGTTTTTGGCTGATTATAGTATGTCAGCATAGGCGGCATAATGATCGCGCCGGCCTGTGCAAGTGTCATCATATTCCGCAGATGAATCTGATTCAGCGGTGACTCTCTTGCGATCAGAACCAGTGGTCGGCGTTCCTTCATTGTGACGTCTGCTGCGCGAAGAACGAGGTTGTCAGAATAACCTGCAGCGATACCGGCAATGGTCTTCATGCTGCAGGGTGCAATGATCATTCCCTCTGTGCGGAATGTCCCACTGGAAATCGAAGCACCAACATCATGTAGATCGAACGTCTCGTCTGCAAGAGCCATGAATTCTTCCGGAGAATAGTCTGTTTCATATGAAAGTGTCTGCAGGGCACCATCCGTCAAAACCATCAGAGAGCGGTAATCCGGATGTGCCTGGATACTTTTTAAAATAGATACGGCGATCGGGATGCCGCTTGCACCGCTGACACCTACCACAATTCTTTTTTGTTCCATATTGTTTTTCCTCTAATAAATGGTATTAATTGATAATTATTATAATATGTTTTCTTAATACATATGTCATGCAAAAATCATGATTCTGTGATCTTCTCGACAGGAGCCATAAGCAGGCAGAAATCCTTTTTGATCTCGTCGGTATAGTAGGTCGTGTCAAGGAGACATTCGTCCATGACGTTTCCGGTCAGGCGATATCCCTGTGCGTTGATCCAATCCAGCAGACGAAGCAGGTCCTGTGTTTCGTAAGGCATGCCATAGCGGCCGAGGCAGGCATAGTCGCTTTCCGGAAAATCAAGCATATTGTCTGTGGAAGCACCGGTCGTATTGATAAAATTAACCGGAAGATTAACGTAACCGCCTGCACCTTCTAACGGAATTCCTTTTTTTATGGAAGAGAAAGGAATCATGGCACCCCATCCGTAATCATTGGTCTTTAGATTCAGATCTTCTAACTGGTTACGCAGCGCCATGTGTGTAAAGTGCATGGTGGAACGGTCAGATTCCGGGCCAATACCGCCGTCTTCTGACCAGGCACGAAAGAGAACGTGACAAGCGGGCAGATGCGCAATGTAGGGCATTCCCGCACGGGCAAGCTCGACTTCGGCGCGTTGCAGGAACCGGAGTCTGTCATCGATGCTGCGCATTCTCTTTTTGAGTTCCTCGACTTCGTTCTGAAGGATGTCCTTTTTCTCTGTCAGAAGTTTCTTCGTACTCTGGATCGTCCGGCCTTCAAAATTCTCTACAATATCTTTTAAGGAGAAATAATTATCCTTCAGAGAACAGATCTCTCTTAAATAAGGAACCTGGTAGATGGAATAATAGCGATAGCCGTTTTCCTGGACAAATACCGGTTTGAAAATATCGTTTTTATCATAATAGATCAATGTCTGTCTGCTGATACGACAGATGTTGGACATCTCACTGATCGTAAGCATTGATCGGTCTTTCTTCATATTGATTTCCCCCTTAGAATGATAAAATAATCTATATTCCAACAATACAGTCAAGTAACGGAGTAAAAAATGGGCTTGACAAGAAAAAAGTGTTGTGTTTCTTAACAAAACTGACTTGTGAAAATTATACAAAAAGCACAGAAAAAATGATTTGACTTTATAGCAGGTATACAGTCTAAAATGTCAATATCAAGTGATTACCATGCTGAAACCAGATGACAGATATGATACTCTGGATGGTGTTACAAGGTGATTGGGAGAGGAACTATAGAGGTGTATGTGCGCTGTATCACACATACGGGGAAAGGAGTTAGAGTATGAGTCCACTCGTAGTAGGTATTATCGGCATTATATTCCTGCTGGTGCTGCTGTTCATTGGAATGAATATCGCCTTTTCAATGATCGTAGTAGGTTTTGTCGGGTATACCATTCTGGTTAACATGAAAGCGGCTCTTGGCTTATTTGCGACCATTCCGTTTAATACGGTTGCAAACTACGGTTTTTCCGTTATACCGCTATTCGTACTAATGGGACAGTTCATGTACTATGCCGGTGTCAGCGGCGATCTGTATTCGTTCTGTCATAAGTGGATCGGGCGCATTTCCGGCGGCCTGGCATCTGCGACGATCGTAGCATGCGCATTCTTTGCAGCGATCTGCGGTTCCTCTACAGCGACGACAGCAACCATGGGTGTTGTTTGTCTTCCGGAAATGAGAAAGTACAGATATAAAGATACGCTTTCCTGCGGATCGATCGCAGCCGGTGGTACACTGGGTATCCTGATCCCGCCAAGCGTAGGCTTTATCCTTTATGCGATTTCTGCAGAGCAGTCAATCGGTGATATGTTTGCCGGCGGTATCATCCCCGGTATTTTGCTGGCGGCTGTATATGTTGTGACGATCATGATTCTTGTAAAGAAGGATCCGTCCCTGGCACCGAAGGGTGATAAGGTCAGCATGAAAGATAAGCTGAATGCTATTAAGGGTGTTTTGCCGGTTCTGATCCTGTTTGTCATCGTGTTGGGCGGTATCTTTGCAGGCTTGTTCACAGCAAATGCCGGTGCTGCAATCGGTGCGTTCGGCGCTCTGATCTGCATGATCATCAAGAAAAAATGCACATGGGAGAATATTAAAAAATCCTGCTTTGATACGATCCGTACATCCTGTATGATCTTCCTGATCATGATCGGTGCTACAATCTTCGGATATTTCCTTGCGGTTTCGACACTGCCGGCTTCTCTGGCAATGGCACTGTCGAATTCCAGCCTGCCGAATCTGATCGTTGTATTACTGATCCTTGCGATCTATGCGGTACTGGGATGCTTTATCGATTCCCTTCCGCTGATCATCCTGCTGACACCGATCTTCCTGCCGGTAATCAACAATATGGGATTGAACCTGGTATGGTTCGGTGTACTGATGGTTATGATCATGCAGCTGGGTCTGATCACACCGCCTGTAGGTATGTGTGTATACGTTATGGCCGGTATAGCGAAGGATGTACCTTTGATGAGGATCTTCAAGGGTGTGTTCCCGTTCGTAATCGCTCTGATCGTTTCCGTTGTCATCGTGGCATGTATTCCGGCACTGGCGACCGGCTTGCCGCATCTGCTATACGGGCATTAAATACGGTGATTGTGCCTAGGTGGGCGAAACCTAAGCATTCACATATAGTCATTCTTTAAAAAAAAGGAGGAGAAACATGAAAAAGAGAATCATTGGCTTACTTTGTGTAGGTGTTCTGGCAGTAGGTATGCTGGCAGGATGCGGCGGCTCAGGTGGCGGCGATGCAGCAGCTCCGGCAGCTTCAGCAGGTGGCGAAGAGCAGACAGCAGCGGTTGAGAATACCGGCGAAACCTATACTCTGATCGTACATCAGCATGATCCGGAGCAGTCAGCAACAGGTCAGTTCCTGAATGCATGGGCAGCAGCAGTTGAAGAGGCTTCCGGCGGACAGCTTGATATTCAGGTTATGCACGGCGGCACAATGGGTGGCCCGAAAGATACCGTTGATATGATCAAGAACGGCACATGCGATATCGGATGGGGACTTCAGTCCTTCTTCCCGGATACATTCCCGGTAACCGAAGTATTCCAGCTTCCGGGTCTTGATATCTCACGTGCAACACAGGGTTCCGCAGCAATCTGGGAATTCTGGAACACGACTGATTACATGGATGATGAATATGCAGACTTCCATGTACTGTTCCTGCACACAAACTGCCAGTCTCCGATCTCTACAACAGATACGAAGCTGACAAGCATCAGCGATATGGCTGGTATGAACGTACGTGCAAACTCCGGCCCGCCAACCATGTTTGTACAGAATGTAGGCGCTAACCCGACTCCGTGCCCGATCAATGATCTGTACAGCAACCTGGACAAGGGTGAAATGCAGGCCTGCATCACTGACTGGCATGCAATCAGCTCCTTCAAGCTGGATGAGACCATTGGCTACTATCTGGATGAGAACGTTGGCGTTTCCACATACTTCCTGATGATGAACAAGCAGAAGTATGATAGCCTTCCGGATGATCTGAAGAAGGTTCTGGATGATGTTTCCGCTAATTCCGCTCAGTACACAGAAGCTTGGGATGCTGTTGAAGATGAGACAAAGGCAGCTGTAGCTGACAAGTGCTACAAGTTTGATGATGCTGGTAGAGCAGAACTGGAAGAAGCATTCCAGAAGACAACAGATGACTGGATCGCAGCTATGAACGACAAGGGCTATGACGGCCAGGCAATCTATGACAAAGCTGTAGAGTGCATTGAGAATGCAGCAAAATAATCGGTTCGTAACAAGAGACTGATTATACTATTCCGAAAGGGGTCATTTCTATGAAAAAGTTCCGCGGTGCGTTAACAAAAATATGTGGCGGCGTGTCTTACGTTTCCATGTTTGCATTATTGTTTGCGATGGCTGTTACGGTTATTGACATCATCATGAAACTGACGATCAGCAAACGTGTACTTGGTAACATCGAGCTGGTGGAGTTATCCATGGTTGTTATGATGTTCCTGTGCTTCTCAAAGACACAGCTGGAAAACGGACATGTGCGTGTGGATCTGTTTGTCAACAAGTTCCCGCCGAAGGTCAGATGTATCGTAAATGGATGCATTCAGTGCATCGTAGCACTGTTCTCCATCTTTATGCTGATACAGTCCTTTAAGCAGATCAGCGTTGTCAGCGCTGCAGGAACCAGTTCACAGGTTCTGCATATTCCGTATCCGCCGTTCTATGTACTTTTGTCGATCGGATTTGCATTATTTACCTTAACGCTTATACTAAGCGCATTGGAGTACTTTGCAGAGACGCCACATGCGCAAAAGATAGAGCAATAGTATACAGGTCCGAGTGCGGAACGATGGATCAATGAAATGAAGTAGAGGGGCGTCTGCCATATTTGGCGACGCCCCTTATGTTTGTTAGAAGTATAAATTCGTGTTTGTAGAGGTGCTTTCCATACCGTACGAGCAGTCGGCTCGATATGCTTTTCGAAAAACATGGACGCAGCGTTTTGTTCATTAGCTGTTTTCATACCAGATTTGATTCCATAGATTATCTGGTGCCACATAAAAGATTAATAATTATACCAAAACAGGATATGATTAGACTCTGGTATGATATAAATGAAGGACTAATCATACCAAATGGGTAAACACTGGGATTCTGGTATAAAGTTTACTGGCGGTTTTTCCACCAACCAGATGCGTTGAAACGATAAGGTATAATTGATCAATAGATTCAGGTATACCAAATGCGGTCGATAATGTAGGTTGGTATGAAATTGAGGCATAATCGTCAACTCAAATGCCTAAAAATGAGTGTATTGGTATGATTAAAGGATCCTTTGAAGATATTCACGCTGGCCTGGCGTACGATTACAGTGCTCATAAGCTGACGGATGGCTCCGTTGCAATGCAACTCCCGCCATCCTACGTCCACTCACAACTCGCCCCGCTCCCTTTGGTCGCGTGACTTTATTGTTCGTGTCCGTTACCCTGCGTCATATCCGTCGTATTGCCTGCGAGCAGTCATACGCCGTCTGCGACGCAGGAGCTTATGCGCACAAACACGAATATGTGAAAGAGGTATTACTATGAATGATCAAAAGTTAATCCAGGTCTCAGCCGGCGAAGGAAAGTATGAGGTATGCATTCGGGCGATCCCATGTGGCAAAGACCTTTCGGTTACGATCACAGGCGGGACAGAACCGCACGTCGGCGCCTGTGCGATCGGGATCGGTCGTTTGCCGGATGAGAGACCGATGCAGTATTCGGCGACGGTAAGTACATTTACGGTTCCGGATCATAAAGATGATGTTGTTGCGAAGATGGCAGCAAAGGAGCTTGCGGATGCAATACATGCAAATGTAACAGTAACCTGCGGGATTCATATTGATGATGCGACAAAAGAGGATCTGATTCTGTTGCAGGATAATGTAAAACAGGCATTGCAAGCGTTACAAATGCAACATATGCAACAATAATCAACAAAACTGAATAAGCCAATACTTGACGAAACCAAACAAAAGGTATAGACTTTTTCATGTAATAGACAAAAATGAACAAAACAGAAGTATATTTGTTCAGAAAGTGAGGAGAGCATGAAAAAGAGATTGTTAAGTATTGCATGTGTTGCAGCATTAGGCGCAGCGATGCTTGCAGGATGCGGTAATTCCGCAGGGGATGCAGCTGATACAGCAGCATCAGCAGCAAATGAAGTGGCAGCAGTGAGTGAAGAGGCACCGGAAGCAGGCGCAGCAGATCAGTTTGAAGAGACAACCGTTACCGTATTTGCGGCAAAGAGTCTGAATACTGTTCTGGATGAACTGATCACAATGTATAATGAGACACAGCCGAATGTTCATATCGTTCCGAGTTATGACAGCTCAGGTACATTGATGACACAGATCGAAGAAGGTGCAACCTGTGACGTATTCTTCTCAGCTGCACAGAAACAGATGAACCAGCTGCAGGATGATGATGCACTTGTCGTTGACGGTACACGTCATAATGTCGTAAATAACCAGGTTTGTGTAGTAACATATAATGACAGCGGCACATCCGTAACAGGTCTTGCTGATATCGCAAACGCTTCCAGCTTCGCACTGGCAGACGGCAGTGTTCCGGTTGGTAAATATACCCGTCAGGCACTTGTAAATGCTGGCATGATCGAGACAGATGTAGAGGATGTTGCAGAGATCACAACAGATCAGGTTTCTGAAGCACTTGGCGGCATCGAGATCAATGAGTGCAATAACGTAGGTGCGGTTACAGCAGCTGTTTCCGAAGGATCCAATGAAGTGGGTACTGTATATAAATCTGACACATATGGACTTGAAGACAGACTTCAGATCCTTGAGATCGTACCGTATGATCTGACAGGTGACGTTATTTATCCGATCGCTCAGATCGTAAATCCGGAAGCAGATGAGCTTGAGTCTGCAGCAGCAGTTGATTTCATCAACTTCATTACATCTGATGAAGCAAAGGCTGTATTTGAGAAGTATTACTTCGATACAAACGTAACCGATTAATGTTTTCACTCCTTTATATGTTTGATAAGAATCGGAATATGTGATGTAGATCGCATACAGGCGCAGACGGCGGTTCGCTGTCTGCGCCTTTTTCGAACCGGGAAGAATGTTTTTTTCTACTTGAAAAAAGCTGGTAACTGGTGATTGGAATTGATAGAATAGGGATATCATTTGCAGTAAGGGGAATTGTTTCATGAATGCATTGGGAGATCTCTTATCAGGGCTTGACTGGAGTCCGCTCTTTATCTCATTAAAAACAGGTGTTGTAGCGACATTTGTGTCGTTCTTTTTAGGGATTTTTGCAGCCAGAAAAGTTGTTCGCGCAGGGGCGAAGACAAAGGCGATCGCAGACGGTATTTTGACATTGCCGATGGTCCTTCCGCCGACGGTGGCCGGCTTTTTCCTGCTGCTGTTGTTCAGCACCAGACGTCCGGTCGGTATGTTTTTGCTGAATCAT
>SVDH01000059.1 GCA_015057865.1 Lachnospiraceae bacterium
AGTTATGGGTTTTATTGACAAAATGATTGAGCTTGCAAAAGCCGACAAAAAGACCATTGTGCTCCCGGAACCGATGGACAAAAGAACATTCGAGGCAGCTGAGAAAATCCTCAAGCTGGATATCGCAAACCTTGTGATCATCGGAACACCAGAAGAGATTGCCAAATACGGAGCAGGATATGACATCTCAGGCGCAACGATCGTAGATCCATTCAATGATCCCAATAAGCAGAAATACATCGACAAGTTTGTTGAGCTCAGAGGGAAAAAGGGAGTCACTCCGGAATCCGCAAAAGAGACGATGGAAAAAGACTATATGTATTATGCATGCCTGATGTGCAAATGTGGTGATGCAGACGGTGCAGTTTCAGGCGCCTGCCATTCCACAGGCAATACGATCCGCCCGGCACTTCAGCTTCTTAAGACCAAACCGGGCATCAGCGGCGTATCCGGTTTCTTTGTGATCGAAGTCCCGGATTGCGACCTGGGCGAGAATGGTCTGTTTGTCTTTGCGGACTGTGCAGTTAATCCGGACAATGATTCCGACAAGATGGCAGAGACAGCAGGACTTTCTGCTGAAAGTTTCAAGGCGTTCATCGGCGCAGAACCGAAGGTTGCGCTCCTGTCATTCTCTACCAAGGGCAGTGCAAAACATGACAGAGTTGACATGGTCAGAGAAGCTGCTGCAAAAGCACAGGAGAAATTCCCGCAGTATCAGATCGACGGAGAACTGCAGCTGGATGCAGCGTTAGTAGCAGAAGTCGGCGAACTGAAGGCACCGGACAGCAAGGTGGCCGGTCATGCCAATACCCTGGTATTCCCGGATCTGGAGTCCGGCAATATTGGATATAAACTGGTGCAGCGTCTTGCCAAGGCCAATGCTTACGGCCCGATCCTGCAGGGACTTTCCATGCCGGTCAATGACCTGAGCAGGGGATGTTATGCCGATGATATTGTTGGAACAGTTGCCATGACAGCCGTACAGGCTCAGCAGGCAGGAAAGTAATTCACAATACATACAGAAAGCAGAGAGGATATTATGAAGATTTTAGTTATTAATTGCGGTAGCTCATCACTGAAGTATCAGCTGATCGATTCTGCGACAGAGGAAGTCCTGGCAAAAGGCCTTTGCGAAAGGATCGGCATTGACGGCAAGTTTACATATCAGCCTGCAGGAGGAGAGAAGCAGGTTTCCGATATCGATCAGCCGGATCATAAGAAGAGTGTTTCTCTGGTCCTGGATGCCCTGACCAACAAAGAGACCGGTGTGATCGCAGATCTGAGCGAGATCGGCGCAGTCGGACACAGGGTTGTCCATGGCGGTGAAAAGTTTGCTTCTTCCACACTGATCACGGATGACGTCATGAAAGCGATCGAAGAATGCAATGACCTGGCTCCTTTGCATAATCCGGCCAATATCATCGGCATCAATGCATGTAAGGAACTGATGCCGGGCGTTCCTATGGTTGCAGTATTTGATACCGCTTTCCATCAGACCATGCCGGAAGAGGCATTCCTGTATGGTATTCCGTATCATTACTATACAAAATACGGTGTTCGGAAATATGGTTTTCACGGAACATCTCATTCCTATGTTTCCAAGAGAACGGCTGAGATCTTAGGGCTTGATTACAACAAAGCCAAGATCGTTGTCTGCCACCTTGGCAACGGAGCATCCATCTGCGCGGTTGACGGCGGGAAGTCAGTTGAGACATCCATGGGTCTTACCCCTCTGATGGGCCTGATCATGGGAACCCGTTCCGGTGAGATCGACCCAGGTGCTATGGAATTCATTGCAAACAAGGAAAATCTGGATCTGAAAGGCGTTATGGCGATCCTGAACAAGAAGTCCGGCGTTCTGGGACTTTCCGGCGTTTCTTCTGACTTCAGGGATATTGATGATGCGATCAAGGACGGAAATGCACAGGCGAAAGCAGCCAAGGATGCATTTATCCACAGAGTGATCAGCTATGTAGGAGGCTATGTTGCAGTCATGAACGGAGTAGACGCGATCGTCTTTACCGCCGGTATCGGTGAAAACGATAAGAGCGTGAGATCCGGTGTCTGCAAGAACCTGGGTTATCTGGGCATCACTATCGATGAAGAAAAGAACAGTATCCGCGGAGAAGAGACCATCATTTCCACAGACGATTCCAAAGTGAAGGTCCTGGTTGTCCCGACCAACGAAGAGCTGATGATCGCCCGCGATACAGAAGCGCTTGCAAAATAAACGATAAAAGTTTTTGCGCTGATAAAACGGGCGGTGGTTCATATCCCCTGAAAAACGCATTCGCTGATTGTTTTTCAGGGGGTATGAACCACCGCCCGATCATCACCGCAAAAGACATCGGCCTGTCGTTTTTCAGAAATGAAAAAAACATCTGACAAAAGAATTGACAAATCATATACCCGTGAGTATAATTATTAGGTCGGTCTGACAGATCGCATATACAAGTAAGCAAGGAGGTGTACGAAAGTGTCTATATGCCCAAAAAATAAAACA
>SVDH01000038.1 GCA_015057865.1 Lachnospiraceae bacterium
AGAGCTTCGTTCGACTTGCATGTGTTAGGCACGCCGCCAGCGTTCATCCTGAGCCAGGATCAAACTCTCATCACAAATTTGAGCGTTTTAAGTTTTTCCTGCAGCACATCTGCAGATGTAAGATCGTAAGCTCGCTTACGGATCTTTCAGATGCTGATGTGGTATTGGAGAAACGACGTACAGTGAGAAAGCTCTGCTTTCGAACTTCAGTCGTTTCGGCAGGGAAACTTAAAACGTTAAGTTCTCCTGTAGGATCAGAACTGGCTGATTCCTTACATTACTGTTTAGGTCGCGCGACTTTTCGTCGCTTGTCCGTTTTTCGAATAAATCTTTTTTAAAGAATTGTTCGTGGTTTGTTTCACTGTTCAGTTATCAAGGTTCATATCGCGTTTCGCGCGATTTTTATGTTGCTGTCTCTCGCGACAGCTATGTTAATTTAACACAATTCAAAACACATGTCAACAAGTAATTTTACTTTTTTCAGGGCATTTTTCAAAGCTTATTTTACAGACGCAATCAGTCCTTTTTCATTTGTGTCGATCAGGATCGTATCACGCGGCATCACTTCTCCGCTTAAGATCAGTTTTGCGGATAATGTTTCGACATGTTTCTGCAGGAATCGTTTCAACGGACGTGCACCATACATCGGATCATATCCATGCTCGGTCACATAGTCTTTCGCCTGATCCGTCAGTTCGATTTTGATTTCCTGGCTTTCGAGTCTGTGATTCAGATCTTTAAGCAACAGATCGACAATGGATGCGATATTGTCTTTCGTTAATGGTTTAAACATCGTGATCTCATCGAGACGGTTTAAAAATTCCGGACGGAATCTGGAACGCAATGTATTCATCACGAGTTCTTCTGTTTTCGGATCGATGTTGCCATTTTCATCAATCCCTTCGAGCAGGAACTCAGATCCCAGATTAGATGTCAGGATGATAATCGTGTTTTTAAAGTCAACAGTCCTTCCCTGTGAATCAGTGATCCGTCCGTCATCCAACACCTGAAGTAAAATGTTAAATACATCCGGATGTGCTTTTTCCACTTCATCAAACAGTACTACGGAATACGGTTTCCGTCTGACTGCTTCTGTCAGCTGACCGCCTTCATCATATCCGACGTATCCTGGAGGCGCTCCGATCAAACGGGATACGGAGAATTTCTCCATATATTCTGTCATATCCAGACGGACCATGTTGGATTCATCATCAAACAGGTTCTCCGCAAGCGCTTTGGCAAGTTCTGTTTTACCGACACCGGTCGGGCCAAGGAAAAGGAATGATCCGATCGGTTTGCCAGGATCCTTGATCCCTGCTTTGGAACGTAAAATTGCTTCAGATACTTTTGTGACAGCATCATCCTGTCCGATCACTCTCTTATGAAGTTCCTCGTCAAGATGCAGCGTCTTGTTTCTTTCACTCTCTGTGAGCTTAGCAACAGGGATGCCGGTCCAGCGTGAGATGATCCTTGCGATCTCATCATCATCGACCTTTTCATGAAGCAAAGACATTTCTCTGTTTTTAACAAGTTCTTCTTCCGCTTCCAACTGCCGCTCTAACTCCGGTTTTTTACCATACTGAAGCTCTGCAGCCTTGTTCAGATCATAATTGCGTTCTGCCAGTTCGATTTCTTTATTTAAAGCATCCAGTTCTTCGCGGAGCTTTTGCACTTTTTCAACCGCCTTGCGCTCATTATCCCACTGTGCCTTTTTATTCTGTAACTCTTCCTGCTGTTCTGCCAGTTCTTTTTCCAGATTCGCCAGTCTGTCTTTGCTCAGAGGATCGGTCTCTTTCTTTAATGCAGTTGCTTCGATCTGCATCTGCATAACCCGTCTGCTCAACTCATCCAGCTCTGTCGGCATGGAGTCAAGTTCTGTCTTGATCAAAGCACATGCTTCATCGACCAGATCGATCGCTTTGTCAGGCAGAAAACGATCGGTAATATAACGATCAGACAATACTGCTGCGGAAACGAGCGCACTGTCAGTGATCTTCACGCCATGAAATACCTCATAACGTTCTTTCAGACCGCGAAGAATCGAGATCGTATCTTCAACGGTCGGTTCATCGACCATAACCGGCTGGAAACGACGTTCGAGGGCAGCATCTTTTTCAACATATTCACGATATTCATCCAATGTTGTAGCACCTATGCAGTGTAATTCGCCGCGGGCCAGCATTGGTTTTAACATATTTCCGGCATCAAGCGCGCCATCGGATTTTCCTGCACCGACGATCGTATGAAGCTCATCGATAAACAGAATAATGTTCCCATCACTTTTTCTGACTTCTTCCAGAACGGCTTTTAAGCGTTCTTCGAATTCACCGCGGTATTTCGCACCGGCCAAAAGAGATCCCATGTCCAGAGAGAAAACCCGCTTATCTTTCAGGCCTTCCGGAACATCGCCGCGGACGATCCTCTGCGCGAGCCCTTCAACGACTGCTGTTTTTCCGACACCGGGCTCACCGATCAGGACCGGATTGTTCTTTGTCTTTCTGGAGAGGATACGAATGACATTTCGGATCTCTGCGTCTCGTCCGATAACGGGGTCCATTTTCTGTTCTCTTGCCCGCTGTACCAGATCATATCCATATTTTTCTAAAGAATCGTACGTCTCTTCCGGATTGTCAGACGTGACACGTACATTGCCACGTACGGTTGAAAGTGCTTCAAGAAATCCTTCACGTGTAATACCGTACTGAGCGAACAGTTCTTTCACACCTGCATTCGCGTAATGTAATAAAGATAAGAAGAGATGTTCTACAGAAACATACTCATCTCCCATCGCTTTCGATTCATCTTCTGCGGAAATCAGAACTTTATTTAAGTTCTGGCCGACATATACCTGTCCGCCGGAAACCTTGATCCGCTTTGCAAGACACTGTTCTGCGCTCTTTTTGAAATCCGAAAGATTAATATTCATCTTTTCGATCAGCTTCGGGATCAGACCATCACTCTGCATCAAAAGCGCAAGGAGCAAATGCTCCTGTTCAATTTCCTGGTTTCCATATTCATAAGCAAGCTTTTCACATTTTTGAACAGCTTCCATGGATTTTTGTGTAAATTTTGAAATATTCATACATATCACCTCGATTCTCTGGCATTTTCAAGTTGTTCTATTTTTTGTATAACATGCTCTGATAAAGTTATAACACCTTTTGTTAGCACTGTCAACAGTCGAGTGCTAATTATTTTCAAAAAGATTCAGGCGCTATAATACGCCTGAACGATAATCATTATTGGGCAAGTTGTTTTGCAATTCGTATCGCATCCCGGATGTCAGATACCGGATACAAAGCTATACCATCGATTTCCGTCGCCTCTTTCAAACAGACTTTTGGGAGAATACAGGCTTCAAATCCAAGCTTTTTTACTTCCTGGACACGTTGTGCTGCCATACTTACCCCACGGATCTCACCGGCAAGTCCGATTTCGCCAAAACATACCACTTCTTTCGGAATGACAAATTCAGAAGCGCTGGAGGCAAGTGCCAGCGCGATCGCCAGATCCAATGCAGGTTCATTCATACGAATACCACCGGCAATATTGATATAGGCATCACTTTCTCCCATATATAAACCGGCCCTCTTTTCGAGTACTGCAAGGAGCATATTGAGCCGGTTTAACTCTGCTCCGTTTGCGGTTCTCCGGGGGAATCCGAAATTTGTCCTGCTGACGAGAGCCTGTACTTCCAAAAGGATTGGTCTCGTTCCTTCAATGGAGCATGCAACGATAGACCCCGGCGCTCCTTCCGGTCTTCCGTTTAACATATATTCAGAAGGATTCGGAACTTCGATCAACCCTTCTTTACGCATCTCAAAAACGCCGATCTCATTGGTCGAACCAAAACGGTTTTTAACAGCACGAAGGATCCTGTAGCTTGCATGACGGTCGCCTTCAAAATACAAAACCGTATCAACCATATGTTCTAATACTCTCGGTCCGGCCACAACGCCTTCTTTTGTCACATGACCGACTACAAAGATCGTGATCTTTTCCGTTTTGGCAAGCTGCATAAAAACTGCCGTTGCCTGTCGAATCTGTGAAACGCTGCCGGGTGCCGAAGAAATATCATCACTGTACATGGTCTGGATCGAATCGATGACAACTGCTTCGGGTTTGCCTCTCCGGATCACTTCTGCAATATCAGAAAGGCTGGTCTCACAGATCAGCTGAAACCGGTCTGACACGGATCCGATCCGTTCAGCCCGGAGACGGATCTGCTGCAGAGACTCTTCTCCGGAAATATACCAGATTTTCTTGCCGTTATTTGCCATGTTTCTGCAAACCTGCAGTAACAGGGTAGACTTTCCGATCCCCGGATCTCCGCCAACCAATACTAGAGAGCCCGGAACGACACCGCCGCCCAGGACTCTGTCTAATTCCGACATGCCGCTTGACATCCTGTCTTCTGTCTTTGCGGAAACAGCAGACAAAGATACCGGTGTGATATCCTTTGCCCCGGAGGAATGCATACCGGAAGATGATTTCCGTGCAGCCGGTTCTTCAACAAATGAATTCCATTCTTTGCATGCAGGACACTGCCCCATCCATTTAGCAGATTCATATCCACATTGGCTGCAATAAAAAATTGTCTTATTTCCTTTTGCCATATAATTCCATTTCTATTTGTCTGATGCGCTGTCTCTTTTGGGATAGAACTGTAACGTACCGTTCCTCGCACCAATCTCGACAACATCTCCCTGCCTGATCTTACCGGAAAGAATATCTTCCGCAAGACGGTCTTCAAGCTCATGCTGCATCAGACGCTTCAACGGACGTGCACCATAACGAGGATCATAGGCCTGTTCCACGATCAGCTTTTTGGCGGAGTCCCGAAGCTTAAGCCCGATATGCAGCTGGTTGACACATCTTTTTTCCAGATTTTTCGCCAGCAGTGTTACGATCTGTTTCATGTTCTCTTTGGAAAGAGAATGGAAAACGATCGTTTCATCGATTCGATTCAAAAATTCCGGTCTGAAGATTCTGCGGACTTCATCCATGACCTGACTCTTCATACGTTCATAGTCAGCCTGTTTGTCCTCTCCGGATGTAAACCCGAGTTTTTTCGGTTCTACGATCGACATGGCTCCTGCGTTGGATGTCATAATAATGATCGTATTTTTAAAATCCGTTTTTCTGCCCTGCGCGTCTGTGATATGTCCGTCATCCAGAACCTGTAAAAGAATATTAAATACGTCCGGATGCGCTTTTTCAATTTCATCAAATAACACAACAGAATACGGATGTCTGCGAATCTGTTCAGACAGTTGTCCGCCTTCGTCATATCCGACATATCCGGGCGGTGATCCGATCATTTTGGATATGCTGTGTTTTTCCATATATTCTGACATGTCTACACGGATCATGGCATCTTCGGTGCCGAAGACAGCTTCAGCAAGTGCCTTTGACAATTCTGTCTTGCCGACGCCGGTCGGACCCAGGAATAAAAATGATCCTGTCGGCCGTTTGGGGTCCTTTAACCCGACCCTGCCTCTTCTAACTGCACGCGAAACGGCCTCAACCGCTTCATTCTGCGCGATGATCCTTTTATGAAGAAACTGTT
The DNA here is from genome assembly GCA_015057865.1 of Lachnospiraceae bacterium. Taxonomy (GTDB): domain Bacteria; phylum Bacillota; class Clostridia; order Lachnospirales; family Lachnospiraceae; genus SY8519. The sequence continues at coordinate 5,570 of SVDH01000038.1, forward strand.
CCATATTACGAAGACGGGCAGTTTCATTTTCAGTGAGCTTATTCAGAGGGATATGCGTCCATTCAGAAACGACATCAGCGACTTCATTTTCTCCAACTGATTTTTGTGTTCTGCTTCCTTTTCTTTTCTCGCGTTCTAATACATGAGAAAGCTCATGTTGGATCTTTTTCCTTTCTTCCCGCAGTTCACTGGCTGCTGTGAGATCCTCATTCAGAATCGCCTGGCATTGCCGCTCATATAATTCATCGCTTGTTTGCTTCAGTTCACTTACCTTATGCGAAAGCTCAAAGCCCTTGATCCGGACCTTTGAAGCGGTCTCATCCATCAGGTCGATTGCCTTGTCCGGCAAAAACCGATCATTGATGTATCGTTCAGACAGATACGCCGCAGCCAGTATGCCTTCATCTGTGATCGTTACACCATGATGTGTCTCGTATCTGCTGCGCAGTCCCTTAAGGATTTCTACTGTTTCTTCAACGCTCGGCTCTTCGATCGCGACAGGTTGGAAACGACGCTCAAGGGCTGCATCTTTTTCAATATGTTTACGATATTCATCGATCGTTGTCGCACCGATCACCTGAATGAATCCCCTGGACAAAGCAGGTTTCATGATGTTTGAAGCATCCAGTGCTCCTTCTGCTCCGCCGGCTCCGATGATCGTATGAATCTCATCGATAAACAGTAAGATCTCGCCGTTCTTTTGAACTTCATAAAGAACACCCTTGATGCGTTCTTCAAATTCCCCGCGGTATTTTGATCCAGCCACCATACCGGAAATATCAAGTGTGAGGATCCTCTTTTTCTGAAGATGCTCCGGCACTGTGCCATCTGCGATCCTTTGTGCAAGTCCTTCTACAATCGCTGTTTTCCCGACACCGGGCTCACCGATCAGGCATGGATTGTTCTTTCCTCTCCTGCCAAGGATCTGGATCAGACGCTTCATTTCAGAATCTCTTCCAAGAAGCGGATCCAATTCACCGCGTTCGGCACGTAATGTAAGATCCTGCGTATATCGGTTCAGTATGGGCGTTGCGGAAAAATCTATTTTTTTGCCGCTGCGAATTGCCTTTTGCTCTTCAGCGGACAACTGTCCCATCCGTCCGCTTACTTCCATCACTTCAATATACAACTGCTTTAAGTCCGTGCCGATCCCTGCGAGGATCCTGCCCGCGGCACAGGATGGTGTCTCAAGAATCGCCATCAGGATCTGTTCGGTTCCGACATTCTCACATTTCATCTGGGCACAGATCTCATTGGCCTTAGAAAGGACATCTGCCGCTTCCGGCGTATAGATCTGATCATGGTCCGGGTCGACATCCGGTATTGCCAGTTCATCCACCAGACGCATGATATCTGTTCTGTCGACATTCACATGTTCGATCACCCTGCATGCCACACCTTCTCTGACAGACATTAAGCCTAATAAAATACATGCAGAATCACAGCTGCATTGTCCCCGTTCATTTGCCAGATCTCTTGCTGATGCCAGTACATCAATGGCTTGTTTGGTATAATTCTGATCAATCAAAGATCATTCCTCCGATGTCTGTATTATTGTTCGTATTGTGCAAAGATCTCATCGACCAATGAGTGAACTTCTTCTTTGCTGACGCCCTTGCAGTATCCTTTTGCCAAAATGACACCCAGATCATTCTTCATATCACTGATTGCCTTCATCTTATCGGCGTCCAATGCGATCACCGCACCACGGCGGCGATCAAGACGAAGGAGTCCTTCAGATCTCAGACAGGCATAAGCCTTATTGACCGTATGCATGTTAATACCGATCACTTCTGCCAGCTGTCTGACGGAAGGCAGCGCATCACCTTCATGATACTGGCTGGTAGCAATGCCGTATATGATCTGATTGCGCAGCTGAATGTATAAAGCTTCTTCACTTTCAAAATCAATCTGAATCAACATAATATCCCCTCACAACAATCATAATGTTCATGTTATAGCGTTAGTATAACAAAATCATAGGAATTGTCAACCGATTATAAATTTGGTATACTCTTATGAGTTACAGGTGATTAATGAAATTATTCTTAAGGGAAAAAGATCATATGAAGAAGAAAAAGATATCAGCACTTCTTCTTGGAAGTGTATTATGTGCTACATTACTTTTTTCAGGATGCGGATCCATCCTTGATGAAATCAGTTTTTTGAATCATTCAGAAGATGCCCGGACTGCAGAGACTGAAGGCGACGAACCGGAGACCACAGAAGATACGACGATCCGCCTGACGAGTCGCTGGTACGATCAGGCCGGAGAAAAACTGGCAGGTGCAACGGTCACGCTGACTGCTGATGGAGCGGAGGTATTTACCGGTGTTACGGACGAAAACGGTATTCTTGCAGCATGTACCTTCCCGTCGAATACTGATATTACATATACCGTAAAAGATGCTTCCGGCGCGACGATCGGAAGTTCTCAGGCAAAATACATTGTTTCAGAAGAATTTACGGTCATCTCGATGTTTACTACCGGTTCCGGATCATCACAGCGGATTCAGATTCCGTCAGGAAAAACGGATATCGTAGCTGCTATGTTTATCGATGGCAGTCAGAAGATCGGCCATTCCAATATCACGATCAACAGAGATGCTTCTGCGGAACAGGCACAGACGGTTCCGGCAGAAGATGCCGCTCCGGCTGCTGAAGAGACTGCAGCTGAAGCACCTGCAGAAGAACCGGCTGCAGACGAAGCTCCGACCGAAGAAGCGGCTGCAGACGATACGGCTGAAGATGCCGCAGAATAAGTCGCCTAAGACCAAAACAAAGCGCAGTTCTTTTTTGAGAACTGCGCTTTTCTATTTTAAACGGAATAGTGTTTTCTTTTCAATAACGTCAGAACCAATGCGCTGCAGGCAATCACGCCAATCACGATAAAGAACATCGCCTTTATGGAGTCACCTGTCTTTGGCCCCTTTGTCTCGATTGTCTGTGAATGCTCCACCGTTGTTTTTGTGATACTGTTTTCTTTGACCTCCGGTCCTTTGAGTAAAACCGTTTGTTTTTCATCCTCAAAATCTTCATGTGAGGCAATTAATGTTTTCTCTTTTACTTCATCAACATAAAGCTGTTCAAAAGCTACCAGTTCTCTGTCATAACAGCCAGTCGCATCAAACTGAAAATCCACATTGATCTTCCCGTCAGGTTTATCAGGAGTAAATACCACTGTGCCAGTTATTTCCGATTTCTGATCAGACACCGGTTTTTTTGTTGATTTATCCATCAACGATCCTTTCACGACATATGTTTTGCCCGGGATCAGATTATGATAGGATACCGTATCCGTAATGATGCGTGATCCTTCGCTTTTATTGTTTCCCTTATCAACAGCTGTTGTTTTTAATTCCGGGAAATGAATCATCTGGTCTTCATCCGCCAGATCTTCATGCGAAGCGACAGGAACCCCATTTTCCTTGATCGTCTCGAAAACAACAATATCCTTACCTGCAAGACTGCTGCCATTCAGTGTGAATGACAACTCCGCTGTCCCTTTTGTCTCTGTCGGTGTGATCTCTTTTTTTGCTGTTACAGTCTTTCCATCGATCAATAACGGCTGCCCTGTTGTACGGTCCATAAGAATGCCTTCAATCTGATAAGCCGTATCGGTTTTGACTCCTTCAAATAACACGGCATCAATGATCGTCACCTTATCATCAGCATTGGAGAGATGGGTTTCATTGTCTTCATCTCTTGCCTGCGTTTTGATCTGTACAACAGGCGTTTCCGGTGTTTTATCATTTGTCAGTGTGCCGAGTGAAATGACAGGTGTTTCCGCCTTGTCTTCTTCTATATAAAAGACGATATCCTTCAACAATGCATAGCCTTGATTGGCTTCACATCTGAGTTCTGACAGGGTATATGACCCATATGGCAATGCGCCAAGCGTATCATCGGGATTACTTTCTGATCCGTTCTGTCCTCTGCCAAACCATATGCCGGTATTTGCTTTCAATGCACTTGTCGGTATTACTGCGTCCTCATCATATTCTTTGAGTACAGTGTCATTGATATTCGTTTCTTTTGTGTGATCTTTAACAGAAGAAAAATAACCGTTTTTGTTCGTAACGATCACATGCTGCTCTCCGGTTTCGTTCTGCGTGAGCAGAAATGCCACCATACCCATTCTTTTATTTGTGCTGTCTTCTATCTTATGAAAAGAAATATCATTCCGAACCACCTGATTTCGAAAAACAAGTCCATTCTCATCACGGTCTGCGGTTACGATCACATTGTTTTCCCTGATCAGGAAATAATGCTTCTCAGCATCTGACAGCAGATAGGCATCATTCGTTTTAATTTCCTGAAGTGAGTAGGTACCATATGGCAGCAGATCCTGTTTTGTTTCTATATGACCGGATTCATCTGTCGTAAATTGATCGATCACATCACCCTTCTGATATGACTTTCCATCAACCAGCACCGCATGTTCCGACTCATTGCATAAGGCAAAAGAGATATCGCCTAAAGATGCACCACCCAATGCTTCATTTTCTGACAGCTCTCTGTCCTGCTTGTCAAACGATACCCCGCCGCGGATGACGTCTTCATCGATGACAGGGCTTTGATAAGTGGAAACTTTCTCGCCCGTCCCTTCGCTGTTGATCGGAATCGTATAAATCGAATCATTCAATAAGTATCCTGACGGTGCTTTTGTTTCCTGAACAGTCACCGTTCCCAATGGCAGCACAGGATTGCCGGATGGGTCTTTTAAAAGCTCCGGTCCTGACTTTTTATAATTGTCTTTGTAATGAATCTTTCCGGCTTCATCGGTCTGAAAAACCCAGGTATACTTTGCCTTGCCGGTCGCTTTGGCACTGCCATAGTATTTTACTGTAAATTCTGCACCGGAAAGGCTGGCATCTCCCGTCGTTTCTCCTTCTTTGCCATCCTTATATTTTTTG
>SVDH01000039.1 GCA_015057865.1 Lachnospiraceae bacterium
AGTCGATGCGACAGGATTTGAACCTGCGGCCTCTGCGTCCCGAACGCAGCGCTCTACCAAACTGAGCCACGCATCGATCTTATTGGGTTGGGCTGTTTTTCAGTCACTAGGACATAATAATCGTTTTAATGAAAAATGTCAACCGCTTTTTCGCGATTGACATTTTATTTTTCGATTTTTTTAAAAATCTCGCTCTTCCAGTTTCTCACGGAAGAGTTCTCTTGGCAGTCCGCACGCTTCCAAAGCATGTGTAAACAAATCCAGCCGCTCTGACCGGTTTGCGTCTTCTGTACAGAGTATCTGTGCATCCGCAAATACCCACTGGGGCATGATCTCCGGAACCGGTTCACTTGTCAGGCGAGCGCCTGCGTCTTCCGAATCCGGCTTCGTCGGTACGGATGCAAAAGGAATGCCGTACTCTTTTGCGCCAAATCTTGTCAGGTCATGGATCACACCGCTGCCGATCGCGATCAAAAGATCTACCGGCACACTGCTCTGTCCAAGGTCACATACTTCTAACTGGGAAAGCACACGGTCTACGCATGCATCATCTACTGCCAGATCTTCCGGGCTGAGTTCTATGACCAGACAGTCTTTCAATTCTTCCTCTAAAAAAGGCTCAGCCACTGCTCTCGTAATACTGTCACAAATAAAGACCGGATTCTGATATGTGCGAAGCACATCATCCAGTTCTTCCGAAACGCCAAATCCTAAATGGATCCCGTCCCCATCAACATCCATTCTTTTAAAAACCTCCAAAAAAAGCGATTGAATGTGTAACAACCCTCATTTTACAAAAAGACATGCCTGCGGTCAATATATAATGTAAAAATATCGCAGTTGACGCATCCCCGCCTTTCATGCACAATAGAATAAAACGAATCAAATGAAAGTTTTCGTAAAGCAGGTCCATCTGTTTCATCAAAGGAGGATACCGACTATGACCAACAAAGAGATCGTTTTAAAGTTTTATGAGGAAGTGTTTAACAACTGGGATAAGTCTGCGATCGACAAATATATCAAAGAGGATTATATCCAGCATAATCCGAATGCCGAGACCGGACGCGAGGGTTTTAAAAAGTTTGCCGACTTCTTCCTTGGTCTGGAACCGCACATGGATATCATCTTCTGCGCAGAGGAGGACGATAAAGTTTTTGTTTTCTTTAAATGTACTCTTGGAAACGGTGCACTCAATAAAGTCTGTGATATCTACCGGCTCGAGGATGGTATGCTTGCCGAGCACTGGGATGTTGTAGAACATGATGTGCACCTGTTAAATCCGGTTCATGACAATGGATTGTTCTAAGTGTTTGGAGAACGAAATGATGCAGCTTCCGGAACTGTTTATTTTTGATATGGATGGGCTGCTCTTTGATACGGAGCGGCTGTTTATGAATAAGCGGGCAGAAATACTGCCGGAATACGGATATGTTCACCGTGAGGAGGACTATATTCGCACACTCGGGACAAGCGGCGACCAGCTTTTACGGATCCTTGCGGAGATATATGATTCGGATTATCCTGCAGATGAGATCTCACAAAGATCAAGAGTGGCTCAGCTGGCACATATGCGGGAGCATGGTGCGCCGGTAAAGGATGGCATTAAAGATCTGCTTGTCTGGATTGCCAAAAACAAAGTCCCCTGCTGCGTTGCGACATCAACCGCAGCGGTTCATGCAGATGAGATCCTGATGCTTGGAGATATTCGTCAATATTTCTCTTTTATTATTGGCGGGGATCAGGTGTCTCACTCAAAACCACATCCCGAGATATTCCTGACTGCATGCAAAGCAGGCGGCGTTGTACCGGAAAAAGCTGTTGTTTTGGAAGATTCTGAAAACGGGATCCTGGCTGCCGATGCGGCAGGGATCCCTGTGATCTGTATCCCGGACATGAAGTATCCGGATGCTGATATCGCAAAAAAAACAGCTGCGATCGTTAAGACCGCAGCTGATGTGATTACTCTATTTATGCCTGAATCTCTGTGATCAGGTTGATCATCTCAATTGCAGAGCATGCAACATCATAACCCTTGTTGCCGGCTTTTGTGCCGGCACGCTCGATCGCCTGCTCGATATTGTCTGTCGTTACGATACCAAACAGTGTCGGGATACCTGTCTTCATGCCGACCATGGCGATTCCCTTTGCTGCTTCATTGCAGACCAGGTCATAATGGCTTGTTGCGCCGCGGATAACTGCGCCAAGACACAGCACTGCATCATATTTGCCGGATTCCGCCATCTTCTGGGCGATGATCGGGATTTCAAATGCGCCCGGCACCCATGCCAGATCGATGTTTTCGTCTTTAACGCCATGACGGACTAACGCATCCTGTGCGCCTCCTACAAGCTTGCTGACGATAAATTCATTAAAACGTGCTGCAACGATTCCGATCTTCACCTCACCGGCTACTACTTTTCCCTCTAATGTTCTCATGATGGTTTTCCTCCTGTGTATTTATACTTTCTATTTCCCTCGTAAGTGTTCACTTACTCGTAGTTGGTCATGTGGTGCATTTTTTCCTGTTTGGTTTTGAGATATCTGTAATCAAATTTCTGTGCTTTGATCTGGATCGGTACACGCTCTAAAATACGGATACCATATCCTGCAAGACCTGTGATCTTGGTCGGGTTGTTTGTCAGGATCCGCAGGTCTCTTGCACCGAGATCTCTTAAGATCTGTGCGCCGACGCCATAGTCACGCTTGTCTGCCGGAAATCCTAACATCAGGTTCGCTTCGACTGTATCAAATCCCTGCTCCTGCAGTTCGTATGCCTTCAGCTTATTGATCAGACCGATTCCGCGACCTTCCTGACGCAGATACAAAAGGATGCCGCGACCTTCTTTTGCGATCTCTTTTAAGGCTTCCTGAAGCTGATCACCGCAATCACAGCGGGCTGATCCAAACACATCTCCGGTCAGGCATTCGGAGTGAACACGGCAAAGAACCGGCTCACCGTTTCCGACATCGCCCATCACCAGTGCCACGTGATGATCACCGTTGATGCGGTTTTCATATCCGTAGATGCGGAAATCTCCATACTTTGTCGGCAGCTTTGCTTCTGCTTCACGGCGTACCAGACTCTCATGATTTAACCGGTAGCGGATCAGATCCTCGATCGTGATGACTGTAAGGTCGTACTTTTCAGCAAATTCCAGAAGTTCTGTTGTACGCATCATCGTACCGTCTTCGCGCATGATCTCACAGCAGAGTCCGACAGGCTTTAATCCGGCCAGATTCATCAGATCGACCGTTGCTTCCGTGTGGCCGTCACGGATCAATACGCCGCCGTCTTTTGCACGCAGCGGGAACATGTGTCCCGGACGGCGGAAATCAGATGGTTTTGCACCGTCTTCTACTGTTTTGATCGCGGTATAGGACCGCTCTGCAGCAGAGATTCCGGTCGTTGTATCGATATGGTCGATCGATACGGTAAACGCAGTACCGTGATTGTCGGTATTCTGCATGACCATCTGCTCTAAGCCCAGTTTGTCACACCATTTACCGCTCATCGGCATACAGATCAGTCCCTTGGCATCCGTTGCCATGAAATTGACGTTTTCCTGTGTCGCAAATTCTGCTGCGCAGATCAGATCTCCTTCATTTTCACGCTCCGGATCATCGATCACAAGGATGACTTTCCCTGCCCTCAGGTCGTCCAATGCCTGATCAATTGTCCCTACTTCTTTTGCCATATATTCTGTCCTCCTTTGGCTAAAGTTATGTTGCCTATCTTAAAATCCGTTTTTCAACAGAAAATCCAACGTGATCCCTTCACCTGTATCTGATGCATCCGCAGCATTCTCCGCAGGCTGCATGAGCTTTTCGACATATTTACCGATGATGTCGCACTCCAGATTCACAATATCTCCTACAAGCCGCTCTCTTAAGGATGTTACCGCCTGGGTGTGGGGAATGATCGACACCTTAAAGACGGCATTGTCTACATAAGCGACCGTCAGACTGATCCCGTCAATCGTGATGGATCCTTTTTCCACTATATAACGAAGAAGTCCTGCATCTGCCCCTACCGTATACCAGACTGCGTTATCATCCCGTTTAATCTCACGGATCGTGCCTGTCCCATCGATATGTCCCGACACAATATGTCCGCCAAATCGTCCGTTTGCGGGCATCGCACGCTCCAGATTTACAGAACTACCCGGCTTCAGTGTTCCAAGCGAACTGCGGTTTAATGTTTCCGGCATCGCATCTGCCGTAAAATAGCTTCCGCCAAGTGTGGTAACCGTTAAACATACCCCGTTGACCGCAATGCTGTCGCCGATCCTGCTGCCCTCTAAAACAGTTTTGCATCCAATAGTCAGCACACAGGAACGACTGCCTCTCTGAATGCTCTGGATCTCTCCTACTTCCTCTATCAAACCTGTAAACATACCGGTTCCTTTCTATTTCACATATCCGCTGATGCAGATATCTTCTCCAAAGGTCTTTATATTCATATCATGCAGCTTAACTGCATTTGCCATGACCGGGATTCCTGCACCGCCGATCGGTGTCGGCGCAGCTTTCCCTCCGACAAGTTTTCCTGCGATGTAAGCATAAACTTTATTTACGATCCCTGCTTCCAATGCCGATGCATGGATCGCGGCACCGCCCTCGATCAGAATACTGTCGATCTTTTCCGCTGCCAGTGTCTTCATCAGCTTCCTCAGGTCAACCTGATCCGTATCCTCCTGCACAAGCACCTGAATGCCTGCTGCTTCCAGCACCTGTACTTTTTTCTGCACATCATCACCTGCAAGATGCTTTGCGCAGCATGCAATGATTGTCGGAATATCCTTTGCCGTTTTGACAAGCTGTGCATCCTCCGGGATCCGCAGTGAAGAATCGCAAACGATCCTGACAGGATCCACACCGTCTTCTATTCTGCAGTTCAACATCGGATCGTCCGCCAGCACGGTACCGATCCCAACCAGGATACCCTTATATCGTTTTCGCAAAAGATGAACATGTTCTCTTGCCGCCTCTCCTGTCACCCACTTGGAATCCCCTGTCACACAGGCGATCTTCCCGTCAAGTGTCATGGCATATTTCATCACACAATACGGCATTCCGGTTTCCATGTAGAGATAAAAGACTTCGTTCAACCTGCGGCACGCATCCCCGAGAATGCCCGTTTCCACTTCAATCCCTGCATCTTTCAGGATCTGCACGCCTTTTCCGGCCACCAGAGGATTGCTGTCCATACTGCCGACAAAAACGCGCCCGATCTTCTTTTCAATAATGATCTCCGTACATGGCGGTGTTTTCCCATAATGGCAGCATGGCTCCAGTGTCACATACAGATCCGCTCCCGTCGGATCCTCTTTGCATCGGAGGAGTGCATTCCGCTCCGCATGAAACTCGCCATATCGTTCATGCCAGCCTTCGCTGATGATGCGATTGTCCTTTACGACCACACATCCTACCATCGGATTCGGTGAGGTATATCCTTCTCCTCTTTTTGCCAGCTCCAGTGCCCGGCGCATGTAGTCTTCTTTTTTCTGCATAAAAAACGTACCCCGAAAATCCTCAGGGTACGCCGATCATTCCATTATAAAAACATTCAAAAACAACGACTCTTCTTCCATCCAGACTGTACTGTCGGCTCCGGAATCTCACCGGATCTGCCTCCTGCATATGCAGGCGCTCGCGGGCTTTACCGCCGGTAGGGAATTGCACCCATCCCTGAAGATTACTATTTTACTATTAAGTTTCCATCCGCTAACCGGAACAAGACAAGTATAGCATGCCTCCTGCAGATGTACAAGGCATCTTACTCAAATTTTCCGACTTTCATCTTCTGATGCTTCTTACCTCGTTTTCTCGCAAAGAATCTGTGCAGCAGGATTGCGACACCGCCCGCTGCAAACGGGAAGATAAATGTCGCGATCCGGTAGAGGATCGTGATCGCGCCGGCACGGTTCACGCCGACTACCACACTGAAAAGCCCGGTCATAACAAATTCGACTGCACCGATTCCTGCCGGTGTCGGGATTACAGCAGCTGTCATCACAGCCAGTGACGTGATCGAAAGCGAATTCACCAGCGACAGATCCCCGTCTCCGAATACGATCAGGAACGGGATCCCATACCAGAACACGAATTTGATCAGGTTCTTTAAGATCATGACGATTAAAAGCTTTTTGTCTTTGATCAGTCGGGTCGTGGATACCTCCATGATCTGCGCATTGGTCTCAAGCTTCATCAACGCTCCGTCCAGCTTTCCGTTTTTATTGAATTTCTGACCGATGTTTAAGATCACACCGTGAAACCACTTCGAAACGACAAACAGGATCAGACCGATACAGATAAGCACTGTCAGTCCATATGCCGCGATCAGCAGGATTCCGTAATCCCTGAAATTCGTCCACATGAAATGCCAGTTGACCAAAAAGAAAATGCCGCTGAAGATCGCAATACTGATCTTGTGCATGACATACTGCACCATATACATGCCGATCGCTTCCGAATATTCAATTCCATGTTGGCCAAGGTTGTAAACCGCAGCCACGCCATTTCCGCTTCCCAAAGTGGAAAGCCTGTAAAAGCAAACCATAAATGCATTGTAAACCGCCTGCCGGAACTTAAACTCCGGATTATAGCGGATCGCCAACGAATAGGTGATCCATGACTCGATCAGAAGATAGATCACCGACGAAACAAGAATAGCAAGTATGATATGCAGTGGTGTGTGCTCAAGCTCTGCCAGGATATCGCCTGCCTGATTGCGGAATGTATATGCAATGATCGCCAGCAATACCACGACAAAAATGACCTTCAGCCATGTTTTCTTAAACTTGACTTGTTTCATTCCAGTTCCTTCATGATACTCATATACGCAGGACGGATAATCTTATCCGTACAAACCAGCTCTTCTATCCGGTGTGCACTCCATCCTACGATTCTGGCAACCGCAAAGATCGCCGTATAGAGCTCTTGCGGGATTCCCAGCATGTCATAAACAAATCCGCTGTAAAAGTCTACATTCGGACATGCATTTTTCGGGAGATTGCGCTTTTTCGAAAGCAGTTCCGGTGCAAGCTCTTCAATGTTCTGATACAACGCAAGATCAAGTTCCCGGCCTTTTGCTGCCGCAAGTTCTTCTACATACTTTTTAAAGACCCGTTCACGCGGATCAGAAAGGGTATAAACCGCATGTCCGATCCCATATACCAGTCCTTTTTTATCAAAAGCATCCTTATTCAGGATCTTCATCAGATATGCACTGACTTCATCTCTGTCGTGATAATCCTTCACATGCGCGCGGATGTCACTCATCATCTCCATGACCTTGATATTTGCGCCGCCATGCTTTGGTCCTTTCAGGGAAGCCATCGCAGCCGCGATCGTGGAATAAGTGTCTGAGCCGGATGATGTTACAACACGGGTTGTAAACGTTGAATTATTACCGCCGCCATGCTCCATATGAAGGATCAGGGCCGTATCAAGTACCTTTGCTTCCAGTGTCGTAAAATACTGGTCCGGCCGGAGCATCATCAAAAGATTCTCTGCCGTAGAAAGGGACGGATCCGGCATATGTACATACATGCTGTCATCATTGTAATAATAATTATATGCGTGATACGAATATGCTGCCAGAAGCGGGAACCGCGCGATCAGTTCCATACACTGCCGCATAACATTCTGAATGCTGGTATCATTGGTATTCGGATCACTGTAGGGAAGAGACAGAATACTCTTCATCATACAAGCCATGATATCGTCACTCGACGCCTTCATGATAATATCGCGCACAAAGTGATTGGGCAGTTTCCTTTTTTCTGCCAGGTAATTCTGGAATGTCATCAGTTCCGTAGATGACGGGACATCACCGGTGATCAGAAGATACGCGATCTTTTCGTAGCCCATCTCATTCGCGCCAAGTCCCGCAAGAAGATCCTCGATCCTGTATCCACGGTACCAGAGCTGACCGTCACATTGCACTCTTCGCCCACCTTTTTCCTCGAAACCGTTTACCTCGGATATACTCGTCAGACCGGTCAGAATGCCTTGTCCACGCTCATCACGCAGGCCAAGATTCACACCGTATTCATCAAAAAGAATCGGTGCGATCTTATCATTCCCGCTAGTCTTTTCAGCCATTTCCTTTTCAAATGCCAAAGCTGCTGCTTTTTTCATCATTTACGCATCTCCTCGTTTCCGGATTTCTTTGCGCATAATATCTTCCAGATCCCTCCAGAGCTTTAACAGCTCAATCACACGATCTATACCGAATTCAACGATCACGTTACTGAAGTAATCTGTCATCCGCTCTTCCTGGCTGCGAAGCATCTCTTTTCCCATATCTGTCAAAACTACATAGGTTCCCTCGCTGCCATCACCGTCATGAAGCCAGTGGACCAGTCCACGCTCCTTTAATTGCTTTACCATGGTAGATGTCTTCCGAACGGTCAGATTCATCCGTTCCATCAGATCCTGCAGATAGGTACGCGCCTGATCGGAAGGCATTCCTGATTCGTTATCATCCATAATATGCAAAGCCACGTATTCCTGCATGCTAAGTTCGTTTAAAAACTGGAAAATCTGCTCCCTGTTGAAAATAAATCTCTGGTAGAGCAGCTCATTTGACAGATTAACAATATCTTTTGATATAATGTTATCCTTTTGCATTGCTCTTCCTCCTTTCGAATAGGGTAAACTCCGCTTTATTTTATCCTATTTTTCAATTGGAATCAATTCCCTTTCCAAATTCCCAGAAGGCAACCGCGCTGGCCGCCGCTACGTTCAGGGAATCGACACCATGACTCATCGGGATCATCACGGTACTGTCACACAGATCGATCGTCTCCTGCAAAAGTCCATATCCTTCCGACCCCAGAACAACTGCCAGCTTTTCCTTTGCCAAAAGCACCGGATCATTGACGGATAAACTGTCTTCCCTGAGTGCCATGGCAACCGTATAAAACCCTGCTTCTTTTACCCGTTCGATCAATGCCTGCGCGTTCTTTGGTGCATGTCGCCAGTCTTCTCCCGAACGCCTGCCATGCCTTACCTGAAGCCACGGGATCTGAAACACCGTACCAACACCGACACGCACTGCCCTGCGGTACAGAGGATCTGTACAATCTTCACTTAACAGGATCGCGTCCATACCAAGTGCTGCTGCTGATCGGAAGATCGCGCCGACGTTTGTGGGATTGGTGACCTTTTCCAGAATCACGATCCGCCGGGCGCCGGACAGGATCTCTTCCGGCGTCGCCGGCTTTTTCCTGCGCATCGCACAAAGGATCCCTCTCGGAAGTGCATATCCCAAAAGCTTAACGATGTCTTCCAGCTTTGCCGTATATACCGGCACATTCGGGCACCGGTCAAGCAATTCTTTTGCCTGTCCTTCGACCAGCTTATTGTCCATTAAAAAACAGATCGGTTCATGGCCTGCATCCAATGCCCGCTCAATGACCGTGATCGTTTCTGCCAGGAAGATTCCCGGTCCCGGTTCATCATAATGCAAAAGCTGCGGTTCCGAGAGCCGTGCAAACAGATCCAGCTCCGGCATTGTAAAATCCGTAATCTCAATGATATTTGATTCCATATCCTGATTCCTGTATTCCTTTTCTGGAAAACGCCGGATTATCCCATCCGGCTGCTCACAAACCTCTTACCGGATCATTTTGATCAGCTTCGCCGGCACGCCGCCGACGACAGCATCTGCCGGAACATCTTTTGTCACGACCGCACCTGCTGCTACGATCGCATGATCTCCGATCGTCACGCCCGGCGTGATCGTCGCGTTTGCGCCGATCCATACGCCTTTGCCGATGTGTACCGGTGCCGGATGGAGCGACTGCCGTTTTGCAGGATCGATGTCGTGATTGAGTGTCGCGATCACCACACCATGCCCGATCAGCGCACCGTCATCAATCATGATCCCACCCTGATCCTGGAATTTGCAGCCGGCATTGATGAACACATTTTTACCGATCGTGATGTTTTTCCCAAAATCCGTATAAAACGGCGGGAACAGTCCGAATCCTTCTCCGACAGGTTTTCCGATCAGTTCGGAAAACAGCTCAGCCAGTTCCTCCGGTTCATGACAGACCGTGTTGATCTGCATCGCGATCTTCTGTGCTTCACGACTGTAATACCGCATCAGTTCGAGCGCTTCCCTGCTCTCACCGATCGTATCGTTTTCCGCAAAGTAAATCCGTAATTCTTCCAGAGTCATATAAAGTTCCCTTCATTGAAAAAAGCCACAGATCCGCATACCATGCGAACTGCGGCAATGGATTGTAACGCGCGCACCGCGCACGAGATGGAGACGGTGGGACTTGAACCCATGACCCCTTGAATGCCATTCAAGTGCTCTCCCAACTGAGCTACGCCCCCATATCATTTCAGACTGCTTATATAAAAATCCCACAACAACATGTGGGATTTTTAAGCAGATGACGGGAATCGAACCCGCCTCCCCAGCTTGGGAAGCTGGTGTTCTACCGATGAACTACATCTGC
>SVDH01000017.1 GCA_015057865.1 Lachnospiraceae bacterium
TCTTTTTCCAATGCAAAGACGTCCTGATACCGGTTTTCCGGATCCAGTTCCACACATTTTCTGATCAGGCGATTCCATTTCCCTTCTTTGATCGCCTGTCTGGAAAGCCCCCCTGTCAACAGGTAATTGAAAATCATACCAAACGCGTAAATGTCCGTCCGCTGATCCGATTCGCAAAATCCATACTGCTCCGGTGCCGCATACCCGACTGTTCCCAAAAGTCTCGTATCCCGCTCTGCTGTGCCGTCATACAGTCTGGCACTGTTGCAATCGACCAGATACAGATCATTTACAGATGAGATCACTAAGTTTTCCGGCTTCAGATCTCTGTGAACGATCGGCGGCATTGCCGTATGGAAATATTTTAACAGTGCGATCAGCTGTCGCATCCATTTGATGACTGACTCTTCCGTGATCTGAGCGGAAAACTGGCGAATCATTTTCTCAAGTGTTACACCATCTACATTTTCCTCGATCAGAATCAATTTGTCCTGATCTTCGACCAGCAATCTGATCCTTGGGATTCCCGGAACAGGGTGCAGAAAAATCCAGGCATAAACCGTTTTGTCATACACTGTCCGCGTCTTTTTGACAAAGTACCGCCCGTCCCGTTTATCTTTTACCAAACGCATCTGACCGTCCTCTCCGTACGGTCCGACATCTTCATAATAGGATAGTTCCAATTCATCCTGTATCGTCATTTGTCACCTGCTCTACTATTGTGCTATGATATCAATACCTTACTACTATAACATTTCAGAAAGTATATCGCCATAAGGAAACGCATATGGGAATTCATGAAAAAAGCACAACGGAACTTGATCAGATCTTAAACCAGACCGGCACATCTGATCTGGACGCCTATCTGTCTGAGAATACATTAAAAAAACACGAGACAGCCGCCGAATATATTTCCGCATATCTGAATGAAACCGGTCAGAAAAAGAAAGATGTCATCGCCCGCGCATGCCTTTCCGAGCAATACGGATACCAGCTTTTAAACGGTTCCAAAACAACAAAAGACCGGGATAAAATCCTCGGTCTTTGTATTGCCGCCGGTCTTTCGATCAAACAGACTGAACGTGTGTTAAAAATGTCCGGCTTCTCCCCTCTCTACAGCAAGGTCGATCGCGATGCTGTGATCCTGATCTGCATGAACAAGGGACTCCGAAGCGTCATTAAGGTCAATGAAGAGCTTGATAAGCGGAGGATGCCGATGTTGAATTTGAAAACTACTTAATTGGTTATATGTCAACAAATCGTTCTTCATAATTCATCTTTTATTCTATCAATTCTAGATATTCCGCATTTATTTCTGGAACACTGTTTTCTGCTGAAAGAACTGTACTATAGGTTCGAATCCCCTGATACTCTCCCCATATCTGTACAATATCTTCCTCTAAATATCTATTGTTTTGATCTAACGGGGCATTAATCCAGACAAGATCTTCCCAGAATCCATATTCATCTTCTGTAATATTCATAAGATATATCGCTTCACTACCAGATTCTTGTACCTGCATAATTTCACCTGTCACTGTGATTTTGCTTCCAGCATAATCATCCGGTGTTCGAGCCAAATCTTTATAACCTATTTCTTCGCACTCGCTTTTGTAGTCTTCCTCTGTTAGTTCTGGTTCTACTTCTTCTACAATTGTTTCTTCTGGTTCTACTGTCTCTTCCATAGTTGTTGTATCTTCTTCAATCTGGGTTCCCTCTGTTTCTGTTGGCTCGCCTACAGTTTCTGTCGATACCGTCGTTTCTGATTTCGTATCATCACTACCACCAACCGCTCCTGCAATAATAAGCAAAACGATAATTATGATTATCACTAGCAAAGCAATCAAACCTTTTCTACTTTGCTTTTTCTTACAATTTGGACAGATCTTCGCAGCTTTTGGAATCTCTGTCTGACAATGCTTGCATAGTTTCATGCCTGGAGTTTCAGCTTTATTCTTTGCCATTTTCTCATCCTCTTTTCTCTCAAATAATCACATGATTCTTTGTCAAATCATGTCTAGTTACATATTTGATTATAAAAAGAATTCGAATCAAAAATTGTCCCTGCCAGGTACAGCTTTTGATGACAAGTTTTTTGTATCTATTTCACCGTCATTATTTCAGATGCTATTGTAACCCATTTTTTCACTTGCTATATTTCGCTTGTTGCCTCTCCCATACGGGCACGGAAGGGAGGTGTAAGCATATGGACAGTTTTACCGGATTCGTCGTTGCTGTCGCGGCAGGTATCGTTGCCTACTGTATCTGCAAATGGTTGGACAGCAATGCGTAATGGCAACCAGCCTGCGGCCTAAGCCACCGCGCAAAAAACGGCATAAAAAACCCCAGAGGTGGCAGCCTCTGGGGTTTTTGTAAGCCATATTAGCTTTACCGGCATTCGTCGCCTGAAGTGAAGATAACACATCTATCAGTAATTGTCAAAGCGCTGTTTCACTCACTCTTCCCTTCCCTGCTCTCATGCAAATTCAGCAAGCGGAATCCGCGGCTTCCAAGGAGTTCATTCATTTCGATCACGCTACAGATTCCGCATTGCAGACCCACTGTAAGCACGGCGTCTCTTGCCGACCGGCAATACAACGGTCCAAGCCGTGCCATGATCAGCGCACGGTTGGTTTCGTCTACTGTCATACCTGCGCCGATGCAAAGGCCGATGATCTTGTCCCTGTCAGTGGTCTTCTTGGTCCCATTCAGGAGTTTGTACCCCAGGTTTTCAGACACTCCGGACCTGCTGATCACAGCCTTTTTCCGCAGCCCTTTATGAAAGATGATTTCTGTCATATAATCTGACACAGACAGCTTCCTTTCTGAATCCGTATACTTTTGAATATACTGATCCAATGAATCCAGACCGGTCTGCCTCAAGATCTGATTTAATTGTGCATCAGAAATGTTCTTTTTCTCTAACATCATGGCTGCGCTTTCCTATATCATCAATCCTGAAACCATTATAAAAAATGAATCTCGGAAAAATTGAACCTGACAGGTGCAATTTTCATCGAGAATATGGTAAAAATATATGTATGAAAAATGATACGGACAGAAAAAAAGAAAAAGATCGCAAAAAGAGATTTGAAGAACTTGCTTCCCAAAGCGAAGCGAACTACGCTTACTACTTTACAGACTTTCTCTCCCCATCAAGTGCTGCTTTGGCATATGATGTCGTGCCGGAACGGATGGTCTCTTCATGGGGCGGCGCCGAAGGCTGCGAACGCGTGATCCTGCGCTTTGGAAACCCTGATGACTTTGGATATGACGAACCTTTTCCGATCAAGTGCATTCAGATCGAACCGCTGCAGGCAAAATTCTCCGACGCTTTGACGCATCGGGATTTTCTTGGTGCTTTGATGAATCTTGGCATAGAGAGGGATACCCTTGGAGATGTGATCGTCAGAGATAATCGGGCATGGGTCTTTGCGCTTCCGCACATTGCGGAACTGATCCTGCACGAGCTTTATCAGGTCAAACACACGAACATTTCCTGCAAGGTTGTCGAAACGCTTCCGTCGGAAGCAGCATTCCGGCTCGAGGAAACAGAAACCATCGTACCCTCTCTGCGGATTGACGCCGTTCTGGCGAAGCTGTGTCACCTGTCTCGAGGCAAAGCCAAGGATCTTGTTTCATCAGGGAATGTACTGATCAACGGCCGGCTCTGTTCTAATGACTCTTATACACCAAAGGAAGATGATGTCATTGTCGTACGAGGTTATGGAAAGTATATTTTCCGTGGAGAAGTCCGTCAGACAGGAAAAGGAAATCTTGTTGTGCGTGTGGATCGATATGTATAAAAAACACCACATATCCCCGTTTGGAGATATGTGGTGTTTCTCTTTTCAATATTGTTGTCAGAAAAACCTGACTTATACCGGCATGATCGGGCGGTTGAACTCGCCGTCTACGATACCTGCTACTGCAGTATAGATCGCGATCGCACCGCAGATGATACCTTCTACACCGGCGATACGGCCAACAACTGCGCTGCCTGTAAAGTTCTCGATTGCCAGAAGGAGGAACAACAGTGCCAGTGTTCCAAATACCAACTGTGTTGCGTGGTTTGCTTTCAGTGTTCCGATGAACATGAAGAATGTAAAGATGCACCACAGGACCATGTAGAATCCAAGACCTTTTCCGTCCGGACCCTCTGCGCCAAGGAATGACGGATTTACCAGGATGATAACAAGTGACCACCAGAACAGACCATATGATGTGAATGCTGTTGCGCCAAATGTGTTGCCTGCCTTAAACTCCATTAATCCTGCGATAAACTGTGCCAGTCCACCCATGGCCAGTCCCATTGCCAGAATGATAATAGACATCTCGATGATACCTGCATTGTGCAGATTCAAAAGGACGGTTGTCATTCCGAATCCAAGCAGTCCCAGCGGGCCTGCATTTGCTTCTTTGTGCTGTACAATTCCAGACATAACTTTTCTCCCCTATATGATTTCCCTATTTTTTGAAAGCCCTTCTACAAAAAAGGCATCTGTTTTGCGTTCCCATTATAAGCAGAACATCTCATCAATTGCAAGAGCTTACTGTCGAGTTACCGGTTTACAAACGTTTTTCCGCTCAACTCCGCATAAAGATCCGACACCGTTTTGTTGTAAACAGGATGTACTTTACCCGGACAAAGCTCCATCAATGGTTCCAGAACGAACAACCGGTTTTTCATATCGATATGTGGGATGATCAGATCTGCTTCATTCATGATCAGGTCATCATAGAACAGAATATCCAGATCCAGTGTCCGTGCGCCCCAGCGCTCCTTCCGTTCCCGTCCGGCCGCTGCCTCAATCTCATGCAGTCTCTCCAAAAGCTCCTGCGGGCTTAAGATCGTCTCAAACCGGATCGCACCGTTTAAAAAATCAGGCTGATCCGTCTTTCCATAGGCTTTTGTCTCCCGCAGGTTCGAAAGTGTCACACAACGGATCACACCTTCATGATTGGATAAGGTTGTCTTGAAAAGTGCGTTAACAGCATCACGGATCGTTGCTTCTTTGTCTCCCAGATTTGCCCCGACAGACAGGAACACTTCATGCCATTCTCTCTCAATCCGGACAGAAACTGTTTCGATCGGCAGTCCGATCGGTGCCCACGGTTTTTTGATCTCAACCATGACACATTTGATCAGTGGCTGCTGCAGCAACAATTCACGGGCGAGATTCTCCGCCGCTGCCTCGATCAGCTGGAATGTGTGCTCTTCCAGATAGTTCGTAATAAAATGGCAGACCTCTCCGTAATGAACGGAATCCTGCATGTTATCTGTCTGTCCGGCGTAGTGCAGATCAAGGAATAATTCCGCACTGATCAGAAACTTCTGTCCAAGCCGCGTCTCTTCCTGAAATACCCCATGATTTGCAAAGATCTCCAGATTCTGTATTGTGATTCGATCCATCTGTCTTACTCCATTTCGCTCCGCTTAATTGCCTGTACCATCCGCACTGCATCCATATTTGCTTTCACATCGTGCACCCTGACAAATGCACATCCGGCCATCACTCCCAGGGCTGTCGTCGCCACCGTTCCGGCTACGCTGTCCGTGGCATTTGTATCCAACGTCAGCCGGATCACCGACTTTCTGGAAGTTCCGAGCAATACAGGATACCCCATTTCGCAGAATGTATCCAAAGCGTTTAGCACTTCCAGATTCTGCTCATAGGTCTTTCCGAACCCGATTCCCGGGTCGATCATGATCTTTTCTTTCAAAATCCCTGCTTCAAGAGCAATGTCTACCGACTCCTGCAGCTCTGTCTTGATCTCCGGGATCAGTGCCTGATATTCTTTTCTGTCCCGATTGTGCATCAGACAACAGGCAACATGGTTTTCAGCGACCGTCTTTGCCAGCTTCGCGTCATATTTGAGGCCCCAGATATCATTGATCATATCAGCGCCTGCTTTGATGCCGGCCAGAGCAACTTCATTTTTATAAGTGTCTAACGAGACCGGCACATCAAAATTTGCCTTTACGGCTTCGATCATCGGCAGAACACGTTCGATTTCTTCCTGCTCAGAGATCTGCTTATGGCCCGGCCTTGTTGATTCCCCGCCGATATCAATAATGGAAGCACCTTCTCTTATCATCTCACTGACATGATACAGCGCCTTATCTACGGTATTAAACTTACCGCCGTCAGAAAAGGAATCCGGGGTTGCATTCAGGATTCCCATGATATACGTATTGTTCTTTGTATCAAAATTCCGATTTCCGATCCGCATATGATCTCCTCCCTCAAAACTCTTCGAAAAGTCAAATGTTTATTCAGTAATCGTTTTGTTTTTTTCTTCTTCGTTCCATTTACAGGTTTCGGAAGCCCCGCAAAGAAAACAGTTTCTCGACATATGATCTGCCCGACAGATATAATCCCCCAGGCTTTTGGGCCGCATCCGTCCTCCGTCTCTCCCAAAATGCAATGCAACTACAAAAAGAATCTCAGCCCGCCAGGAATCGGGACAGCCGATCTCTTCGAGCAATCTCTCCGAAACTCTCCGTCCGGCCTCTCCGTGGTGCTCTCCGGTCTGATATTGCGCTACTCTTCCAATGTCATGCAAGAGTCCTGTCAGGTAGATGCGCTCCTTCCATTCAGACAGTGTAAACTGCTGCGCCCCCATTTCCGTTTCAGACTGCGTCTGATCTTCCAAAAACAGGATCCACGCGATCCGGCATACATCCAGACTGTGTGAAAACGCATGTCTGCAGTAGATCCTGTCTGCTTCCAGTATTTCAATTTCCTTTTGTAAACTCCGGTATTCCGGAAGTGCGAGCAAACGCTCAACATAAATCATTTTATCCATAGATCTCTTCGTATGCTCTGCGCAGGTCACCCAAATGAGACAGTGTTCCGAATGCCAGAACCACACCATCTACGCCCGCCGCTTCCGTCGCGTGGATAATGGCCTCATTCGTATCTTTGCAAAACATGGCGTTGATGCCCTGTTTTTGTAAAACACCTGCAAGTTCCTCTCCGGGAAGCGCGCGCGGGCTTTTTGAGGTAAGTGTAAATACAATATCATTTTCCTCAAACATGATCTGCGCAACTTCGTCGAAGGATTTATCTGCTAATACTCCCATGATATACACGATTTTCCTACCTGTAAAGTAGATATTCAAACTTTCCTTCAACCGTCTTGCCGCAGGAGGATTGTGTGCCCCATCCAAAAAGAATGCCGGTCCTGAGCCGATCCGTTCAAAACGCCCCGGCCAAACGACACTTCGCAGTCCCTGAACGATGGTGCGCTGTGTCACATTCGAATACTCCTTTTGCAAAATCCGAAGTACCTCGATCGCATTGACTGCATTGTCCACCTGAAAGCGTCCGCCAAGGCCAATCTCATATTCCTCATCTTCATAGAGAAAACGGTTTTCCGTTGGTGCTCCCATAAGGATCCGTGCTTTGCTTCCGTCCGCAATGGTAAGCGGGCTGTTCTTTTTTTTGCAATACTCGCGCAATACAGCAAGCACTTCTTCATCCTGGTTTTGCGTCACAACAGGACAGTTCTCTTTTATGATTCCTGCTTTCTTTTCGGCGATCTCCGTAAGCGAGCCGCCCAGATACTGCATATGATCCATGCCGATCGCTGTCAGGACACTGACCAGAGGCTTTTGGATCAGATTTGTCGCATCTTCGATGCCGCCCATACCAACTTCAATCACGGCCAGATCCACTTTTTTCCGATCAAACCACAAAAAGGCTGCCCCCGCCTCTACTTCAAACTTCGTAGGATGAGGAAAGCCTTCTTTTGTAATGGAAAGGCAAGCATTGCGGACATCCGAAAAAATGTCCGCAAGCTCTTCTTTTGTGATCAGATTTCCGTCGATCTGAAAAATCTCTTCATAGCAAAACACATCCGGTGTCGCAAAATGCCCGGTCTGATATCCCGCTTTTGTTAATACAGAAGCGATCATCTTCCCGACTGCGCCTTTTCCATTCGTTCCGGCTATGTGAACCAGATTCAGATGATCCTGCGGATCACCCAGTTTTGCGCAGAGGCGTCTGATGCTTGACAGTCCGGGAACGATCCCGTAATGCTTCGTTTCTTCTAAAAACGCCATTGCTTCCTGATAATTCATCTCTGTCTCCCGGATCACTCTCCATCTTCATCTGTTACACTGCTATCTTCCGCCTGCGGGAAATAAGCCGGTGCATGACCCTGCTTAGACATGCAAACCTCGATGTCTTCCCGGATCAGGGTTGCCAGTACTTTAGCGCCGTCCGGATTCGGATGTTCTCTGTCTCCCCAGAGCCATTCTTCCACATGTGGCTTGATCAGATCACACCAGTTGATGATCGTTAAGTTCGGATACTCCTCTGCCATATCCAAAAGCAGCTGGTTTGCCTCTTCTTCCCAAAGCACTGTACGTCCAAACAGGTTGACCCAGAAAATACTGGTTTCAGAATCAAACACATCCAACAGCTCCCGGACATCCTCCTCTGTCAGCGGGGCATTCGTTCCCAGAGAAATGACAACCGTTTTGTATAAATGACCATCATTGATCAGCTCCCTGGCAACCTCAGGTGTATCATAAAGCTGTCTTGACTGTACCGCGTCGATATAGCAATCCGGCAATTCTTCTTTGATCTGCGGAGAGGAATCCAGCATGATCGAATCACCGATCATCAACACCTCTGTATCTGATACTTCTGCCGCGTTTTCAAGCGATGCATCGCCGTAAAGCAGATCTTCCTGTGCGAGCGGCTGTACCGTTGCTGCAGGAGTTGCAGGAGGTGTCGGCTGTGCCGTCTCCGATACTGCGCTGCTATCGTCGGTCTGCTGCTGGTTTTCCTGCAGCATCTGCTGGTTCTGCTCAAGTACCGCTGCCAGCTCATCTTTTTCCGCAAACTTTTCTTTTTCCGCTGTTGTAATACCGATCACGCCAAGCACCAGACAGAGTGCTGTCAGTGCTGCGGCAGCCAGCAAAACAATACGCTTCCATAAATCCATTACAAATACCTTTTCAGGAATCTTTCGCGCTAACAGTACACCGGTCAGCCAATGCAACCACCATGCAAGGACAACGATGAGTATTGCTTCCAGGATCGGTCCTGCAGCCGTATTATCCCAACGCTTATACATGAACAGGAAGATGATCGGATACTGCCACAGATAGATTTCGTAACTGTGCGCCCCGATCCAGACCAGCGGCTTTGCCTCCAGCCATTTCCCAAGCGACAGTCTTCTGTCCGTCACCAGCAACAGCAGGATCCCAAACAGCAATGTCATCAACAGCATGCCGCCGCGATATGTAAATCCGTACTGACCGTCCAAAAGCACATATGCGATCACAGTCACAACGATCATAACTGCAAACAACGGAATACCGACGATCTTTGCCACGCCCTTGGGCAGCCGGATCAGCAGATTTCTGTTTTGCGCAAATCCGATGATCGCGCCAAATGTAAGTGCATACATCCTGGTATCTGTACCATAATATAATCTGGTCACATCATTGTCAGGACGATACATGATCGGTGTAATGACTGCAGAAACCACCGTTACGATCAACAAAAACAGAAATGCTGCTTTTGTGCCCTTGATCCGTTCCAGCAACAGAAAGATTGCAAAGATCAAAGGCCAGACTACATAGTACTGAATCTCAATTGCCAGAAACCACATATGCGTAAAGGGAGATGCATTTGTGATCTTGGTAAAATAATCTGCGTTCTGGGCAATCTGCCACCAGTTGTTATAACCGAAAACAATACTTAAGAATTCCGGACGGAATCCATCCAGAACATGACGCTCCAGAACGAAATAGATTCCTGCTGATACGACCAGTACGATCAGCAGTGCCGGATAGATTCTCTTAATTCGTTTTAAATAATAGGATGCAACACGATATGTTCCGCTGTTCTTTCCTCTCTCAGAGGTCACTGCCAATAAGTACCCGGTAATGATGAAAAAAAGGGAGACTCCCAAGTAGCCTCCCTTTATTGTATACGGAAACATATGAAACAGTGTCACACCAATGATTGCTAATGCACGAAGACCATCCAATCCGTAGATGTGGCCACGCGTGCGCTTCGCCAAAGATGTCTCACTCAATTTCTCTGCCTCACATATGATATTTTTAGAAGTGGATCAGACCTGATGCGAACAGCGGTGCAAATACCAGTGAAACGATCGTCATCAGCTTGATCAGGATGTTGATGGACGGTCCTGATGTATCTTTGAACGGATCACCTACCGTATCACCAACGACAGCTGCCTTATGCGGCTCGCTACCCTTACCACCATGGTTACCACTCTCGATATATTTCTTTGCATTGTCCCAAGCGCCGCCGGCATTTGACATGAAGATCGCCAGCATAACACCTGTTGCAAGAGCACCGCCAAGCAGGCCGCCGAGTGCATCTGCGCCAAGTACGATACCTACAATGATCGGAGCAACGATTGCGATGATACCCGGAAGAAGCATCTCACGAAGAGCTGCCTGTGTAGAAATGGATACGCAGCGCTTGTGATCCGGCTTAACGGTTCCTTCAAGGATGCCCGGGTTCTCGCGGAACTGACGACGAACTTCCTCGATCATCTTATAAGCTGCCTTTGATACAGCTTCCATTGTGATGGATGTGAACAGGAACGGAAGCATCGCACCGATCAGAAGACCAACGATAACGGTCGGCTGAAGCAGAGAAATAACTTCCAGACCAACTGTCTGTGAATAGGTAACGAACAGTGACAGTGCTGTCAATGCTGCAGAACCGATCGCAAAACCTTTACCGATTGCTGCTGTGGTGTTACCGATAGAATCAAGGTGGTCAGTGATGTCACGAACGCCTTCTTCCAGACCAGCCATCTCAGCGATACCGCCTGCGTTATCAGCGATCGGACCATAAGTATCAACTGCAACGACGTTACCTGTGGTTGCCAGCATACCTACTGCAGCCAGAGCGATGCAATATACACCTGCTGCCGGGCTGATCGTGCTGCCGCATGCATATGCAACGATGATACCGATAACGATGAACAGGATCGGCAGGAATGTTGACTGCATACCGGTTGCGATACCGGAAATGATATTTGTAGCTGTACCAGTCTCAGACTGCTCTGCAATCTTCTTAACATGACGGTAATTGTCAGATGTGTACCACTCTGTGATACGTCCGATCAGGATACCTACAACCAGGCCGGCGATGATAGCGATCGACGGCATGAATGTGCCAAGGATCACCTTGCTCAGGATGATTGCCAGAACAACTGTAATGATATTTGCAATGTTTGTACCCATGTTCATGGACTTGTGCGGATCAACGCCTTCTTTACCACGTACAAGGAATACGCCAAGGATAGAAGCCAGGATGCCGATTGCCGCGATCAGAAGCGGGAACAGAGCACCTGCAACCGTTCCGCCGATATTCTCGCCGAATGCAAGGATACCAAGGGAAATTGCAGAAACGATAGAACCGCAGTAGGACTCATACAGGTCAGCGCCCATACCGGCAACGTCACCTACGTTATCACCTACGTTATCAGCGATAACGGCCGGGTTACGCGGATCATCTTCCGGGATACCTGCTTCTACTTTACCTACAAGGTCAGCACCTACGTCAGCAGCCTTGGTATAGATACCGCCGCCGACACGGGCAAACAGAGCGATTGAAGAAGCACCTAAGCTGTATCCGAACAGAATGCCTGCATTTCCTGTGATGAAGTAAATCATGCTGGCGCCAAACAGACCCAGACCAACAACAGCCAGACCCATAACTGCGCCGCCGCGGAATGCTACGAGCAGAGCGCGGACCATACCATGGTCTTTTGCTGCTGCAGTGGTACGTACGTTAGCCAGTGTAGCTACGTTCATACCAAGATATCCGCACATTGTGGAGAAGAAAGCACCGATGATAAAGCAGATTGCCTCTCCCCAACCGGCTGCCCATCCCTGGGTCGCGCCGATACCAAAACCGATCGCAAGGAATACAATGATAATGAAAATGATCAGAATCTTGTACTCAGAGAAAAGGAATGCCTGTGCACCCTCATGGATCGATTTTGCCAAATCCCTCATTGTGTCATTGCCGTCAGGCTGTTTCTTAACGAATCTTGCCAGTCCGATAGCGCAAAGTAAGGCGATAATGCCTATGACAGGAATTAACCAAATCATTTTATTTTCTCCCTTCCAACTTTTAGTAGCCTAAGTTGCCAAATTATTAATAGACCTCAAAATATGGTAAATGACAATGAAACGAATGTCAATAGATGCCTTGCCAAAAATACATCAATCTTTTCCACATTTTTTATCTATTTTTTATATTTTATCGTTTTACACCCTTTGCATCCCGATTGGAAATATGCAATTTATTCAAATGCACTTTTTTCCCTTTGATCGTCAATACCGGTGCATCCTCCGTCGTCAGGATATATGCCGCTTCCAGAGAATCGCCGTCGCCTAGCCGCATACCGCGTACACCTGCTGCGCCTTTTTTCTTCTCCGGAACGCCCATCGAGCTGATGCGCAGGAAAAAGTTTTTCTTTGACTGAAGGACCAGTGTGTCGCCCTGTCCGACGACCCCGGCACAGATCAGCCTTGCTCCGTCATTGAGCTTTGTCGCAGCTGTTGTCTTCTTCGCAACGTCAAATTCCGATCCGTCTACCAGCTTGATCAGACCATCTGAGCTGACAAACAGCAGTTTTTCACCACGTGCCTGGTTCAGCGGACAGATATAGATGATCTCTTCTGTGCTGCTGTCATAGTTGGACAGATTGTCGATCGGCGTTCCCTTATCGCGGATCCTTCCGCCCGGCAGATCTAAGACCTTCACACTATGCAGCCTTCCGCTGTCTGTAAAAAGAAGCAGGCGGTCCGTATTCATACACCTGAATGCATACCGGTAATCGTTTTCCACAGCCTCTTTGTTACGCTCCGCAGTCGCTTTGTCGATGGTCTTGACATAACCGAACCGATCCATCAGGAAGGTTACTTCTGTTTCCTTGATCGCTTCTTCCTTATATACAACCTCTTCTACCTGGTCGATCAGCGTCTTTCTCGGTGTCGCATACTCTTTTTTAATCTCCAGAAGTGTACCGATGATATCCTTTGCCATCTCCGTGCGGCTTCCGAGCAGCTTCTCATAAAGCGCGATCTTTTTTAACGACTCTTCATGCTCTGCCATCAGCGCTTCGATCTCAAGTCCGATCAGACGGTACAGACGCATTTTCAAGATCGCATCCGCCTGACGCTCCGTAAAGCGCAGTGCCTTTGCCTCTTTTTCATGTGCCTTCACGCGGAACTTGATCCCCTTGGTCTCCCCCGAGATCAGACAGTTCTTCGCCTGTTTGATGTCTTTGCTGCCGCGCAGGATCTCGATGATCAGGTCGATCACATCGCAGGCATGGATCAGACCTTCCTGAATCTCTGCCTTGTCACGTTCCTTTGCAAGCAGGTGCGTATACTTTCTGGTCGCAAGTTCAAACTGGAAATTCACATTGTGCCGGATGATGTCGACGATCCCCAGTGTTTCCGGTTTCCCTTGTGCTACCGCAAGCATATTGACGCCGAAGGTGTCTTCGAGTCGTGTCTTCTTATATAAGAGATTGCAGATATTCTCTGCATCTGCGCCGCGCTTTAATTCGATCACGATCCGGATGCCGTCTTTTGAGGACTGGTTGGAAATATCGATGATATCCGCTGTCTTCTTGCTTTCCACAAGTCCGTAGACATCATTCAGGAATTTACCGATGTTCGCACCGATCATCGGATACGGGATTTCCGAAATAACGATGTTCAGTCTTCCGCCCTTTGCTTTTTCGATATCAACTTTGCCGCGGACTTTGATCTTGCCGGTACCGGTTCTGTAAATCTCCGCAAGATCTTCCCTGTTTGTCACGATCCCGCCGGTCGGAAAATCCGGTCCCGGAATGATCGCAAGCATCTCTTCTACCGTAATGTCCGGATCTTTCATGTAAGCGATCACACCATCGATCACTTCTCCGAGGTTATGCGGCGGAATGCTCGTCGCCATACCGACCGCGATGCCTTCCGCACCATTGACCAGGATATTAGGAACCTTGACCGGCAAAACGGAAGGCTCGTTTTCTGTCTGATCAAAGTTCGGGATAAACGTTACGACATCTTTGTCCAGGTCTCCCAGATAGACTTCCTGGGTCAGTTTTCGCAGACGGGCCTCTGTGTAACGCATCGCCGCGGCACCGTCTCCCTCGATCGATCCGAAGTTTCCATGACCATCGACAAGCGGCATCCCGTATTTGAAATCCTGCGCCATTACGACCAGGGCGCCATAAATCGAGCTGTCACCATGCGGATGATATTTACCCATCGTATCTCCGACGATACGGGCGCTTTTCCTGTATGGTCTGTCATGCCGCAGCCCCAGCTCATACATATCATAAAGCGTCCGTCTCTGTACCGGCTTTAACCCGTCACGGACATCCGGCAGCGCACGGGCGATGATGACACTCATCGCATAATCAATGTAGGATTTCTGCATGATCTCGGCATATTCTGTTTGCAGGATTCTTTCGTTGTCTGTATTCATACGATTCCTTTCGTTCTACTACACATCCAGCTCCGCATCATTCGCATGCTCATAGATAAATGCACGCCTTGGCGGCACATCGCTGCCCATCAGCATTTCGGTGATATCTGATGCCATCCGGCCATCGCCAATCCCGACCTGCTTTAAGATTCTGGTCTCCGGATCGAGTGTTGTCTCCCAGAGCTGCTGTGCATCCATCTCTCCAAGACCTTTGTATCTCTGCAGCGTAAAGCTTCCGCTGTGTGTACTGCGGTAACGCTCCAGTGCTTCGTCATCATAGAGATATTCTTCTTCCCCTTTGTTTGGGATCGCCTTGTAAAGCGGCGGCATTGCGATATAAACATGTCCTTCCGAGATCAGCTCCGGCATAAACCGGTAGAACAGCGTCAGAAGAAGCGTTGAGATATGTGCCCCGTCGACATCGGCATCCGCCATGATGATGATCTTATCGTAACGGAGTTTTGAAATGTCAAAATCATTTCCATACCCTTCCGAAAAGCCACATCCGAACGCATTGATCATCGTCTTGATCTCTGCATTTGCAAGTACCTTATCAATGCTTGCTTTTTCTACATTTAAGATCTTTCCGCGGATTGGCAGGATCGCCTGATACTTTCTGTCTCTCGCCATCTTGGCAGAACCGCCCGCAGAATCTCCCTCAACAATAAAGATCTCACATTTCTCTGCGTTCCGGCTTTCGCAGTTTGCCAGCTTTCCGTTCGAATCAAAGGAAAACTTCTGCTTTGTCAACAGATTGGTTTTTGCACGCTCTTCCGACTTTCTGATCTTCGCAGCTTTTTCCGCACAGGAGAGAACGATCTTTAGTGTTTCCAGGTTTTTGTCGAAAAACAGCTGTACTTCATCGTTTGTGATGTGGCCCGTCACCTTTGCCGCATCCTGATTGTCAAGCTTTGTCTTCGTCTGCCCTTCAAATCTGGGGTCCGGATGCTTGATCGCGATCACGGCCGTGATCCCGTTTCTGACATCCGCACCGGTGAAGTTCGCGTCTTTTTCCTTTAAGATCCCGATCTCGCGCGCATAGGAATTCATGATCGTCGTGTATGCTGCTTTGAATCCGGTAATATGCGCACCGCCCTCGGCATTGTAAATATTATTGCAAAAGCCCAGGATGTTTTCATGGAATTCGTTTGTATACTGGAACGCGCACTCTACCTGAATGCCGTCCTCTTCACCTTTAAAATAGATGGGGTCATGCAGGACTTCTGCTTTCTTATTGATATCGCGGACAAAGCCGACGAGTCCTTCTGCTTCTCTGTATTCCTGATGTTCCGGCTCATCGCCGCGCAGATCATCATAGATGATCGTAAGATTCGGATTCAGATAAGCCGTTTCATGCAAACGGCTCTTGATCTCATCTTCCTTAAACCGGGTCTTCTCAAAGATTTCCGGATCCGGCAGGAAGCGGATCTTCGTCCCTGTCTTTTTCGTCTTGCCGATTACAGGAAGTAATCCTTTTTCAAGCTTTACGACAGGTTTTCCCTGTGCATAACGGTCATGATGGACCGCGCCGTCTCTTGAGATCTCCACATCCATATAGGTAGAAAGTGCATTCACCGCAGAGGAACCGACTCCATGCAGACCACCGCTTGTCTTGTACGCACCGTCGCCGAATTTTCCACCGGCATGAAGCGTCGAAAAGACCAGACGCGCTGCGGAAACACCCTTTTCATGCATCGCAACAGGAACACCGCGTCCGTTATCTTCCACTGTACACGAGCCATCTTTTTCCAGCGTAACATGGATCGTATCGCATGCACCTGCCAGATGTTCGTCTACCGCATTGTCAACGATCTCGTAGACGAGGTGATTCAGGCCCTTTCTTGAAACGCTTCCGATGTACATTCCGGGGCGTTTTCTGACAGCTTCAAGCCCTTCCAGCACCGATATACTATCTGCGCCGTATCCTGCATCTGCTTTTTTTGCCATACTCTGTCAATCTCCTTTTATTGTTTCTAAAAACACAAGAAAAACCTCCGAAGCTCAGAGGTTTATTACAATCGAACATATGTATCCATACAACATATGGTATTTTTATATCACAATTATTCTAAATATGCAAGAAAAATCCCGCTTTCAACCTGGGAAAGCGGGTTCATCGAAAGAATCATATGTTTTCAATCTGCCAGTCAATGGGTGTGATTCCATGCGCTTCTAAAAACCGGTTCGTCATACTGAAGTGACGGCATCCGAAAAACCCTCTGTATGCAGACAGCGGACTCGGATGCGGTGCTTCGAGAACAAGGTGTTTCGGATTATTCAACATGGCTTTCTTTGCGCGCGCCGGACTTCCCCAAAGCAGGAAAACGATCGGTCTGTCCTGTTCATTCAGGATTCTGATCACGGCATCAGTAAACTGCTCCCATCCGATCCCGCGATGCGAATTGGCCTGATGTGCTCTTACCGTCAGAACGGTATTGAGCAAAAGCACGCCCTGCTTTGCCCATTTTTCCAAATATCCGTTATTCGGAATATAACATCCCAGATCGGTTTGCAGCTCCTGATAGATATTGACAAGCGAAGGCGGAATGTCTGTCCCCGGCTGAACCGAAAAGCAGAGCCCATGCGCCTGACCGTCATTGTGATACGGATCCTGTCCCAGGATCACAACCTTCACTTCTGACAAAGGTGTCAGATGAAATGCATTAAAGATATCATTTGCAGGCGGAAACACCTTTACTGTCCGGTATTCCTGCAAAACCTTCTGATATAATTCTTTATAATATGGCTTGGCAAATTCTCCCTTTAACGGAGCAAGCCAGTCGTTCGCAATTGCAGCCATTATGTCCCCTATCTTCTGACAGGAATATCCCTGCC
Source organism: Lachnospiraceae bacterium (assembly GCA_015057865.1). Taxonomy (GTDB): domain Bacteria; phylum Bacillota; class Clostridia; order Lachnospirales; family Lachnospiraceae; genus SY8519. The sequence goes on from SVDH01000017.1 coordinate 17,346, forward strand.
TGCCAGATAATCCTTTAAATCCTTAATCTCCATCTCTTTATAATGGAACAGGGAAGCTGCCAGTGCTGCCTCAGCCTTCCCCTCGGCAAACGCATCATAAAAATGCTCCATCGTTCCCGCACCGCCGGATGCGATAACCGGTATGGACACATTTTCCGCGATCGTTCTTGTCAGTTCGATATCATATCCTGCTTTGGTACCATCGCAGTCCATGCTCGTTAAAAGGATCTCTCCGGCACCGAGTTTATTTGCACGCATCGCCCACTCGACTGCATCGATCCCGGTGTTGATCCGTCCTCCGTTTATGTAGACTTCCCAGCCGCTTCCGTTCTCTCTGCGCTTGGCATCGATCGCCACAACGACACACTGGCTGCCGAACTTGTCCGCGCCGTCTGAGATCAGCTGCGGATTATTAATCGCAGAGGAATTGATGCTGACTTTGTCCGCGCCCTCCCGCAGGATCGCACGAAAGTCTTCCACGGTCCGGATCCCGCCGCCGACCGTAAACGGAATGAACACCTGCTCCGCCACACGCCGTACCATATCAACAACAGTATTCCGCGCATCTGAAGACGCTGTGATATCCAGGAATACCAGCTCATCCGCGCCGGCTTTATCGTAAGCCGCAGCGATCTCCACCGGATCGCCCGCATCCTGCAGATTGACAAAATTAACCCCTTTTACAACACGCCCGTCGTGTACATCGAGGCATGGGATGATTCTTTTTGTAAACATACTTCTTCTCCGCTATCTTAAATCTGAAGGAAATTCCGTAAGATGGACAATCCCGCTTCGCTGCTTTTTTCCGGATGGAACTGGCAGGCAAATACATTCTCCTGCTCTACGGATGCATGGATCAGAGTTCCGTACTCCGTTGCCGCCTTTACGATTGACGGATCATCCGCCTCCAGATAATAGGAATGCACAAAATAGACATATGGTTCCGCAGGCAGTCCCTCAAACAGCCGGCCGTCTCCGGAAAGGGAAAGCGAATTCCAACCGATATGCGGGATCTTTAATCCTTCCGCATCCGGTATCCGCTTAATATGTCCTTTCAGGATCCCAAGCCCCGGGACACCCGGGTTTTCCTCACTGTCTTCAAACAGTACCTGAAGGCCAAGGCAGATCCCCATAAACGGGGTTCCTTTTTCCACAACCTGATGGATCACTTCTTCCAGGTTATGCTCGCGGATGTTTCTCATCGCATCGCCAAAAGCACCTACACCCGGAAGGATCACATGATCCGCGGAAAGGATCGTTTCCGGATCGTCCGTCACGACCACATCCTCTCCCAAAAAAAGCAATGCCTTTTCCACACTTTTGATATTCCCTGCATCATAATCGATGATCGCTGTCATTGATTTCTCTCCAACTCTTTATCTTGATAACTCAAACCAGAATTCCACACCGTCATCCCGGTTGACTACGCCGCATTTCTGGTTCATGGAATCCATGATCGCCTTCACGATCGAAAGGCCGATGCCGCTGCCGCCGTACGCTCTGGTCCTCGCCTTGTCAACCTTATAAAACTTGATCCAGATCTGCTCCAAATCCTCTTCAGGGATTGGTTGACCCGTATTGAACACGCTGACGCGCAATAGTGCATCTTCCGGTTCTGAATATGAGATCCGGATCACTTTTTCGCCTTCGCAATGGTTGATCGCATTGCTCATATAATTGGTCACGACTTCTTCGATCTTGAATTCATCGCCCCAGACATATGTTTCATCCGGAATGTCCATTTCCAGCCGGATGCCGTTCTGATCACGTAAGATCGCAGTCGCATTTGTCACACCACGGACAAGCTCCGAGATGTCAAAACGCTCCATCACCACCTGTTCATTGCCAAACTCCAGCTGGTTCAATGTCAGAAGTTTTTTCACCATACGGTTCATTTTGTCCGCTTCATCAATGATCACTTCGCAGTAGTAATCTCTGCTCTCCTGGTCATCATTGATACACATCTGCAGACCTTCCGCATAACCCTGGATCAGCGCAAGCGGTGTCTTTAACTCATGCGAAACATTCGACAGGAATTCCTTTCGCATCTCGTCGATCTCAGTCTTCTGATCGATGTCTTTCTGCAATTCCACATTGGCTGACTTTAATTCCGAGATTGTCCCTTCGAGTGTCTCAGACAGGCGGTTCATGTGATCGCCAAGCTGGTCGATCTCATCTCCCTGCGGGTCTGCGTTTTGATATTTTGCTTCAAAGTCCAGATCCACCATTCGCTTGGAAATCTCCTGAAGCGTCTGAATCGGCCGTGTGATCCTGCGGGATAACACAATACCGACGATGATACTGACTGCAATCGCGATCAGGCCGACAATCAGCAAAAAGACACTTGCGATCCGGGCGCTCTGTTGAATGCTTTCAAGCGGCGTCCGGATCAGGACCAGATTCCCATCCTCCAATGTCCCCCAGAGCACCAGATGCTCCTGATTTAGCCGACGGTCAAATTTTAACATCAGAGAGTATTCATCGGTCTCCTCTAATGATTTATCTCTTTCATCATCCTGGCCGAACATGATCTCTGCAAAATCATCCCGCAGTGTCTCACGGTCATTGACATTTGTCTGAAGAACGGTTCCATCAGATGCCAGAACCATGATGCGCATATTTCCTCTTGCGGACAGGTTTTCAAAGGTTACGCTGTAACTGCTGTCGTAAAGCTTTCCGTCCTCACTGGCATCCGACATGATCTCATAAACATTGACCAGCTCTTTTTCCTGTCTGTAGGTATAAAACTTTTCCAATGCAAAAAAGTTCAAAAGCAGGCAGAACACGATCGCACCGGCCACCAGACCGCTGATAATAAAAATGATCCGTGTTGTCAGAGACTTTTTCATGATCAAACCTCAAACTTATATCCCATGCCCCAGATTGTTTTGATATAGCCCCCTTTATCTCCAAGCTTGCTGCGCAGTTTTTTTACATGCGTATCGATCGTTCTGGCATCACCGTAATAATCATAATCCCAGACCTGATTTAAGATCTTTTCTCTGGAAAGGGCGATTCCTGCATTTTCCATGAAATAGGTCAAAAGCTCGAACTCTTTATAGCTTAATTCTACCGGTGATCCGTCGATCGTTACCGCATGCGCGGTCTGATCCACACGGATCCCGCCCTTTTCAAGCACCTTGTCATCAGACTGATCCATTGTCCGTCTTAAGATCGCTTCGACACGCGCAACCAGGATCTTCGGACTGAACGGTTTGGAAATATATTCGTCCGCGCCGATATCAAATCCCATCAGTTCATCATTCTCATCGCCTTTGGCCGTCAGTATGATGATCGGTACATCAGACGTTTCCCGGATTTCCCTGCAAACATCGAATCCGTTGATCTTTGGCATCATGACATCCAGAATGATCAGCGCGATATCCTTCTGCTCATAGAAAATATCCAGTGCTTCTTCTCCATCTTCGGCCTCGATCACTTCAAACTGGCTGCGGACCAGAAAATCGCGGACCAGCTTACGCATTCTCGCTTCATCATCGACCACCAGAATCTTTAATCGATCCATATATGCTCTCCTATTCATTCCTGTCTTTCCATTTACTAAACATCTTCCGTCCCCAGCGGAACAGTCGGGTAAGATACCGTAATATCGGATCTGTCGTGATCGTGAATACGATCAGCAGCATCAGACAGCTTCTTGAAACTGCCGTGATCCCGAATACCGACGGGAAAAATGCCATACATATGATCCATCCTGCAAACAGAAGGACAAACATAATAACATGCTGCTTTTTCATCGGCCGTATGATCAGATACAGGATCATAAAACCGACGACGGCCAGGATCACGCTGCAGGCAGTCGACAGACTGTCCGCATCCAGCGAAAACTGCCTTGCAAAGATAACCAGCGCACTGATGATCAGAAAGTCAGTAATGCCTGCCGGAAGCGCCTTCATAATGACATTCTTCATAAAGCTGCCCTCGATCGGATCTGTATTGGGTTCCAGCGCCAGAACAAACGATGGAATACCGATCGTAAACAGACTGATCAATGTGATCTGTGCCGGATTTAACGGATAGTTAAACATCAGGATGACTGAGAATACCGCTAATAACAGTGAGAAGATATTCTTCACAAGATAAAGACTGGCAGCCTGTGTCAGATTGTTGACAACACGCCTTCCCTCATCTACGATCGCAGGCATACGCGAAAAATCAGAATCCAGCAAAACAAGCTGCGCCGCCTGCGCAGCCGCCTCTGAACCGGACGCCATTGCCACGCTGCAGTCAGACTGCTTCATCGCAATGATATCGTTTACGCCGTCTCCGGTCATCGCAACGCGGTTTCCTCTCCTCTGCAATGCCATAACGAGCTGTTTCTTTTGTTCAGGTGACACCCGACCGAATACCGTATATTTCCCGGAAGCCTTCATGATATCCTGCGGAGACTGCAATGTGGAAGCATCTACATACTGACCGGCATTGCGCACACCCGCACGGGCTGCAACGCGGGATACCGTCAGTGGATTATCTCCCGAGATGACCTTTATTTCCACTCCCTGCTGATTGAAATAGGAAAAGGTCTCCGCAGCACCCTTTCGAACCGGGTTTTCAAGTGCGACCAGGCCCAACGGCAAGATCTTTTCCTGCGGTCCGAGTGTCAGATCTTCACCCTGTGGAAGATACGGATACTGTGCCAGCGCAAGTACACGGTATCCCTGCTCGCTGTACTTAAAGATATCCTCCTGGTACAGACTGATCCGGCTTGCCAGAACATATTCCGGTGCACCGAGAACATAGGCATGACCGTTGATCTGCTCTGCAGAATATTTATACTTCGAGGAAAACGGACAGGAGCTTTCCGAAAGCTTCCCTGTCGGCTTCGTAAAGAACTCCTTGATCGCTGCCATCGTATCATTGACATCCCGGACGGAGGCCGCAAAATCAGAAAGCAACGCAAACACGCCATCCGATGACAACGCCTTATGAAGCGACTTATATCCGGAAACCTTCATATCCTTTTCCGTGATCGTTCCGGTCTTGTCGACACATAGGATATCGACACGCGCAAGCGTTTCGATGCATTTTAAGTCATGCACCAACACCTGTTTCGATGCCAGCTTCATCGCACTGACCACCAATGCAACACTCGCGGTCAGATAGATTCCTTCCGGGATCATCCCGATCAGTGCTGCCACTGTCGCGGAAATACTGGGTGAAAACCCCAGATCTCCGAACCCGAACTGCTCAACAAACAGAATGATGCCAAGCGGGATGATCAGGATACCGAAGAACTTCAGCATTTTATCCAGAGACTGTAAAATCTCGGAATGCTCTTTTCCATCCATGCTCGTCGCTTCTTTGGTCAGACCGGCGGCAAACGTTGCCTCTCCGACCGCCTCGGCGACTGCAAGACACTCCCCGTTTACCACAAAACTTCCGCCAAGCAGACGGTCACCGCGTTCTTTTCTGACTTCGTCCGATTCACCGGTCAGTATCGACTCATTGACAGACATCCCGCCGGCAAGCACTTTGCAATCCGCCGGGATCTGCGTACCGGAAGAAAGAATCACATGATCTCCCTGCACCAGCTCACGTGACCGGATCTGCATCTCATTTCCGTCCCGGATTACTGTCAGAAACGGCTCTGCCATCAGGTTCATCTTGTCCAGAACGCTTTTTGCGCGAAGCTCCTGTAAGATACCGATCGCAGAGTTTGCAACAATAATTAAAAGGAACGAAAGATCCCGATAGGATCTTCCGATAATCAATAATATCGCCAGAATGACAAATACCAAGTTGAAATAGGTCAGAATATTCGATTTGAAGATCTCTTTTACAGATCTCGTGCCCGTTTCCGTTTTAATGTTTACCAGGCCGCGGCGCGTCTGCTCCGCGACCTGTGCAGACGTCAAGCCGGTATAAGCACGATAAAGCTCATCTCTCATATCCTGTTCCTATTTTTTATGGCTGATAATCTCATCACTTGGTACTTCACGGATCGGTTTGGACATCATATCACGCAGGAACGCAAGAGAAGCCGCATCAATTCCGTGATTTCCTTCTTTTTGTGTGAACTCCTCAATGGGCTTTTCGCCAAGCAGGATCGCCGGATCCACATCCAGAGCATCTGCCAGATGCATCACATCCAAAGGTCTTGCTTCTCTGATATCCAATGAGGTTACTGTATACTTCTGCAGGGTATCGACATCGATCCCGCATTTTTCGGAAAGGTCTTCCAATGTGATACCGCGGAAACGGATCACCTCATTGAGCGCCGCCGAGCATTTGATCACTTCCGGATCACTGCTTGGATTTACCACATCTTCATTTTTCAATTTCACTTCTGATGCCGGCGGGAGTGATGATAAATCTCCTGCCATCGGTGCTCTTTCCGGTTTGTACTCATACTGCTGTGCCATTTTGATTGCCTCTCTTTCTTTTACTCTATTGTTACGGCAGGGGTCCAGTACTCCTGCCCGTAGATATCCTGGAATCTGTAGGAAACGATCGTACTTCCCTCTCCTACAGATGTATTGGTGATCTCGAACGCATCCATGGAAGTAACGGTCATCGTATCGCCCAGATAATCCGGTCCGACATAATTGCCGTTATAGTCATAAACATCGCAAAGGAATGCGATCTCATCGCCTGCGGAAAGCTCTGTTAAGTTCTTTGCCACAGTCTCTGTCTCACCATCCACGTAGTCATATGCTGCACCGGCAACATATCCCTTCGGATTTGCGCTGTCAAAGATCAGGATCAGGTTGACACGTGTGCCGTTTAATTCTGCCGGCACGCGTCCCATGATCGTATAATCATCCTCTGATTCTGTCATGCTGATGCGATAATACGCAACCGTCTGCCCGTTGATCGCAAGCCAGGTCTGGTCTGTCGGCAGCAAAAGATCGCCGTCCTGATCAAAGTCAAAGACATTATCAAGACCAAGCTCTACATAGCCGCTGCCATCATCATAGAACATATTCAGATCCAGATTCTGTACAAGCTCCCACTGCTCCTCCGGCAGAGAAACTACCTGGTCTCCGCCTTTGTCAGCCCAGGTCAGATAGGACTGGTCGATCTGGTTTTTCGCAATGTAGGAAGCCGCCTTGTCAACATCCACAGTCCGTCCGTAGAACCCGTAATCGGAACCGGAGAGACCGTCCAGGCTGACGCCGCCGGACATAAATCCGGAAAGCAGACTTGCGATGTCACTCGAATCCATGATACTGCTGCCGCTGCTGACAGAAGAGCTGCCGGCATTGCTGAGACCGGATAACTGTTCGAGCAGGCTGGTCGCGCCGCCACCTGAATTCTGGGAGACAACCTGACCGCTTACTTCCATCGAAGCAAACTCCTGAATACAGCGGGTGTAATCCGCATCCATGCCAATGGCTTTGTATGTGCTGACCATGCTGTCTACTTTTCGCATCTGCTTATACGGGAAGTAAACAGAAAGGCCGTATGCATTGGTCATATTTGAGGACGTACGGTTATACTTCACTGCGCTGAGCAGGACCTTCACCAGATCGCTTGAGGGATCCGTTCCGATCCTTCTTGCCAGATGAACAAAATCCACCTGATCGATCTTATTGGAAGATGCAAACTCACGGCTGCCGGCTCTTGCAGATGCAACCGTCTGATAACCATTCGTTGTGATCATGTTTGACGTGGATTTCGCAAAGTTTGCCAGCGCTTCAGGCGCTGTGGTCTCGAGCTCCGCCAAATCTGTCAGGGAAAGGGTCGTTCCCTGTCCCGGTGTGTTCTGTGCACAAGCATTGGTATAGCTGTCAATGATGATCTTACCAAGCTGAAGGGTCGGCATACCCGGATTGGCGGAAAGCTCCGACAGCCAGTCTGTATAATACCAGCCGACACCGGGCTCTGTCTCTTCCGATGCGATCATATAATCTGCATACTTAGCCGCTACCAGACCGGTCTCAACCGTCGCCATCAGACAGGTGTCAAATCCGATAAAATCAAATGTTACACCGGAATTCTTCAGTGCCTTGTCGATCCCGGCGATCGTCATAGATCCGGCATTCGGGTATTTCTCATCATATCCGTATCCGCTGACGGAGCCGCCGCCGTGATCCCAGAAGATCAGATCATATCGGTTAGCCGGGAACTGCTGTGCGCCCCATTTTAAGAACGAAGTCAATGTGGCAGGATCCGTCATCGCGCCGTTTCCGGCATTGTCTTTTAACAGCAGCAGTTTTCCGTTCTGAATCTGGTAGATCTGGTTCTGCTTGCTGCTGATCACATTGTTCTGCCATTTTGCACAGCCGCCGGTATAGACGATCAGCTTGACATTGCTGCCTACGCTGGCATTGATCATCTCCTGTAAGTCACGGGATGCCATCGCGCTTCTTGACTCTAAGTCCGTGCCGCACATATAGACCATGATCGTGTTGACATCCTGGCCATTCCCATAGATCTGCGTCCGTTTATCTCTGGCGCCGTCCGCAACGGATGCATTCAGCGTGCCGGTATTATCAAGACCGCCTTCCCAGGCTGATGAAGTAGTCCCGGACAGATAACTGGTATGATCTTCTTCCGTCAAAAGACCACTCAGTCCGCTGCCATGACTGCACTGGGATAATACCAGCATCAGGATGATCACAATAATGATACCGCCTGCGCCAAGGCCTCCGCCAAGCGCTCTGTTTCCGCCTGAACCACGGTTGCTTCCGCCGCCATATGAACCGCCGGAGTAACCACCGCCCGGGCGCGGCCCTGTTCCGCCGCCGACCGGACCGCCGGAAGCACCGGTTCCCCGTCTGTTGACGCCTGTTCCGCCACTGGATACATGTTTTTCTCTTCCTGTCGGTCTGTTCGCCATTTTTTAACCCTCTATATTTGTCTTGGTTTGTAATAAAACTGATCCGTATGATTAAAAATAATCACACTGCGTTTAGTATAGCATTTTCCGCCACAAAGAAAAAGACCGTTTCCGCAATTATCATGCAGAAACGACCTCTTTAATGGAGCTGGCGGGAATCGAACCCGCGTCCGAAATCCTATTCACCGTTCTTCTACGAGCGTAGCTGTCGTTTTAACATTCCCTCCACACGGCACCCGACAGCGGGTTACGCGTTTTAGTAGCTTCATGATACGTATCCGTGCGCAAAGCTTTGCACAGACCGTTTCCCGCATAAGTTGATGCCTGATCTGAAAGTGCGGGTGCAATCAGTCAGACAAGCCGCTGCAATTAAGCAGCGAATGCTAATCTAGTATTATCTTTCTTAGCGTTTATATTTAAGGTTGGAATTTAACGCATCCCGTGCGGCTCGCTTCACCGGCTTCAAAAACCCCGTCGAAACCAGTACAACCCCATGTATCACTATTATTATATACTAAAAATTCCTGATTTTAAACTCTCTTTGTGCTTCTCTTTTCTGATCCTTCTTCGCGATGTCCTGACGCTTGTCATACAGCTTCTTTCCTCTTGCCAGGCCGATCTCCACCTTTACAAGACTGCCCTTGAAATAGACACGAAGCGGAACGATCGTCATGCCCTTTTCCTTGATCTTTCCGGTCAGTCGATTGATCTCATGACGGTGCAGCAAAAGCTTTCTGGGACGCAGCGGATCTTTGTTAAAGATATTTCCCTTTTCGTAAGGGCTGATGTGCATGCCGTAAACGATCACTTCACCGTTTTCGATCCGGACAAATGCTTCCTTGATGCTGCACTTTCCCATCCGCAAAGACTTTACCTCTGTTCCGGCAAGTGAGATTCCTGCTTCATAAGTATCATCGATAAAATAATCATGATATGCTTTTTTATTATTCGCGATCAGTTTAACTGAATCTTTTCCCATTCCCATTCCTCAAAAATATAAAAGAGCTGCCCGATTGACGGCAGCTCCAGACTTTTCTTATGCGAAACTTCCTATGTTGAGCACTACTGCGACCACAAGGAACAGGAGTGTCAGGATCCTTGTCACTTTGACAAGTCTTCCTTCCATCGAACGACCCTTGTTCTTGCTCCAGTAGGAATCAATCTGGGAAGCGGTTCCGCCAAGAGAACCAAGTCCGGCTGACTTACCTTCCTGCATCAGGACAATGATATTCAAAAGAACGCATACAGCGATAAAAACGATTTCTACAATGATTTTTACAGTTGCGAGACTCATACAGACCTCCAAAATATATTTTTTGCAACTAGCTAACTTTATCACAAGGATTCCCAAAAATCAACCGCAAATATCAATTTTTATGATATTATTTACATGTACAGAAAGGAAATGCCATGAAAAAAGTCGTTCTCTATGGAGATTCCAATACCTACGGTTATGATCCGCGCGGGATCCTCGACAGACGTTATCCCAAGGATGACCGCTGGCCTGATCTGCTTTCGAAAAACCCTGCGTGGGATATCCGCGCCTATGGTCTGAACGGGCGGACGATTCCCCGGAACAATGCGGAATTCGCCTACCTGGATCAGATTCTGATGAATACAGCGCCATTCGATCTGTTTGTCATCATGCTCGGATCAAATGACCTTCTCTATATGATGGAGCCTGACATCTCCTTTGTTTCTGCATGCGCCGACAGAATGCTCACATATTTACTTGGCCGCTCCTGCATCCGGGGAGACGGCAGCAAACTCCTGCTTCTTGCACCGCCGCCGTTTCAGATCAGGGACTCCTATTCGGCAGTCCATAATCAGGTCTCTTTATCCTTTGCGGATACTTACAGGCGGCTTTCTGAAGCTTACCATACACACTTTGCCGATGTCGGCCAATGGAACATCGAGATTTCCTATGATGGTGTACATTTTACGAAAAACGGTCATCATACCTTTGCAAAAGAGATGGATCAGGTGCTGACAGACATCTTTATTCCCACACACGGAGCAGCTCTTTGATCAGTTCCCAGGTTCTTTGCACGGATCTGACATCCATATGCTCTCTGACGGTATGGATGTCCGGAATATCCGGTCCGATCGAGATACAGTCAAGTTCCGGGATCTTTGACGCAAACACGCCACATTCCAGACCGGCATGGATGGTATTGACTCTGGGCATTTCCCCATATTGCTTTTGGTAAACAGCCGAGACTGCATCCCGCAGCGGTGAGATCTCCCGGTACTCCCAGGCAGGATACGCACCGGTCACACTGCTTTCTCCGCCAAGCATCAGCGTCATCTCTTTGATCTTTCTGATCAATGTCGCTTTTTGCGTGTCTGATGCGCTTCTGACACAATATGTCATTCGGACAAACGATTTTCCTTCTTCCTCTTTCTTTTCCCGGATCACACCAAGATTCAGAGACGTCTCTACAAGATCCGTCATCCCGGGCATGCGTCTGATAACGCCATTTGGTAAAAGGGAAAGCGCAGAACGGATCGCCTGTGCTTCGGCAGAGCGGATTACTTCCGCCTGTGCGATGCCGACCGGTCTTAACAGCAAGGCGGCGTCCGGATCTGTCGCCCCGGACTCCCGCATGATCGTATCCTTAAAGTGCTCCATATAAGAAAGAAGGTCTTCACGCTGCTGTTCTCCAGTCACAATAACCGCAGAAAAATTCTGTGCGATCGCATTGTCCTTCTTTCCGCCGGACAGGTCTCCGAAGCGGATCATCAAGTCATCCGGCGCATCCAGAAGAAACCTTCCAAACAGTGCGTTCGCATTTAACCGCTCCCTGTGGATTTCTTCACCGGAATGACCGCCGGTCAGATTGGAAAACTGCAGATGCGCCACAAAGCCGCTGACCGTCTCCTTCTCTGCCGGAAAATCCACATACACGGTAGCCCCACCTGCGCATCCGGCAGTCAGGATCCCCTCTTCTTCCGAATCAATGTTTAACATCGTATTTGCATGGATATCAGATACATCGAGCGCCTCCGCGCCGAGCATTCCGATTTCCTCATCCACGGTAAGGACTGCGATCAAAGCAGGATGTGAAATGGTATCTGAAGACAGGATCGCAAGAATATAAGCTACCGCGATCCCGTCATCGCCGCCGAGCGATGTTCCGTTTGCAAACACATAGGTGCCGTCTGTGTCAACAGGGATCGGATCCCGCTCCAGATCGATCATACAGCCTTCTTCTTTTACCGTCACCATATCAATATGACCCTGAAGGATCAACGGGCTTGCCTGCTCTCTTCCCGGTGATGCCTGCTTCCATATGATCACATTTCCGCTCTCGTCCTGACGGCATACGAGCGCATGGTCTGCTGCAAACTCCAGACAGTATTCACTGATCGCGTCTGTATGTCCGGAGCCATGCGGGATCTGACAGATTTTTTCAAAATAATGGAATACCTCTTTCGGTTCTAATTCTCCTACGATGCCCACGATGTATCCTTTCCTCTCATCGGTTTCTTAAGATCAAAATCCGGTTTTCATTGCCGTGATCATCTACTGTAACCTCGGTGTCGATGCTGTAAAACCCGTTTGCCAGATACCGGTCAAGCATATATACATTTTTCTCATGGATCCGCACATAAACCGGTTCCGCATGACTGGCTGCCGCTTTATATTCCAGAAAATTGATGACAGCACGAAAAATCCTGTCCTTCGGATCAGGAACATCAACCCAGATTGCTTCTATAAAAAAACGGTTGTCATCTGATATCCGATAGGAAAAATGACCTGTTTGTCTGTCTTTTTCCCATACCGTATAACAGATCATTCCGCTATGATTATGCTCGTTTTCATTCATCAGATAGTGCATACCCATCCTCCAATAGTGATGTCTCATCTATGCGGATCAGATCGTACCTTTTATGAAATGGCAAGAATTGCTTCTTTTGCCTGTTCTTCTGTCACCGGGTAACCAAAATCATTGTCAGCGACCTGATAGATCTTACCGATCTGCTCCGGCAAAACAAAACGGAGCCTGCCATTCCGTACCTTTTTGTCAGTGTACAGTTTTTTTAGAAGCACATCCACGTCCACATAGGAAGGAATGCGCACAGGAAGTCCCGCTTTTTCAAGAAGGATGCATACCCGCTTCGCGTCTTCTGCCGGCATGATCCCTGCATTGACAGCCAGTGCACACGCTGCGGCAAGACCGATCCCGACCGCTTCTCCGTGCATCAGCTGATAATTGCTCACCGTCTCCACAGCTCTTCCTACCGTATGGCCAAGATTCAGGACTTCACGCAGCCCGCTCTCCCTCTCATCCTGCATGACCACTTCATATTTGATCCGGCAGTTATTCTTTGCAATCTCCAGACAGCATTCCGGATCAAGGGTTAGGACCTTATCCATATTTTCTTCCAGCCAGCAGAAAAACTGACTGTCTGCGAGACAAGCGTGCTTGATCGTCTCCGCCATACCGCTAATAATCTGCCGTTTCGGCAGTGTTCTCCATGCTGCCAGATCGATATATACTTTCTTTGGCTGATAAAAAAGTCCGATCAGATTGGTCGCAAGCGGTGTATCCACTGCTGTTTTCCCGCCGATCGAAGCATCCGCTGCCGCAAGTAATGTCGTCGCGTAATTGACGAACGGTACACCGCGCGCGAATGTCCCTGCGAGAAATCCGGCCAGATCTGTCACGACACCGCCGCCTACTGCAACTACACAGCAGTCACGCCGATACCCTTTTCCCAGCATTTCATCTTCGATCCGCGCTTTTTCTTCCCGGGTCTTGTGTTCTTCCCCTGCAGGGATCACAAAAAGATCACCGGTGAATCCACGTGCCCGCAGGCCCTTCAAAACCGGTTCCGCATACAGCGGTCCTACAGTACTGTCTGTGATCACCGCAAATTTATTCACGGTTCCGACAAGCCCGGATGCAAGATCATCAACCATCTGATCCGCAAGCTGCTCGCCGATGCAGATCTCGTATGAATCATCCACGACCTTTTTTAATGACACCTGAAACTTTTCCATGTCTGATTCCTTTTCGTTTCTTTTCGTTGTTCTTATCAATGCAGATCTACATATCCTTCAGATACTGATCCACATCCTTTTTAAAGTCTTCCCACTCTTCCGGATGGTCCACATAATAAAGTGGACATTTTTTCCCGCTCACATCATAATGACGGATCACATCCTCACCAGTCAGTCCATATTTATCACACAGGTATGCTGTCAGCTTCACAAGGGAATCGTATGTTTCCTTTGTAAATGCACCGTCCTCTCCTTTATGGCAGCACTCGATCGCAATCGTGTCAGAATTCCGCGGGTGTGACGCATATGCCATCTCCTTTGTCGGAATACACTGGATCACTTCTCCATCAATGCCGATCACAAAATGCGAACTGACTTTTGCAGTATGCGATGTCTGGAGATTGTTAAAATAATCTCTGTTCTGCTGCGCGGTTGAGCCGGGATTTGCCGTATAGTGCACTACAATGGCATTTACCTGCTTCAACGCCAGACCCGGTCTGGAATACTCGTTTACATCCAGAAGCTGTACATCGATATAATCCGGGATCCCGGACGATGTACTCTGCGCGGCATCATCCGTTTTCGCCGCTCTGTGATGTATGCCAACCCCTGCGATCACGATCACGACAATGATCAGGACCGCCAACAACAGCCCTCTGCGTCTTTTCTTACGCCTTCTTCTACTCATGGTCACCTTGTCCCGTCAGCTTTTCATATCCCGGATGTCTTCCCTGAATATGATAGCCGTTTTCACGAAGATCGAGCAGTTCGTCGATCTTGTCTTTGGGCAGATCATCTCCGCCGCCGAGCAGCTTCATATAAAGTGATGTCTTTGCAAACATCTCTAATGTTTCCATTCTGAAATATGCCGTTTTTAAGCAGTCTCCTACGGTTAACGCGCCATGATTTGCCAAAAGGACCGCGTCGTGATCTTTTAAAAACGGGGCAATCGAATCCGGCACTTCGTCAGAAGACGGTTTTGCATATGGTGCAACCGGAACAGTTCCAAGCTGTACGATCGTCTCCATCACCTTGTAATCATCAAGGCCTTTGCCGATGGAAGCAAAGCTTGTTGCGATCGGCGGGTGGGCATGGACAACGGCCTTTACATCCGGCCGCTCTTGATAACAGCGGATGTGCATTTTCAGTTCAGAGGAAGGCTTCATTCCCTCCAGAGCGGAACGCACGGTAAGATCCTGTTCCACGTGCAGAAGCATTTCCGGTGTGATCGCCGCTTTGCTGATCCCCGATGGTGTACAGATGATACTGCCGTCTGCAAGTAAAACGGAAACATTGCCGTCGTTTGCCGCCACGATGCCTCTCTGCCACAGTTTCCCGCAGACATCACAGATTTCTTCCCGAATCTTTCTGATTTCCTTATCCATTTTGATCCTCTCCAGCCGGCAGCCATGCCGGCGTATTCGCTTGCATTTTTTATGCTTGTTCGTTACAATTAATCCAGTAATGCAAAAAATCGATTACTGACATTTACTTACAAGATTATAGGAGTACTTATGACATCTTTTCAAGTCGACTGTTTTTTGACCGTAGCACGCTTCTTAAACTTCACGGAAGCTGCCAATCATCTGTTTGTCGCACAATCTTCACTCAGCCGGAACATTTCCAACCTGGAAAAAGAACTCGGTTTTGAACTGTTTAGCAGGACAAAAAAAACTGTCCGACTCACACCCGGAGGTGCTGTTTTATATACAGAATTCTCCCGCATCAGCGAAGAGATCACATCTTCGATCACACTTGCCCGGAACGCGGAAACCGGGCAAAGCGGGACTTTACGGTTAGGCATCATCGAGACGCAGCGTTCCGATCGGTTCCTTCCTGTCACACTGGCACTCTTAAAGGAAAACCATCCGAACATTCATGTCGATATCTCTACCGGTAATTTCAAGAGCCTTCGGGAAGACATCTTAAACAACCGGCTTGATATCGCTCTGACGATGGGATTCGACTTAAATGATTATCCGCTTGATCAGATCGTGTCACAGGAGTTTTATGAGATCGAAGCCCGTATTGCTGTTTCAGCAAGCCATCCGTTTGCGAAACGAAAAATGCTCTCCATGTCTGAAATGGAACCGGAGACCCTGATCGCGATCTCTCCGGATGTCTCACACGGCGCTTATAACGAGCTCATCAATCTGTGCGATGAATGCGGGTTTACCCCACAGCACATTATAACTGCAAAAAGCATTTCTGATCTGATGCTGAAAGTAGAATCCGGACAGGGTTATACGATTCTGGATGCAAACTGCATCTCTAATTCCTATGAAGGAATCGCAAATATACCGGTCCGGAAAGCAGGGAAACAACATGTCGTTGCTGTTTGGCGCCGTAAGAATATCAACTCCATCATTCCGATCTTTATGAACATTCTCACATCTGTAAAATGATCATGATTGAAAAGTGCCTGAAACCGGCACTTTTTTATTTTCTGTCTTTGATCGAGACATAAGTACGATTTTCCATGACGCTGTCATACGCAGGTCGGATGATCTTGTCCACATTGACAAGCTCCTCAAGCCGGTGTGCGCTCCATCCTACCATACGGGCTGTTGCAAACATCGGCGTATAGAGCTCCAGCGGGATATCCAGCATGCTGTAAACAAATCCGGAAAAGAAATCCACATTTGCGCTGACACCTTTATAGATCTGCCGTTTCTCTGCAATGACTTCCGGTGCCAGTTCCTCAACCAGATTATAGAAATCATAATCCATCTGTCTGCCCTTCGCTTCGGCAAGTTTTTCCACAAAGCTTCTGAAGATATCTGCACGCGGATCGGAGATGGAATAGATCGCATGCCCCATACCATAGATCAGACCCTTATGATCAAATGTATCTTTGTCAACAATGCGCTCCAGATATCGCTTAACCTCATCGCGGTCATACGGATCCTTTACATGCATCCGAATGTCCTGCATCATCTGAACGACCTTTGCATTCGCACCGCCGTGCTTGGGACCTTTCAGCGAAGAAAGCGCTGCTGCGATGACAGAATAAGTATCAGAGCCTGCAGATGTGACAACATGCGTGGTAAAAGTCGAGTTGTTACCGCCGCCATGCTCCATATGCAGAATCAGAGAGATTCCGAGCACCGCCGCCTCCAGCATCGTATACGATTTATCGGATCTGAGCATCATCAGGATATTTTCTGAAAAAGAGAGCGCCGGATCCGGTCTGTGGATATACAGGCTCCTGCCTCTCTGATAATGATTATACGCATGATAGCTGTATACCATCATCATCGGAAATTCACTGATCAGCCGAATACTCTGTGCCATAACATTTTCAATCGAAGTATCTGATGCTTTTTTATCATAAGATGCAAGTGTCAATACGCTTCTTGTGATCGAATTCATCAGATCTTTACTTGGCGCCTTCATGATGACATCACGCGTGAAGTTTTTCGGCAAGGCCATGCACTCACCAAGCAGTGTATGAAATTCCTCTAACTGCTGCATGGTCGGCAATTCACCAAACAAAAGCAGGTACGCTGCCTCTTCATACGCAAAACGCCTGTGGCTCCATCCGGTCACAAGTTCTTTGATATTGTAGCCGCGGTACCAGAGCTTGCCCTCACACGGGACCCGCTTCCCATCGATTTCTTCAAACGCGTCAATGCGGGAAATGTTGGTCAGACCGGTCAGCACACCTTTTCCTGTCCGATCACGAAGACCACGCTTAACGCCGAATTGATCATATAGCTCAGCAGGAATGATGTCATTTTCCATACACTCCTGCGCATATCTTTTTGCAAAATCCTCAAGGGTGATTTTATTTCCCACAATCTCATCCTCCTGTTACTTTTCAGAATTCTTACCCAATTATAATCGGAATCTAAAAAAAACACAAATTCTCATTGCGGTCTCTGTTCAACCAAAAATTCATGTGCTATACTTTACACCGAACAAAGGGTCAGTTGTTAATCAATCGCCCCTTTTATATTTGATCATGGTTTACACAGGAGGAATGGTATGAAACTTTCAGATCCGATCAAAAGATTATTACTTGCAGGCCTTGGTGCTGCTGCAGTCACAACTGAGAAATCCAAAGAAATCGTTGACACCCTTGTAAAAAAAGGCGAGCTGACGGTTGAAGAAGGCAAGACCTTAAACCAGGAGCTTAAGATTCGCGCACAGGAGAAGGCACAGGAAAAGCGTACAGACCGTATGGCAGATAAAGTCAGCCGTCTGACCGCTGAAGAGCGTGATGAGCTTCGTAAGATGCTTGACATCGCTGACGAGGAAGAAGCTGCTGCAGCTGCTCTTTTAGAAGAGCCGGAAGCTGAAGAAGCTGAGGAAGAAGTTGGGGAATAATCCCACACAGCTTTAAAGAGTCAAAAAAAGAAACTGTCATTCCGGCAGTTTCTTTTTCTTTTCGCTTTTTTATCGTGCCCCGGTACTAATCCAACACTCTGATCTGCTCAATCACCGGCTGTGCCTCGAGCGGAATCGTTCCGTTCTCATCAATCGGCTCCGCATCTTTTGCGATCTGCTTTACGATATCCAGACCTTCCGTCACATGTCCGAACGCAGCATATTCTCCATCGAGAAACTCAGAATCCGCAACTGTGATAAAAAACTGCGAACTTGCGCTGTTCGGATCCTGTGTCCTTGCCATGGAAATGACACCTTCTTTATGGGAGATATCATTTTCATATCCATTCGAAGCAAATTCTCCCACGATTGGTTCCGCAGTCTTGTCACTGCCGCTTTGCGCCGGATCGCCTCCCTGGATCATAAACCCGTCAATGATCCTGTGAAATGTCAATCCGTCATAAAAGCCTTCCTCTGCCAGGTTGATAAAGTTTTCAACCGTGACCGGTGCGGTATCAGCATCGAGTTCGAGCGCAACCGTGCCATAATCCTTTATTGTGATCTCAACATGATGAAGCCCTGATGTTTCCTGCGTTTGTGAAGCGGCATCCTGTTCCGTTGTCTGCCGGACGGATTCTGCTTTTTCCTCCGGCTGATCTGTGCTGCCACATCCTGCCATGCCACAGACCAGAGCCCCTGCGATCACGACCAATGCACTCTTTTTGAAAACACCATGTGTTAAATCCTTTATTCTCATGATTCTTTTCTCCATCATTCATCGTTTGATTTGGCTAACTGAGTATAACAGAATGCCTTGCAAAACACAACAGTGCAACATAAAATGAAAAAAAGGAGGACCGTCATGAAAAAGAACGAAATCTTACGGATCACAGGCAGCGACTATCAGAATATGACCAAAAAGCTTTTGGCGGAAGCTGATCTTGCTTCCCTGATTCCGGACCGGAATACGGCAATCGGCATCAAACCGAATCTTGTATCACCTACACCGGCGTCTTTCGGTGCGACAACGCATCCTGAGATCATCGCCGGTCTGATCGAATATCTGCAGGAAAATGGCTTTTCCTGCATTAAGATCATGGAAGGCTCTTGGGTCGGCGACCGGACAAGTGAAGCGTTTGACATCTGCGGATATCAGACGCTGTCAGAACAGTATCATGTCACTCTTTTCGACACACAAACAGACACTTCTGTGCGTAAGGACTGCGCCGGCATGCAGCTTTCTGTCTGCAGCTGTGTGGATGAGATTGACTTTCTGATCAATGTACCGGTCCTGAAAGGCCACTGTCAGACCAAAGTGACCTGTGCATTAAAGAATATGAAGGGCCTGATCCCGAATTCCGAAAAAAGAAGATTTCACTCCATGGGACTGCATAAACCCATCGCACACCTGAACACACAGATTCATCAGAGTTTTATCCTCGTCGATCACATCTGCGGCGATCCGGACTGCGAGGACGGTGGAAATCCGCTTGTCACAGACTGCATCCTGGCCGGTCTCGATCCGGTATTGATCGATGCGTACGCATGTCATCTTTTACAATATGATACAACTGACGTCCCCTACATCGGTATGGCAGAGCGTCTGGGCTGTGGAAGCACGGACCTGTCCCATGCTGTGATCAGAACCGCCGATGAAAAAGGGATTTTTTCTGTCCGTGACACTAATGATCCGACAGATTCCGCCTCCTCTGAACTTCCTCTGACACGCCAGTTCATCAATCTGTATGAAATGATCGATGAGGTCGAATCCTGTAGTGCATGCTATGCCAATCTGATCCCGGCACTGAAGCGCCTCGAGGATGAAAATCTGTTACATCTGCTTCCGGAAAGAATCTGTATCGGACAGGGATTTCAGGGCAAAACCGGAACGCTTGGCTGCGGAAACTGTACCGCGGGTTTTGCGCACCATATTCCCGGCTGTCCGCCTGACGAAGATGACATCTATCATTTCCTGAAAAATTATATTCTGACTTTAATACAGTAATCTGTTACAACACCTTTTCAAGAACCTATTTTTCTGGTATAATCTCCACGATTGTTTTTTAACAAGAACATTCCCGGGAATGTCGCACAGACCTTTCCCGGGCAAAAGGGAGATTTGTTATGAGAATCAAAAGAAAACTTGCGATCCTTCTGCCGCTGGCAATGCTGCTTGTTATGCTTTGTCCGGTTATTGCCATGGCTGCAGAGGAAGAAGTCGCGGCACAGCCGGCTCTTTATGCCACATTCTGGTCATTGATCCCGGCTATCGTTGCCATCGTATTGGCACTGATCACAAAAGAAGTATACAGTTCCCTTCTGATCGGTGTGATCGTCGGCGCTCTGTTCGCTTCCAAAACTGTCAGTGAAGCCGGCGTCGTAACCGGATTTAACTTTATCGGAACTGTACAAGGTGTGATGCAAGGCGGTATCATCAGTGTTGTATCTGACAGTTATAATGTAGGCATTCTGGTATTCCTCGTCATCCTGGGCACCATGGTCGCACTAATGAACAAAGCCGGCGGCTCGGCCGCATTCGGAGAATGGGCAGGCACCCATATCAAAAGCCGTGTCGGCGCACAGCTGATGACGCTTTTACTTGGCTGCATCATCTTTATCGATGATTACTTCAACTGCCTTACAGTTGGTAGTGTTATGCGCCCGGTTTCCGACAAGCATAAGGTCTCACGTGCGAAACTTGCTTACATCATCGATGCGACCGCAGCACCTGTCTGCATCATTGCCCCGATCTCATCCTGGGCTGCTGCCGTTGCCGGTTTCGTAGAAGGCGAAGACGGATTTTCTCTGTTCGTCCACGCAATACCGTTTAACTATTATGCGATTCTGACGATCGTAATGATGATCGTGATCATTCTTTTAAGATTTGACTATGGTCCAATGAAGAAACACGAGCGGAATGCGATCGAAAAAGGCGATCTGTTCACCAGCGGACAGTCCATGACACCCGCGGAAGAAATCAAAGGAAATGACCGCGGCCGCGTTATTGACATGCTCTTCCCGATCATCTGCCTGATCGCCTGCTGCATCATCTTCATGATCTACACCGGCGGATTCTTTGAAGGCGCCAACGTGATCGAAGCATTCTCCAACGCAGATGCTTCCCTCGGCCTTGCACTCGGCAGTTTTGTAGCACTGATCATTACAGTCGTCTATATGCTTTGCAGAAGAGTACTTTCGTTTACAGAATGCATGAAGTCTCTTCCGGAAGGATTTAAAGCAATGGTGCCTGCGATCCTGATCCTGGTACTGGCATGGAGCTTAAAGACCATGACCGATACCCTTGGCGCTGCTACATTCGTTGCAACTGCCATGGCAAATGTTGCCGATCAGTTCATGGGCTTCTTACCTGCCATCATCTTCCTGGTCGGTGTCGGCCTTGCGTTCGCGACCGGAACCTCCTGGGGAACTTTCGGTATCCTGATCCCGATCGTTGTTGGTGTATTCCCGAACAACCCGCAGCTTCTGATCATCGGCATCGCTGCTTGTATGGCAGGTGCGGTCTGCGGCGATCACTGTTCTCCGATCTCGGATACCACGATCATGGCCTCGGCCGGGTCGCAATCAAATCACATAAACCATGTATCGACGCAGCTGCCTTATGCATTAACCGTAGCATTCGTCTCCTGCGTCACGTATATCATCGCAGGATTTGTCAAACGGGCTGCGATCGTGCTGCCGATCGGTATCGTCATTATGATCGTCGTTCTTCTGATCATCCGTGTCGCTGCAAGAAATACAGGAGACACCCCTGCCGAAGAATAGTCTGGTTACTCTTCAGAACCCGGAGCAATGAACCGCTCCGGGTTCTTTTTTATTGTCTGTCTGATTTCTTTCGCACAAAAAGAAGCAGAAGGAGCACTGCGGCAGCTGCGATCATGATCCCAAACCGGCTTTCCGTATCATTCCCACTGTCATTCACATCCTCTTTTTTGTCCTTGTCTCTCCCCGGCAGGAAGATACCGGATCTTTTCATCTCCTGCTTCGTCGATACGGATGCGGTTCCGACGCGGACATTTCCTGCTGCATCCACCGCTCTGATCACGAGGTCCTGATCTTTCATTTTGGCATTAAATGCAAATGTAAGTGCACCTTCTGTTTGCTTAAGTCTTTGCGTAAGTGCCTTCCCGGTATAAGATTCCAATACCGTCTCCTCTTTGCCGCTTTTCAATGCGACCTGAAGCTCTTGCAGACGCATGTTATCCTCCGGCAGAATCCGGATCGTCTCCCCCTCCGGAAACATCGGTGTTTTTGTGGCATCTATACCGTTTAGCAGAATCTGCGGTGCTGTCTTATCGACCGCAAACCGGATACACACATCTCCGATCCCGGAATCCAGCCGCATCGAACGGTTAGAGTTGATGTTTCCAGCCGCATCCCTCGACTGCACGATCACTTCATAGATTCCCTCTTTTTTGAAATTACGTCCAAATAATTCATACACATATTGCTTTGATTCTCCATACGATTCCTGTATCAGACGGTAATCTGTTCCTCTTTGCAAAACACGGTTTGATCCGTCATGATACAAAGTCACCTTCTGATCCGTCAGACGATTGATGTTGATCTCCCTAAGATACAGATTCTTTTCCCGTCCGGCGTAATATGCGTCCATCAGATCCTGCGTCGAGCGATCATTGTTATAATCATAGGTTGAACCAAACCGGTTCACGCTGAATTCAATTGTTTTTTCCATCTCATTTCCGGCAAGATCTTTCACCTTCGCTACCATCGTATAAATATCATCATTCCCTTTGACCGCCGGAATGTTTTGCATCTGGCAGCTTGCGCCTGTCTTGTCCATAAGGATCGAAGGCATCAGATCCGTACGGTCACCCTCGCGTGCTCCCGAAAGAGACAGTGTTGCAGAATCTTTTGAAAAATTCTCATCTAAAAACCGGATTCGTGGCGTAACTTCCCCGTTATATGCATTCCCTTCTTCCAGATTGTCAATCGATATTTCCGGTGCCGTCTGATCGATCACAAAACGGTCTGGCGAAACACCGCTCATAGAAACTTCACCTGTGAATGCATTCCCCAGTGCATCGGTCCCGCTGATCTTTAAGGTATAGGACCCGTCCCTGTTAAAACGGATTTCTTTTTGATAGCAATCCCCGTTCCCGGAATCATCTCTTTCGTCCTCGTAAGAAAGACCAGCAACAGATGTTCCCTGCGTGTCGATCCGGATAAGATCCTCATCGATGTTTCTGTCATAAATCCTGATCAAAGCCGTTCTGGGCGCCTTAAAATACATATCGTTTTGTACGTCGTTATTATCATATCCGACAGTCACATCCGGCCCGATGGAGTCAATCCCGATTTTTATATGACCGATCTCATCGCCTTCCGTCCGGTTTTCCGCGTTGTCTCTCGCATAGACCCTAACCTCAATATCGTTTGATTCAAAAGCATTCCCTTTCGGGATGGTGATCGCCCCCGTATATTCCGTCATGCACGCAGACAGCGCTGAATCATCACCATAGGAAACCCGCTCAGGCATCGTATAATCCGATGCATCCTCCAGACATTCTGACAGCAGGTCTACATATGCACCCCCGGAATCCGCCTCTTTGCCATTGACGAAAACTTTACAGGAAATGTTTCCAATACCGCTTCCTGCCTCCGCGCCCTCTGCATCCTTTACCGTCACCTGAAGTGTCACGTCATCGTTATACAGCCCCTGTCCGTCCGCATTTCTGTGTGTGATCTTATCTGTTGCAAGTACGACGGGTTTCGGTGCCCGGATTTCCGCCTTTGGGCTCTCCATATCCAGGAAAAGTGCATTCGATCTTCCGATGCGGGTCGTGTTTCCTGCCCGGTCCCTGACCTCGATCTGTCCGATCCAGAACTTCTGCTGTCCGGTAATGCGTTCCGAAGCAACCGGGTTTTCCAAAAACTGCTCCTTCTTTTCTGCAGAAATCGTCTGCTCTGACGATGACATGATCTGATAATCAAGCAGACATGGCGTTTCATCCTCTGTGCGGATCACTACCTTTGCCCATTCACTCTGCTGAAATGGCTCATACTTTGAAAGGATAACCGTATCGTCCTTCGTCATGCCTTCATAAAAGACCTCCCCGTCCGGATCGGATACAGCAAAGGAAAGTGACGGGTTCGCCAGATCAAGGACTTTTGGCATCGTCCAGTATCCATCCGATTCTGACCGGATGCTTTTCTGATACCCTTGCTTCTGTGCCTCACTGTGGCTCATGACGAGAGGATTCCCCGCCCGGTCCGTTCCGCTGATCCCAAATCGATAGATTCCATCTTGCCCAGCATCCGTTTCGACAAGATATGTCTGTCCTTTAGAAAACCACGCCCCGCCTGTGATCTGCTCAGGAACAGCATTTATCGGCAATTCCCGCTCTGCAATATCTACTCGCACCCTCTCAGCTCCGATCAGCAAAGGATCGAAGTTTTCCTCAGCAATGGTATATTCTGCACGCACCCGGCTATGGATGCTGCCATAATATGCGGTCTCTCCATCCACAGTCTCATCTCCGGAAGGATCTTCCAGCGTCAAAGTATATTCCGGCGGAATTCTGTCTAATACAAATGTCAATGCATCTTCATTTACATGATCATCCGCATCCTGCACATAGACATAAGCAATTACTTCTCCGTCTTCCCTGATCAGATCCGACAATTCATCTGCAGTGAGGGTAAGCACATAAGATCCTTCACCTGTC
>SVDH01000018.1 GCA_015057865.1 Lachnospiraceae bacterium
CATGCATAAAATCAGGATCGATCCGCAATGTTCGGTCTTCACGCACCGTCCCGTCCGGTGTCGTGATCGTATAATGCAGTCTGTAACCCGGCAAAACCGGAATGCCGACACAATAGATTCCCGAGAGCACTTCCGGCAGCCTGTAGGCACGCTCGACCTGACAGGACGGATCATGCGGATCTGACATCACCGTCTTTAATTCGAGTACCTCTCCTGCTTCTCCTGCATATTGAATAAACAGGATACCTGTCAGAAGATAGCTTCGCTTGATTGATTCCGGAAGCTGGCTGTAAAAACCGAACTGCCATCCCTTCAAAAACAGATTCCGCAGCATTTTTTCGGCTGTCCGCGGCAAAAGCGGGCGTTCGGCAAGCGTCGTATACTGATATTTTAATAGAGCAACGAGGCAGTCATCATTCAACGGCCGCTCATTCTGCATTGCATAAAGGATGTAGTAAACCGCTGTCTGCGGGATCTGCTCCCGTTCCATTAAGAATGCCTTTGCAAAATGACATACATATGCATCACACAGCATCGGATTCTCATGGCTTTTTACGACATCCTCAAATAGCGTTTCGTGAGAATCTGTAAAGATTCCGGTAAACAGCATTCTTGCCAGAAGCTGTTCTTCATGTGAAATCGTTACGAGCCCCAGTCTCTTACCCATTTTGATCATGGCATCCATGCGTGCAAGCGTATCATCAAATGCCTGCAGACGGGCAGAAATCTCATCCTCCCGGATCGGCTTCATCCGCGTCAATGCGTCCTTATCGGTCTCTTCTTTTGTCAGAAGCGGGATATGCGTCTGCGCGACAAGCGGTGTCATCTGCATCAGATCATTCGGCACATATAGCCCGCCAAGATGGTCGGAAAGCAGGATCACTGGAATCTTCTCCGGCAGTCTTACAAATGCCGTTCCGTCATGCAGTGCGACCGTAAACATTTCACGCTGTCCGCCATCGGATATACAGATGTGGCGGATCTTATCATTGGATACCGTAAAACAAACGGTCCTGTCATTATGATTGCTGATCTTATCCCACTCTTCCTGCGGAATGGATTCCTTCAGGAAGCGATAGATCCGGATCAGGTCTTTGTTCATATAACGCTTTCTGATGCAGTCTTTGGCAAACTCCAGGATCAGCTCTTCATAAGCTGCCATGTCGTCACCGATCTGCTCACCCGCATCCAGCACATATGCATACAGCTTTGCACGCCACTTCCATGGAAGATCTCTTTGAAGCATAAAGTATTTCCGTACTTTCGCCGGGATCTCATCCTGTCTGTTCCAGGTACGGAGAAATGCTTCGTAAAGACCTGCCACCTTACTGTCCTTATCAATTCCGCTGCGGAACCAGTATGCATATTCAGAACGGTAACTGTTGGTTTTGATCAGGTAGGAACAGATAGCCTTTAACATCTCATCAGAAGGGTTCTCTGCATAATAATCCGTCATGATCCGGAAGGTGTGCGCACGAAAAACGCTGCCCTCAGAGAGCTGTGCCC
The DNA here is from genome assembly GCA_015057865.1 of Lachnospiraceae bacterium. GTDB lineage: Bacteria > Bacillota > Clostridia > Lachnospirales > Lachnospiraceae > SY8519. The sequence continues at coordinate 1,507 of SVDH01000018.1, forward strand.
AGAACCGCTCAGGGATCTGCGGCAGCCGGATCTTCTTTTTCTGCATCCAGCGAACCATACGCTGCTCAAACTTTCCGCCGGCCCGCAGGTACTCAGGATTCTTTAAGATAATCTGGGCGCCTTCACGGTACAGAATGGGGTTCGCAGAGTTCTCCGCCATAAACTGTCTCAGAAAATGATACCGCCGCTCATCGTTACGCAAAAGCGCTTCATCTGCCGAAAGCAGGATCCATGCAAGCACCTGATGACCGGAATGACGCTTAAACAGTTCCCTGATATAATAAATGACTTCTTTGTGATATTCCGGATCCGGATTCCTGAATGTTGTCAGGTACTGATAGAATCCTTCTACGGGTGTACGCTTCAGATTCACCTTTTCAGAGAATGCTTCAAGGATCCGTCCTCCTCTGCTCTGATCCCCGGTCGAAAGATAGACATAGGCTTCGTAGAGCGGAAGCCAGTTGTTTTCCGGGAATCTGCGGATCGCAGAGGAAATCTGCCTGAGCGAAGAATCCTTCCATTCGATGAGCGACATCCTGCCGTCAAGATATGCCAGGTATTCTTCTGCCAGATGTGCCTGCAGGGAAATGATACTTTCCTCACGTTTTTTGATCCGGAACTGGTCGGAAACAACGACAATCTCCATCTCTGCACGCTTCGTGATATCTTCAATGACAATACGCGCAAAATTCCTTCCGCCATGCATCAGGTTCGGCAGGATCGTATATGCAACCTCCATGTATTTAGACGAAAACCCGCTCTCCGGCACTGCGTCGGGCGCAATTTTTACAAACGGTGCATCCGTGCTGACCGTGATCGGCAGATAACCCCATTCATTTTTTTCGATCCGGATGCTTTCCCGGATCGGCTCCCGGTTGATCACAAAGGTCTGCTTGTCTTCTCTTACGGAAAAACTCACACGCTCTTTACAGCCACAACCGACCAGAAACTCCTCCATACAGGCCGAATTGATCCCGCGTGAAGTGATCGCGTAGTACAGGTCTTTTTCCTTTTCTTCTCCCTTGCGGAAGATCTGTGTAAACTTTGCGGAACGGAACAGGTTCAATGCTTCCTGCCAGTTTAGTTTTGCCAGATTCGTGAAATCATCGAGAGATTTGATCCATCCGATCGATGTATGTGCATAGTTTCGCGTTGTTCGTACATGATACGGATAGATATATTCTCCCGCATTGGAAGTGATGACAAAATAACCGTCTTTCTCATCGCCCTCTTCCATGTTTTTCCCATGGTATTCAAATAAAACCTGCACCCGCTTTCCGTCAAATTTCGGCGTCATACAGATCAGATTATCATCTGGGCAGGTAACCAATCCTCTGACAGGATTCCCCGTTCCTGAATAGAAAGAAAAACTGCCCTGACAAACATCATGTTCAATTACCGCGATCTGAAGATCCTTCTCCGGCAAAACGATCACCGGTGCCGGTGTTTCGACCTTACCGCGGATGATATCCTGTATCTTTTTTCGCATTTGCGTCCTGTCCTGTTCTCTGGTTGCTTTTTTCCCTCATATGAGGTAGTTTATTGATTGAAACCTGAAAAAAATTATAAACGATTTAGAACATTCTTGCAACTTGGAGGCATAAGAATGCAGATACAGCATAAAGACCATTTTCATGGCAGCGACTTAGAACAGATTGAAGCAATTTACGGGATCAAAAAGGAAGAGATCACGTCTTTTTCCGCGAATGTGAATCCTTTGGGGATCTCGCCATTGTTAAAGAAGACGTTATCCGAGCACCTTGATTCCATCAGCACGTATCCGGACCGGGAATACCGTTCATTGCGCAAAAGCATTGCGGAATATGCCGGTACTGATATGGAAAATGTCATTGTCGGAAACGGAACAAGTGAACTGATCTCTCTTTTGATACAGATCAGGCATCCCGGGAAAGCAATGATCATCGGACCGACCTACTCAGAATATGAGCGCTCCGTTGAGATTGAAGGCGGATCCTCCTACTACTATCCGCTCAAGGAGGAGGAAGATTTTGTACTTGATGTCACAGATCTGATTAAGAGCTTAAACGAAAGCATCGACCTTCTGATCATCTGCAATCCGAACAATCCGACTTCAACCGTGATTCCGGCCGGTGATATGAGAAAGATCCTTGATGCCTGCAAGCGATACAATATCTTTGTGATGGTCGATGAAACCTATATGGAATTTGAAAAAGACGTTAAGCACCTCTCATCGGTATCTCTGACAAGATACTATAATAACATCATCATTTTGAGAGGTACTTCAAAATTCTTTGCAGCCCCGGGACTTCGCCTCGGATACGCGATCACCGGCAACAAAGATATGATCAAATACATCAACACGCACAAAAACCCGTGGATGATCAATTCCCTTGCCGCGATCGCCGGTGAGATCATCTTCAAAGACACTGAATACATCAATGAGACCAAAGAACTGATCGCCAAAGAACGGACCCGCATGTGCGAAACATTGAAAAAAAGCGGGAAATACAAAGTATATCCCGCTTCCGCAAACTTTATTCTCGTCCGGATCCTTTCGGATGAGATCACGTCCGGAGAAGTCTTCGACCTGGCGATTCGTCAAAAGATGATGATCCGCGACTGCTCCACATTTCCGTTTCTTGACGAAAAATACCTCCGGTTTTGTGTCATGACACCCGAAATGAATACCAAACTCTTAAATTGTCTGACGTCGATCTGACGTTTCTTTAAAACAGAAATTTATCCGCAAAATAGCTTTCCAGCTCATCGATCGGAATCCGTACCTGTTCCATGCTGTCCCGTTCACGAATGGTGACAGCATGATCTTCTTCTGAATCAAAATCATATGTGATACAGAACGGAGTACCGATCTCATCCTGTCTGCGGTAACGCTTACCAATGTTACCTCTGTCATCATATTCGCAATTATAGATCTTAGACAGCTTCTGATAGATCTCTTCGGCCGGTCCGGCCAGCTTCTTTGAAAGCGGCAGTACGCCGATCTTAACCGGTGCAAGCGCCGGATGGAAATGCATCACTGTACGCGTGTCACCGCCTTCTAATTCTTCCTCATCATATGCGCCGCAAAGGAATGCAAGAACCACACGGTCTGCGCCAAGTGACGGTTCGATGACATACGGAATGTATTTTTCATTCTTCTGATCGTCGAAATAAGTCAGATCCTGTCCGGAAACATTCTGGTGCTGGGTCAGATCATAATCCGTGCGATCTGCGATGCCCCACAGTTCACCCCAGCCAAACGGGAACAGGAATTCGATATCACTGGTTGCTTTACTGTAGAAAGAAAGTTCCTCTTTCTCATGGTCACGGACACGCATCTCTTCTTCTTTCATGCCAAGAGACAGAAGCCAGTTGATGCAGAACTCTTTCCAGTACGCAAACCATTCCAGATCGGTATCCGGCTCACAGAAAAACTCCAGCTCCATCTGTTCGAACTCTCTCGTCCGGAATGTGAAGTTACCAGGCGTGATCTCATTACGGAAAGATTTTCCGATCTGGCCGATGCCGAACGGGATCTTTTTCCTTGATGTACGCTGAACATTTTTAAAGTTGACAAAAATACCCTGTGCGGTCTCAGGACGCAGATATACAGTATTTTTGGAATCTTCCGTAACACCCTGGAAAGTCTTAAACATCAGATTAAACTGGCGGATATCGGTAAAATTATGCTTTCCACAGGACGGACACGGGATCTGATGCTCGTCAATAAACGATTTCATCTCTTCCTGGCTCCATCCGTCAACAGATGTCTCAAGCGTGATTCCGTTTTCAGCCGCAAAATCCTCTATGATCTGGTCCGCACGAAAACGCTCATGGCACTCTCTGCAATCCATCAGCGGATCCGAAAAACCGCCAAGATGACCGGAAGCGATCCAGGTCTGCGGATTCATCAGGATCGCGCAGTCAACGCCTACGTTGTACGGGCTTTCCTGAATGAACTTCTGCCACCAGGCTTTTTTTACATTATTCTTTAACTCTACACCAAGATTCCCGTAATCCCATGTATTTGCAAGACCGCCGTAGATTTCTGAACCCGGATAGATAAATCCGCGTGATTTCGCAACAGCAATGATTTTTTCCATTGTTTTCTCTGTCATAATTCGATTCCCTTCGTACGTATTATTTTCATGTGGTCAATATTATATCTTTTGTATCCTGATATTTCAAGAAAGAAAAGCCGCACTGTTAAACGGCCGGTCTACATAGCTTTGGAAAATCCGGTCGATCATCTGGTCGATCTGGCCGAAAACCTTTTCATTAACCCGGAACGAATATAACTTTTCAAGCGGCGCAGACAGGATATACTGCAGCGCATAGACAGAAGCTTTTTCCAGGCGGATTCCTTTCCGGTCTTTTCCGCATTCCGCACAAAACAGGCCATGGCTGTAAAAATCAAACCGTTCCAGATTTTCCTTTTTTCCGCATTGAATGCAGGAGAATACTTCCGGATAGGTTCCGTTATAATACAATGTCCGCAGCTCATAGATCCTGCGGATCAGCGGCAGATCCATCTGCCCTTTTAACAATGCACGAAGCGTCACATACAAAAGATTCAGCTGATCAGATGCTTCATCGCCCTCTGCGGAAAAGTATTCTGCTGCCTCCAGAAAATAGGAACCATAGACAGTAAGATCGTAATCTTTCGCAATATCAAGAAAGTGTTCCCTGATCTCTGCCTTTACGATCGTCCAGGCACTTTTCCCTTCATACGCTTCAAAACTGCCGAAAGCAAACAGGCCGGTTGCAGCCTGCAGCGAACTTTTCGGCCGGCGCGCGCCCCGCACAAATGCCGTCACTTTACCTCTCTCCCGTGTCAGAAGAACGATACGGCGGTCATATTCCCCGGACGGCGCTGATTTTAAAACCATACCGGTCAGAGTGGTGCGTTCTGACATACCCGTCTCCCGTTACATTTCATCTTTTCCGTATCCGAAGTTTTTCATCTGGATATCGCTGTCACGCCAGTCTTTCCTGACCTTTACCCAGATCTTCAGATTCACCTTTTTCTCAAGCATCTCTTCGATCTCCGGGCGCGCAAGGCTGCCGATCCGTTTAAGCATCGCCCCCTGCTTGCCGATGATGATCCCTTTATGTGAGTCCCGCTCACATACAATCGTTGCTTCGATATCCACGATCGGTTTGTCTTTCCGGCTTTTCATCTTTTCAATCGCCACTGCGATCCCGTGCGGGACCTCGTCTTTGAGGGCACGCAGCGCTTTTTCCCGGATCAGTTCTGCGACGATCTGACGTTCCGGCTGATCTGTAACGGCATCCGGATCATAATACATCGGTCCGTACGGAAGGTATCGGTAGATCGTTTCAATGACGTCATCCACATTGGTTCCTTTTTTGGCGGATACCGGTATGATCTCGTCAAATTCATATGCCTGCCTGTAGGTGTCGATAAAGGTCAGGATCTCCGCAGGCTTTACGGTATCGATCTTGTTGATGATCAGGATCACAGGGATATTGGCCTGACGCAGTTCTTCAATGATATGCCGTTCTCCTGCGCCGATAAACGTGGACGGTTCCACCAGCCACAGGATCAGATCTACATCTCTCATAGACTGTTCTGCAGTCCGCACCATATACTGGCCAAGCTTGTTCTTTGCCTTGTGAATACCCGGTGTGTCTACAAAAACGATCTGTCCACGCTCTTCATCCGTGTAGATCGTCGTGATGCGGTTTCGTGTCGTCTGCGGTTTATTCGATGTGATTGCAATCTTCTGCCCGATGATGTAATTCATCAATGTCGATTTCCCGACATTCGGACGGCCGATCAGCGCCACAAATCCGGAACGAAACTGTTCATTCATCTTTTTATTCTCCTGGTTTGTCTAAAGGGATCAACGCATCAAAAAGATCACGTTGCCCGTTTAACTTATCTTCATTGCCGATGACACAGATCCCTGCCTGATCAAGAGCTTCCTCGATCAGATCAGCAAGATTTCTGATATCTGCGATGTCTGCATTTAAAATGGCATTTCGCTCGTTTTGTACATCCTCATACGTCAGTCCCGTAAGATAGGCGCCGAGGCTTCTTCTCCCCTTATCGGCAGGCGACAAAGGGGTATCCAGATCACTGAACGTACCGATCACATACTTTGTCATCTCTTTTTCATCTGCCGTAAAACTCTTAAGATATGCAGGAACATTCCGATAAACTTCCAGCGTTTCTTTCAGGTTCGGATCCCTGTAAGAAGTAAAGTACACATCTCCGGTTTTTGAAAATCCTGCCATACATCCATATGCACCACCCTGGACTCTGACCTGATTCCAGAGGTATTCATATGACATGATTGCCCGGCAGATCCTGAAGGCCGGCTGATAAGGCGTTTTTTGGATATCATATTTTCCGGCAATTGACACATACTGCACCTGGGAGGCGTCCGAAAATCCCTCATTTTTCCCATCAAACGGTTCAATCTTTGCTGCTTCCCGCTCACCCTTTACGGAAAGCATATCTGCGATCTCTGAGGCCGCCCGTAAAACGATCGGGTGAAGTGCTTTCTGACACGTGCAGCTGACCATCAGAGAGTCTGCCGCGAAGATATCCTCATACAATGCCTTTACATCTGAAAGCAGTTTCTCTTTCCGGTCTTCAAAATGATCGACCAGATCTTCCAGGAACCTGTAGTACGCGATACCGGATGTCAGATCTCCGTACCTGGAGACCGGACTCTGGTAGGAAAGCGCACGCTTTACAGATGCCGAATGACCCGCTTCGCTAAGGTCCGATCTGAGTCTTGAACGGCCTTCCGCAAGCAGTTCATAGATTCTTTTCTCATCTGTAAAACAGGTATCACACAGAATACTGTTTACCAGCTTCACTGCTTCCGCGATCTTTTCTTTCAACACCTTGATCCGAAGCTCAAATCTTGCCGAATAGGCATCATGATCTGTTACATCTGCATAGATTGAGATCTCCGGTCGGATCCCGCCCGTATGAAGATAGATCTCATCTGTCAGATCGGTATAGGTATACGCCTTTGTATCCAGCTTGCCGAGAAGACGTCTTAAGATCCCAAGCGTCGGCAGCATTTCTTCCTTCAGATGATCGATCGCAAACTGCAAATCGATATAAAGGATGCCGTTGGTCTCATAATCATGCGCCAAAACAGGCACGTTTCCTTCCTCATACAGGATATTCGAAAAAGGATCCGCGTCCCGTTTCATATCTGCTCTGGTCAAATGCGGGATCGTAGCGAGTTCTTCCGGTGTCGAAGGTGTCAGTCCAAACGCATGCACATCCTCTGTTTTTTTGATCAGCTCATCGATCTCCTGCACGGATAACGCATTTTTATGATCTGACAGTGTTTCTTCAAGTGCAACTTCCTTTTTTCGGTTCAACTCCGGATCTGGTGCCGCTGTCAGGATCAGGCAGTGCGGATTGTCAAGAAGACAGGTGCGGATCAGATCTTCAAAATAACCGGTATTCAGCTTTTTGCGCAGACTGTCATACACATCCAGTTCATGCAGATGAAGAAATGGCGCATTCTCGTCGTACAGCCATCCGTCCATCACCTGTATGCCGAGCATCAGACCTTTTGGAATGTTGCCGTAATCAGCTTCTCTGAATTTGAATTCCGAAGCATTTAACGCCGCTTCCAGGGTTCTTTTATGCAGTCCCTTTTCCACCTGCTCTTTCAAAACCTTCTGTATAACGGAAACAAACCGTTCTTTCTGATCAACATCCGTGTTCTTCGCGATCACAGTAAATACAGGCTGTAAGGAACCGCTGTCATATCCGCCGTAAATATCATTACCGATCCCGGCATCCAGCAATGCCTGCTTTAACGGTGCGCCCTGCGCATTCAACAGTGCATACTCCAACAGATCAAACGCAATGTACTGCTCTCTGTCAAGATTGGTCCCGACAGACCAGGCCGCGGCCAGATAAGAAGCCTGATCCAGAGAAGCGTTACTTGCGACCGGATAAGAGATCTGCTTTTGAAGCGGTGCTTCAAACGGCGTCTGTAAACCGATCTCAGAATCCACTCTAATCTGCTCAAACTCTGACAGATATTCCCTGTCAAGCCAATTCAGCCGCTCTTCGATATCAAAATCCCCGTAAAGGTAAATATAGCTGTTAGAAGGATGATAATATGTTCTGTGAAAATCCAGATAATCCTCATAGGTCAGATCCGGAATGCATTCCGGGTCACCGCCCGATTCATTTGCATATGATGTGTCCGGATACAGCGACCGGAAGATCTCACGTTCGAGGATCCCTTCCGGCGAAGAAAACGCACCCTTCATCTCATTGTAAACAACACCGTTAATGGTAAGATCATCCTCTGCGTTTTCCAGCTCATAATGCCAGCCTTCCTGACGGAAAATATTCTCATTCTGATAAATATTCGGATAGAAAACGCTGTCCATATAAACATCCATCAGATTGGAAAAATCTTTGTCATTACAGCTTGCCACCGGATACAATGTCTTATCCGGATATGTCATTGCATTTAAAAAGGTATTCATCGAACCTTTTACGAGTTCAATAAAGGGGTCCTTTAACGGGAACTTGCGGCTTCCGCATAAAACCGTGTGCTCTATGATGTGTGCCACGCCGGTCGAATCCTTCGGCGGCGTACGGAATCCGATAAAAAAAACTTTGTTTTCATCCCGGTTAGACAAAACACATATCTTTGCACCGCTCTTTTTATGCCGGAGCAAATACCCTTCTGACTGGATATCCGGGATCTGTTCCTGCTTTAGCAATTCATAATTTGGATTTGTAATTCCAGACACGTTCAAACCTCCTGAAAAGAAAAACATCCCAGCGGAAAACCGTTGGGATGTTTGAAGAAACAAAAATATTGGTACTTACTGCAGACGTACTACATTAACTGCCTGCGGGCCTTTATCGCTTTCTTCAATGTCATATTCGACTGCTTCACCGTCTTTGAGCTCTTTAAAGCCATCCATATTGATCTTGGAGAAATGAACAAAAATCTCATTCCCTTCTGAATCGGTGATAAATCCCCAGCCTTTTTTTGCATTAAACCATTTTACAGTACCCTGCATTTTTCCCCTCCTGAATGTCGCATCTATGAATGCGGATTTGTCTAGGAAAAATGCTACCATAATTATAGTTTAAAGTCAATATGTGAAACCTTGTACTTGTATAAAAACAATACTGTTTTATCAGATCTCATGGATAAACAGACCGCTTCGAAGCTTTGGTTCAAACCATGTCGATTTCGGCGGCATCAGCAGTCCTGCATCCGCTACATCAAACAGTTCACCGATTGAAGTCGGATACATGGCAAACGCAACTGCACAGTCCTCACTGCAGCGCTTTTCGAGTTCAGACAGTCCGCGGATCCCTCCGATAAAATCAATCCGTGCATCCGTACGCGGATCCTGAATATCAAGAAGCGGATTCAGCACCAGCTTTTGCAGCAATGATACATCCAGTCCTTCTACCGGATCCGGATTTCTGTCAGCCGCAAAGAATGCGCACTTATACCACTTTCCGTCAAGGAACATGGAAAACATTCCTTTTTGTGCCGGATGATGGTCACCGTCTGTTGATTCGGTAACATCGCAGATTGCGGAGAGTTTTTCCAGAAACTCGGAAGCACTCATACCGTTTAAATCTTTTACTGCCCTGTTGTAATCCATAATGTGAAGCTGATCGTCCGGGAACAGTACTGACAGAAACTCATTAAAAGCTTCTGTTCCGTCATATTCCGGATGTTCTGCTCTTCTCTTAAGTCCAACCTTAACAGCAGACGCACAACGGTGATGGCCATCCGCAATATAGATCGCGCGGATCGCATCGAAAGCATCGCGGATCGCATCTACCGATGCCGCGTCACGAATGACCCAGACACGGTGTGTCACCTGATCAGGTGCCGTAAAGTCGTATACAGGCTGCTCTGCTTTTTTTGCGTTAACGATCTGATTGATCGTTTCATTGGTACGATAAGCCAGAAAGATCGGACCGGTCTGCGCATTGCAGGTGTCTACATGACGGATTCTGTCCTGTTCCTTTTCTTCTCTGGTATTCTCATGCTTTTTGATCACGCCTGAAACATAATCATCGATGGATGCACATGCAACGATACCGGTCTGTGTGCGGCCGTTCATCGTCAGTTCGTAAACATAATAACAAGGTGCGTCATCTTTGATAAAGTCGCCGTTTTCAACCATCTGCCAGAGAATGTCATGTGCTTTTTTGTAAACTTCCGGCGCATACATATCCTGGCCTACGGGAAACTGCGTCTCCGGGCGGTCAATGCAAAGAAAGGAAAGCGGTTCTTTTTCCACTTCAATTCTTGCTTCCGCACTATTATAAACATCGTATGGCAATGCCGCGATACGGGAAGCCTTCTCTTCTGCCGGACGGATTGCAGCAAACGGATGAATCTTTGCCATAAAAACTCCTTTTTTACTTACGGATCACACGAACGCGGATCACGCCCTCTACTTCTTTCAGTTTTGCAATGGTGGCATCATCGATCTCATCATCAATATCGATCAGAGAATAAGCATATTCTCCACGGCTCTTATCTACCATATCGGAAATATTGATGCCGCTCTCTCCAAGGATGGATGCATATTTACCGATCGTATTTGTGATGTTCTTATGAATGATGCAAACACGCTCTTTTGTTGTGATCGGGCCATGATCGCAGGACGGATAGTTTACGGAATTGATGATATTACCGTTCTCGATGTAGTCACGCAGCTCTTCAACAGCCATGATCGCACAGTTATCCTCTGACTCCTCTGTGGAAGCACCAAGATGCGGGATGACGATGCAGCCTTCTTTTCCTGCTGTGATCGCTGACGGGAAATCAACCACATATTTGCGGATCTTTCCTGCTTTTAATGCCTCAACCATCGCGGTCTCATCTACCAGTGTGTCTCTTGCAAAATTCAGAACGATCGCTGTCTCTTTCATCATGCCGATCGCTTCCTTGCTGATCATGCCCTTTGTGCTGTCCATCAGCGGAACATGGATCGTGATAAAATCACATTCACGATAAATATCTTCCGGATTCTGAACATATTTTACATTTCTGGAGATATTCCATGCTGCTTTCACGGAAAGGTACGGATCATAGCCGATGACTTCCATGCCAAGATCTACTGCCGCATTTGCAACCAGTACGCCGATCGCGCCAAGACCGATGACGCCGAGCTTCTTACCTTTCACTTCGGTTCCTGCAAAAGCTTTTTTCGCTTTCTCTGCAGCTTTGCCGACGTTTTCATCATCACTGTTTTCTTTTACCCACTCAATTCCGCCAACGATATCACGGCATGCCAGTAACATACCAGCGATCACAAGCTCTTTTACACCGTTTGCGTTTGCACCCGGGGAATTGAATACAACGATTCCCTGCTCTGCACATTTTACAAGCGGGATGTTATTAACACCGGCGCCTGCACGTGCGATCGCGAGCATATTTTCCGGGAGCTCAAGATCATGCATTGCTGCACTTCTGACAAGGACCGCATCCGCTTCTGCCAGTTCTTCTGTTTTCTCATAATCATCTGTAAAAAGATCCAGACCGCAGGCAGCGATCGGATTCAGGCAAGTATATTTCATCTTTCTTTTCTCCTTTTTCATGCATCATACGGACAGAGCATCCACTCTGTCCGTATGCTATAAACTAGTTCAGTTTGGAAATGTTCTTCTCTTCGAAATCCTTCATGAACGCAATCAGATCTTTAACACCCTGAACCGGCATTGCGTTATAGATCGATGCACGCATGCCGCCGACACTGCGGTGTCCTTTCAGATTGTCAAATCCTGCCGCCTTGGATTCTGCAATGAACTGAGCTTCCAGATCCTTGTCTCCGATCACAAACGGGATGTTCATCAGAGAACGGTCTTCTTTTACAACTGCGCCCTTGAACATCTGACTGCTGTCCAGATAATCATAGAACATACCCGCCTTGTTTTTATTGATCTCATAGATACCTTCCAGACCGCCAAGATTTTTCAGCCACTTAAAGGTCTTTCCACACATATAGATCGTATAGCACGGCGGTGTGTTGTACATGGAACCTGCATCGGAAAATGCTTTCCAGTCAAGGATAACCGGGGTTGGCTTCGGCAGTGTATCGCGGATCAGATCTTCCCGTACGATTACGATCGCCATACCGGCAGGACCGATATTCTTCTGAACACCACCATAAACTACGCCAAATTTTGAGACGTCAATCGGCATGGAGAGGAAGCAGGAAGATACATCTGCTACCAGTTCTTTTCCTTTGGTATTCGGCAAATTCCAGATTGTCGTGCCGTGAATGGTCTCATTCTGGCAGATATATACATAGTCTGCATTGTCACGGATCGGCAGATCCGTAAGATCCGGAACATAAGAATATGTCTTATCTTCAGAAGTTGCAATGCACTGTGCATCTGTGAATTTCTTAGCTTCCGTAAATGCTTTCTTTGACCAGGTTCCGGTCACGACATAATCAGCCGCACCGTTCTGATACAGATTCAGCGGAATCGCAGCAAACTGTGCTGTAGCACCGCCCTGTAAGAACATTACTTTATAATTGTCCGGAATTCCCATCAATTCACGCAGATCTGCTTCTGCCTCATCAATAATGTTCTGGAACATCGGAGAGCGATGGCTCATTTCCATAACGGACATTCCATGTCCGCGATAATCCAGCATCTCCTCCTGTGCTTCTTTTAATACATCCAGCGGCAGGCATGCCGGTCCTGCCGAAAAATTGTATACTCTGTTCATGTTCTCCTCCTAAAAGTAGTTTTGTTAATCTTTTAACAGTCTTTTGTTAATCTTTTAACCATCTTATCTTATCCCTTTTCCGATGATTCGTCAACAGACAGTTTTGCTTAAATGTCAGTTTCGTCTACAACATCAGAAATGGCTTTCCCCGGCGCAACCATCGGCCATACATTATCATCGCTGTTGACAACACAGTCCATAACAAACGGCACTTTACTCTCGAGCGCCTTTGCAAACGCTTCCGTAAACTCCTCTCTTGTCGTTACACGAACCGCCTCCGCGCCCATTGCCTCTGCCAGCTTCACATAATCTACGGGATCCTTCAGGACCGTATGGGAATACCGTTTCTCATAAAACAGTCCCTGCCACTGATGTACCATACCAAGCACGGAATTATTGACGATGATCTCAATAAGCGGCAGCTCCTGTCTTACGGCAGTCGCCAGCTCATTCATATTCATGCGGAAGCAACCGTCGCCGGCTATATTAATGACCTGTTTGTCCGGATTTCCGATCTGTGCGCCGATTGATGCGCCAAGACCGAATCCCATGGTTCCAAGACCGCCGGAAGTTAAAAATGTACGAGGTTTGGAATACTGATAGTATTGTGCTGCCCACATCTGATGCTGTCCGACTTCTGCAAGGATGATTACGTCATCCTTCTTCTGACGATAGATTTCCTCGATCATCCATGGGCCGCTCAATCCCTCATAGGAATAGAACAATGGATATTTTTCCTTCAGCTCTGCGACATGCGCAAGCCAGAGCGGATGTGAGAGCTGCGGCATCTTTTCGTTGATCTTTTTCAGGATTTCCTTTACATCCCCGATCACAGCGACATCTGTCTGAATGTTTTTATTGATCTCAGCCGGATCCACATCAAACTGAAGGACTTTTGCATCCTTTGCAAACTGTGATGCATTTCCAATGACGCGGTCCGAAAATCTGGTGCCTACGGCGATCAGAAGGTCACATTCACTGACACCAAGATTTGATGCTTTTGTACCATGCATACCGAGCATGCCTGTGTAGAGCGGATCACTTCCGTCAAACGCGCCCTTTCCCATCAGGGAATCACACACTGGTGCGTCCAGTTTTGAAACAAAGGTACGCAACTCCTCGGAGGCATTAGCAATGATCGCACCGCCACCGACAAAGACATATGGATGCTTTGCTTCACAGATCAGCTGTAACGCCTCATTAATGGCTTCGTCTGTGATCTGATCCGTCACCGGTTCCACTTCTTCTGCAGGTGTGAAGGTATACTCCGCCATTGCACCGGTTACATCCTTCGGGATATCTACAAGTACCGGTCCCGGACGTCCTGTCTTTGCAATGCGAAATGCTCTGCGCAGGACATCAGCCAGCTGATTCACATCCTTTACGATAAAGTTATGCTTTGTGATCGGTGTCGTGATGCCTCGGATATCGATCTCCTGAAAACTGTCTTTTCCTAAAAGCGGTACACCTACGTTACAGGTAATGGCTACCATCGGCACCGAATCCATCAGTGCCGTGGCAATCCCTGTGACCAGATTCGTCGCGCCCGGACCTGATGTTGCCAGACAAACGCCGACTTTACCTGTTGAACGCGCATAACCGTCTGCCGCATGGGATGCGCCCTGCTCGTGAGAAACCAGAACATGGTGGATCTCATCAGCATGCTTATAAAGCTCATCATAAACATTTAAGATCGCACCGCCCGGATAACCGAATACAGTATCCACACCCTGCTCTTTTAGACATTCAATTACGATTTCTGCTCCCGTTAACTGCATTTTATCTATTAATCCTCTTTTCCCGGAACCTGAAGGATCGCGCCGGTGTTTCCGGAAGTTACCATTGCTGCGTAACGAGCAAGATAACCGGTTGTTACACGCGGCTCCCTCGGCTGCCATTTTTTCTTTCTTTCTGCAAGTACTTCATCCGGAACGTCTACATTCAAAGTGTTTTCCGGAATGTTGATCTTAATGATATCGCCTTCCTCAACCAGAGCGATCGGTCCGCCGACTGCTGCCTCCGGTGAGATATGACCGATTGCCGCGCCTCTGGAAGCACCGGAGAAACGTCCGTCTGTCAGAAGTGCTACGGTAGAGCCAAGCCCCATACCAACGATCGCGGATGTCGGATTTAACATCTCACGCATACCCGGGCCGCCCTTCGGGCCTTCATAACGGATGACAACGACATCACCCGGATTGATCTTGCCGCCCTTGATCGCATCGATCGCATCTTCTTCACAATCAAATACTCTTGCCGGTCCTTCATGTACCATCATTTCAGGTGCAACTGCAGAACGTTTTACAACACCTGAATCCGGTGCAATATTACCCTTCAGTACAGCAATACCGCCGGTCTTGCTGTAAGGATCCTCAACCGGACGGATGACTTCCGGATCTCTGTTGATGCGGCCTTTCATGTTTTCACCGATCGTTTTGCCTGTAACAGTCATGCAATCCGTATGAAGAAGATTCAGTTTATTCAGTTCATTCATAACCGCATATACGCCGCCGGCCGCATTCAGATCTTCCATATAGGTCGGACCTGCCGGTGCCAGATGGCAAAGGTTCGGTGTACGCTCGCTCATTTCATTTGCGATATCCAGATCGATCTTATGGCCTGCTTCCCATGCGATCGCCGGAAGATGCAGCATAGAGTTTGTAGAACATCCGAGTGCCATATCCATGGTCAGCGCATTCATAAATGCGTCCCAGGTCATGATATCGCGCGGTTTGATATCTTTTTCAAGCATATCCATAACGGCCATACCTGCATGTTTTGCAAGCTTGATTCTCTCGGAATATACAGCTGGGATCGTACCGTTGCCCGGAAGACCCATGCCAAGAGACTCTGTCAGACAGTTCATGGAGTTTGCGGTATACATACCGGAGCAGGATCCGCATGTCGGGCAGGTATTCTCCTCAAATTCAAGAACGCCTGCTTCATCCAGTGTTCCTGCAGAGTAAGAGCCAACTGCCTCAAACATGGAAGAAAGGCTGGTTTTATGACGATTGACACGACCTGCAAGCATCGGGCCGCCACTGACAAATACGGTCGGAATGTTCAGTCTTGCTGCAGCCATCAGCATACCCGGAACTGTCTTGTCGCAGTTCGGGATCATGACAAGACCGTCAAACTGATGTGCCATCGCCATAGCCTCGATCGAATCAGCGATCAGATCTCTGGTAACCAGAGAGTATTTCATACCGATATGCCCCATTGCAATACCATCGCATACTGCGATTGCCGGGAACTCAACCGGCATTCCGCCTGCTTCTGCAACTCCAAGCTTTGCAGCCTGTGTCAGTTTGTCCAGATTCATATGTCCCGGAACGATCTCATTGTATCCGTTTACGATACCGATCATCGGTTTCTGCATTTCTTCAGCGGTAAAGCCAAGCGCATTAAACAGTGATCTGTGCGGTGCCTGCTGCATTCCCTTGTTTACGTTATCACTTCTCATAATTCCCCTCCTATAACTAAAAAATGATATTCTCAACAATTTCTGTTAAATTCTTTCACAAATCAGGTCTCCTGCTTCTTTTGTGCCGACCTGCTTTACCTTTGCCGCATCTGAGCCGTTGCGCGGCATAATGTCGATGGTTCTGTATCCATCCTCCAGAAACTTCTGAACAGCTTTTTCCACTGCCAGTGCTTCTTTATCCAGATCGAAGGAAAACCGCAGCATCAATGCTGCAGAAAGGATCGTCGCGATTGGATTGGCGATGCCTTTTCCTGCGATATCCGGCGCTGATCCGCCACTTGGTTCATAAAGACCAAACTTCGTATCATTCATACTTGCGGAAGCCAGCATACCAAGAGACCCTGTTACCATGCTTGCCTCATCCGACAGAATATCTCCAAACATATTCTCTGTCAGGATCACATCAAACTGTCCCGGATTGCGTACCAGCTGCATCGCGCAGTTATCAACCAGCATATGCTCATAAGAAACATCCGGATAGTCCGCTGCCACCTCTTCCACCATACCTCTCCAGAGGCGGGAAGAATCCAGCACGTTTGCCTTATCCACGCTTGTCACTTTTTTACGACGCTTTCTGGCGATCTCAAATGCCTTGATTGCAATGCGGCGGATCTCTGTCTCACTGTAGGTCAGCGTATCCGTCGCCATCAGGATACCGTCTACTTCTTCCGTGGACCTTTCCCCGAAATACAGGCCGCCTGTCAGCTCACGCATGATCACCATATCAAAGCCGTCTCCGATCACGGAATCCCGCAAAGGACACGCTTCCCGCAACTCATTATACAGAAAAGCCGGCCGCATATTTGCGAACAGATTCAATGATTTCCGCAGCTTTAAAAGACCTGCTTCCGGTCTTTTGTCAGCCGGCAGCTGATACCATGGCGATGTCTGTGTATTACCGCCGATCGATCCCATCAGGACAGCATCGGAAGCTAATGCCTGCGTGATCGCGTGGTCTGTCAGTGGCTCTCCTGTTGCATCGATGGAGCATCCGCCCATCAGAATGTCTTCGTACTCAAACTTATGTCCGTATTTATCAGCAACCGTATCCAGAACCTTTTTGGCTTCTGCCACAACCTCCGGTCCGATTCCGTCGCCTGATATCACGCCAATATGAAAGCTCAATATGATATCCTCCTGTGTTTTCTTGAATTTAAAAAATCAGGACACAGGCAACCACGAGGTCTTCCATGTCCTGATGCAAATCCCTTTTCATTATTTTTTAAAGAAACCCTTTTTTGCGGAATCTTCAGCCGGTGCTTCCTCTTCCTGAGTGGAAGCAACAGCATCTTCTGCATGTTCAACCTGCGCGATTGCCGCAAGCTGCATCGGGATACGGCAGTTTTTGTTATTACCAAACTCAACGATTACAGTATCTCCGGAAATATCGATCAGTGTGCCGTAGAAACCACTTGTCGTTAAAACAGTATCTCCAACTGACATCGACTTCATCATATCCTGTTTTTTCTGCTGCTCTCTTCTCTGTGGTCTGATCATGAATACAAACATAAATACCACAAGGATCACAATCCAGATGATAATTCCCGAAGAGCCGGCTGTACCACCGCCGGAACCAAATAAACCACCGCTTAATAACATATTATTCCTCCTGAATATAATAAAATACTTTGCCACATATAATGTGCATCGCTAATCATTCTACACAAAATCCATGAATTCTTCAAGCACTTTATCAACAAATCAAGGATTTCATGTCAAACCATAAGTTGTATACAATGCACACAACATTTTTACTGATCCGGGTTCATCGCCGCAAGCTTCTCTTTCTTGAACGAAGCATACTCTCCACGTTCGATCGCATCTCTGATCTCCTCCATCAGATGATTGTAAAAATGAAGATTATGCATCACACAAAGACGCATGCCAAGCATCTCTTTCGCCTTGAGCAGATGTCTGATATAGGCACGGCTGTATGTCTGACAGACCGGGCAGTCACAGGCCTCGTCGATCGGTTTCAGATCCTTTTCGTATTTCTGATTGAACAGGTTCCGTTTGCCTTCTGATGTATAGACATGCCCATGCCGTCCGTTCCGGCTCGGATATACACAATCAAAAAAGTCTACGCCGCGATCCACAGCCTCGAGGATGTTTTCCGGTGTTCCGACGCCCATCAGATAAGTCGGTTTGTCTTCCGGCAGGTGCGGCACCGTTACATCCAGGATGTGATACATTTCCTCATGGCTCTCACCGACTGCCAGTCCGCCGATCGCGTACCCGTCGGGATCAAACTCCTGCAGCTCTTTGGCATGGCGGATTCTGATGTCATCGAAGATCGCGCCCTGATTGATCGCGAACAGAAGCTGATTCGGGTTTACTGTCCCCTCCATCCGGTTCAGGCGATCCATTTCTTTCCTGCATCGCGCCATCCAGCGTGTGGTCCGGTCAACAGACTGTTCAACATAGCTTCTTTCCGCAAGCGCAGGCGGGCATTCATCAAACGCCATTGCGATCGTGGACCCGAGATTTGACTGGATCCGCATACTCTCTTCCGGTCCCATAAAGATCTTCCGGCCGTCCACATGGGAATGAAACCAGACGCCTTCTTCTTTAATCTTTCTCAAATCCGCCAGTGAGAATACCTGGAACCCGCCGGAATCCGTAAGGATCGGTCCGTCCCAGCGCATAAACTTATGTAAACCGCCAAGTTCCCGTACCAGCTCATCTCCCGGTCTTACATGCAGATGGTAGGTATTTCCCAATACCACCTGTGTGCGGATCTTCTTCAGATCTTCTGTATCAACGCCGCCTTTGATCGCGCCTGCCGTTGCTACGTTCATAAAAACCGGGGTCTGGATCGTACCGTGAACCGTCGTCAGTTCTGCCCGTTTTGCTCTGCCGTCTTTTTTAATGATTCGATACATATATGCTCCGCCTTCTGTTTAGACTGTTAATCTTGTATTTATAGCGTTTCTTATTTTACTCATTTAACATATGACTTGCAAGAGGGTTTCTTTCGATGCAGCGTTGATTTATATTCGAATTTGTTTAACAACATGAAACAGGCGGAAGCTCCCAAAAACTTCCGCCTGCAGAAATGACTTCATGTATGCTGTTACTCTATACGCATGTATATCCGCCGTCTACGGCGATCGCCTGACCGGTCACGTAGGAAGATTCTTCTGCACCCAGGAATACGGCAACAGAATTCAGTTCTCCGGGATTGCCATATCTCTTCATAGGTACTGACTGATTTGCGAAAGCCTGGAAGAATTCTGAATCAAGGGTTTCCTGCGTGAGTTCTGTATAGAAATATCCGGGGCAGATTGCGTTACAGGTAATGCCCTGTGTCGCAAGCTCTGCAGCAGCACCTCTTGTAAAGTTTACAACTGCGCCCTTGGTTGCATGATATGCAATGGTCGGAATCGCTGTATTTCCGACAAGTCCGTAAATGGAAGCGATGTTGATCACGCGTCCATATGTCTGCTTTCCGGCATCCATTGATCTCTTCATAAGATTTGTAAATACTTTTGTACTTTCAAAGATGGAGGTAAGATCCAGGTTAAGTGTAAACTCCCAATCCTCTTTCTTATAGTCCATAAGCGGTGTTCCGGTGCCTTTTTCACCACCCGCGCAGTTCAGGATTACCTCGCAATGACCGAATTTCTCTTCGATCGCAGCAGCTGTTTCTTCCAGAGATTCGGTACTGGTAACATCACATTTAAGAGGAAGAATCTCAACGCCGTATTTTTCTGTCCATTCTGCCGCACTTGCCTCAAGACGCTCGATACGTCTCGCCATAAGAACAAGATTTGCTCCACATGAAGCATAAGCTTCTGCCATCTGCTTTCCGAGACCGGAAGAAGCACCTGAGATCGCAACAACCTTTCCTGAATAGTCAAACATTTTAATTCCTCCTTTTGATTTATCATTATTCCAAGCCAACAGTTAGCTCTTACTAATGAGGAATTATAGAAAATTTCAGTTGTATTGTAAACAAAACAAAAGTTGTACCAGACAAAACTTTTAGTTGTGTCCAATACAACTTTCAATATGGTATATGCTACTATTTTTTTAAGTTTTTCAAACGGCTTCCGAGATTTTCCATCATCAGATCCAGAATGGTAACTGCTGCCATGCACTCTACGACAACTACTGCGCGCGGCACGATAATCGGATCATGTCGGCCGGCAATCGATATCGTGGTCGCTTTACCGTCCCTTGTTACCGTCTTCTGTTCTCTGCCGATCGAAGGCGTCGGTTTGATCGCGGCCCGGAAAACGATCGGAGATCCATCACTGATACCGCCAAGGATTCCTCCTGCATGATTCGTTTCCTTTTTGATTTGACCGGATTCCCCGTCCGGGATGAACGCATCATTATTGGAAGACCCGTTTGCGCCGGCCACTGCAAAGCCATCGCCTACTTCAAAGCCCTTGACTGCACCGATGGAAAAGATTGCCTGCGCAAGCTTTGCGTCAAGCTTATCAAAGACCGGTGCGCCGACCCCTGCAGGTACGCCTGTGATCACACATTCGATGATACCGCCGGCAGAATCCTTTTCTTCCCGGCATTGATCCAGATACAAAGCCGCCTCTTTTGCCGCCTCAGCGTCAGGCATGCAAAACGGATTTGACAGAATCTCGTTTCGGTCAAAACGGTCCGAATTGATCCTGACCGGGCCAATCTGCGTCGCATAGGTCAGTAATGTAATGCCGCATTCTGCCAGGACTTTCGCGGCTACTGCTCCGCCAGCCACACGCCCGATCGTCTCACGTCCGGAAGAACGGCCGCCGCCCCGATGATCCCTGATCCCGAACTTCTGATCAAATGTATAATCCGCATGCCCCGGTCTGTAAAGATCCCGGAGCGCCTCATAGTCCTTTGAGTGCTCATTGGTATTTGATACCATCATGGAGATCGGCGTTCCCGTCGTCTTTCCTTCAAACACCCCGGAAAGAATCTGAACACAGTCCGCCTCTTTTCTTGGTGTAGTGTATACCGAAGTTCCGGGTTTTCTCCTGTCAAGATAAGTCTGAATGTCAGTCTCTTTCAGTGACAGACCGGCCGGGCAGCCATCTACGACTACTCCTAAGCCCGCGCCATGCGACTCACCCCATGTTGTAATTCTAAAATTGGTTCCGAATGTAGATCCAGCCATAGTACCTCCTGATCTCATCCTGCTGTTACGATCCTGTCACTCCGCCGCCTGCCGTATAATATCCAGCGGTTCCGCTGCTATTCCGATGTCCACATGCAGCTCCTGCTTCGAATGCGGCGCGCTTGGCATCTCATTTCCTTCCGCGTCGCGGATTGAGCGGACCGTCACTGCGATATTTTCACCGTCCGGTTTCATGATCTCGATCGTATCTCCGACACAGAACTTGTTTTTCTGTGTCCAGACGACCCTGCCATCCGCATCCATGCCCTGTACCGTTCCGATGTAGGTATAGGTTTTAATATAGGTATTGGCATCATAAATCTGTGCCGATTCATCCGGCTTCCCGTAAAAGAATCCGGTCGTAAACTGCCGGAAGGTACCGTCAGAGATCTGATCCAGATACCACGGCATGTTCTCTTCATATTTTTTCGGATCTTCAAAATAGTCATCGATCGCTTTCCTGTAAGTCCTTGCGACCGTCGCTACATACAGCGCTGTCTTCATCCGTCCTTCCACCTTCAGGCTGTCAATGCCCGCTGCGATCATATCAGGCAGATGCTCGACCATACAAAGATCCTTGGAATTAAAAATATACGTGCCGCGTTCGTTTTCAAAAACCGGCATATACTCCCCGGGACGTTTTTCCTCGACGATGGAATACTGCCACCGGCACGGATGTGTACAGGCCCCGCGATTCGCATCCCGTCCTGTCATATAATTGCTCAAAAGACATCTGCCGGAGTATGAAATGCACATGGCGCCATGTACAAATGTTTCGATCTCAAGGTCATCCGGGATATTTGCACGGATTTCCCGAATCTCGGCCAGCGAAAGCTCCCTGCCTGTCACAACACGCTTTGCGCCCAGATTCTGCCAGAACAGAAATGTCCCGTAATTGACATTATTAGACTGCGTGCTGACATGCAGGTCGATCTCAGGGCATACCTCGGCCCAGATCCTGTATACACCGGGATCCGAGATCAGCAGCGCGTCCGGTTTGATCTCTTTGAGTTCTTCAAAATATGCTCTGACGCCGTCAAGATCCTCATTGTGCGCATAAATATTGGCTGTTACATATACCTTCACATCATGTGCATGCGCAAATGCGATCCCTTCCCGCAGATCATCCATGGAAAAGTTCTTGGCGTTTGCACGAAGCCCGAACGCTTCTCCGCCGACATATACGGCATCTGCACCGTATCTGACAGCAACTTTTAATACATCAAGGCTCCCTGCCGGGATCAAAAGTTCCGGTTTCTTCATTCTTTACATCCTCTTTTTACGCTGATCGCCACACCGTCACCCACCGTCAGAATCGATGTGACCAGGCGCGGATCGTGTGTGATCTGATATAAGAATTCACGCATCCGTTTATGAATGGTCCTGTCTCTTCTTTTGACGGCAAACCTTGACTCGATCAGCTCACCATCCTGAAAGATATTGTCGGATATCAGCAGTCCGTGATCATCCAGAAGTCTTATCGTATCTTCCAGAAAATTCAGATACTGCCCCTTCGCCGCATCCATAAAGATCAGATCATAGTCTTCTGTCAAGGTCGGCAGGATCTCCTGCGCATCTCCCTTTAAAAGACGGATTGCATCCTCTTTCCCGGCCATGCGGAAGTTTTTCTCCGCTTCCCGGATTCGTTTCTCATAGTTCTCGATCGTTGTGATCTGTACGGGAACCTCTGAGATGTCCTCCATAAACAAGGCAGAAAAACCGACTGCCGTTCCGATCTCAAGGATCTTTGCCGGACGTTTTGAGGTAATGATCACGGACAAAAGCCCCTGCATTTCCCGACGGATCACCGGGACATTTTCCTTTTTCGCATTCTCCTCAAGTTCTTCCAGGAAAGCGCTCTTTTGCGGCAGATAGGAATTGACAAATGTTGTATATCTCTCGTCAATGATCATATCTTATACATCCATGATGATCGGAATGATCATCGGGTTACGTCTGGTCTTTTTCCAAAGGAAGCTTCCCAGATTATCCTTGATCTCCGATTTTATCTTGCCCCAGTCTGTAATATTTCTCTCCATAACATGATCGACTGTATCATTGAGCACTTCCTGTGCTTCTTCCATCAGATTTTCTGATTCTCTGACATAGATAAAGCCGCGGGAAACCATGTCCGGTCCTGCAATGATCTGACCCGAAGCGGAATCCATTGACATAACCACGATCACGATACCGTTTTCTGCCAGATGTCTTCTGTCATGCATCACGATGTTTCCGACATCGCCAATACCAAGTCCATCGACAAATACCGTACCTGCCGGCACCTTATCGATCACCTCTGCACCGTTTTCATCGATTGCCAGAACATCTCCCGATTCCAGCATCAAGATATGGTCATCGTCATAGCCGAGCTGCTTACAAACGCCGGCCGCCGCTTTTCTGTGCTTGAACTCTCCGTGGATCGGGATCGCATATTTCGGATTGACCAGAGAATAGATCAGCTTGATCTCCTCCTGGCATGCATGTCCGGAAACATGTGTATCCTGGAAAATGACTTCTGCACTCTTTCTGTATAACTCATTAATGATATTCGAGACCGCTTTTTCATTCCCCGGGATCGGGTTCGAGCTGAATACGATCAGATCATTCGGTGTGATCTTGACCTTTCTGTGAATGCCTGTTGCCATTCTGGAAAGTGCCGCCAGCGGTTCTCCCTGACTTCCCGTCGTGATCAGAACAGTCCGCTCGTCCGGATAATCCTTTAACTGATCGATCTCTACCAGCGTATTGGCCGGGATACTCAGATACCCCAGCTCAGACGCGATCGAAATGATATTGACCATACTGCGACCTTCCACACAGACCTTTCTTCCAAACTGATATGCGGTATTGATGATCTGCTGCACGCGGTCAACATTCGACGCAAATGTCGCCACAATGATCCTCTGGTTCTGATGCTCCCTGAAGATCGCCTCAAACGCTTTGCCGACGGTTTTCTCTGACATCGTGTTACCCGGACGCTCCGCATTCGTACTGTCACTCATCAGTGCCAGCACGCCCTTCTTTCCGAGCTCGCCAAACCGCTGCAGATCGATCGAATCTCCGTAAACCGGTGTGTAGTCCACCTTAAAGTCACCGGTATGCACAACAATACCTGCCGGTGAATAGATCGCCAGTGCCGCCGCATCCTGAATGCTGTGGTTTGTTTTGATAAATTCCACACGGAAGCAGCCAAGATTGATATGCTGTCCGTATGTAACTACCTTTCTCTTCGTTGTTTCCAGAAGTCCATGTTCTTCGAGCTTATGATCGATCAGTCCCATCGTCAGCTTCGTCGCATAGATCGGAACATTGACCTCCAAAAGAACATATGGAAGCGCACCGATATGATCCTCATGGCCATGCGTGATAAAAAAGCCCTTGACCTTCTCCAGATTCTCCTGAAGATAAGTCAGCACCGGCACACACAGATCAATGCCGTACATGTCATATTCCGGAAAGGACATACCACAGTCTACGATAATGATACTGTCCTCATATTCAAAGGCCGTGATATTCATGCCGATCGTTTCAAGTCCCCCCAAAGGAACGATTTTCAGTTTCTGATTGTTTGATTCTTTCCCCATTGTCATTTACCTCACACGAAAAAACAGTGCTTTCTAAAAAGAAATGACACTGTTTCCAAAAGATGCTAATTACAATTCATCACGATAATGTGATATCCGTATCATCAATGAGCTCAGCAAAAACTTTGGCGATCGCGTTCAACTCCGTATCATCTTCTACGATCTCCAGTGTAAGCTCATCATCATCCGAACAGATTTCTTTAAAAATATATGCCAAAGAATCTTCCGATTCTTCTTCCGTCGCAAGATAGTAGGTAACACCACCGATGCTGGTCTCCTCGAGCAGATACAGTTCTGCCTGCTCTCCCGTGTCACCATCCGTAAATATCAGCCTTTCCATTTGCATTTGGCCTTTCTATGTCATATCAGTATATTCGATTGTCTAAAAAATGATCATGATCGTCTGGCATCCAGATATTCCTGCAGGATCAAAGAGGCTGCAATCTTATCTACATATTTTTTCCGCTCTTCAAAAGGAATGCCGTCCTCGATCAGGATCTGGTCTGCCTCCCACGTTGTCAGGCGCTCATCCTGAAATACAACAGAAATGCCTGTTCTCCTTTCAAGCATTTCCTGAAACGCTCTGGTCTTCTCACAGCGTTCCCCCTCAGTATCATCCATATTCTTCGGGAGTCCTAAAACGATCAGATCCACTTCATACTCAGTGCATAAAGCCTCAATCCGCGCAAGCGTACGACGCAGCTTGTTCTCCTGCTGCCTGTAGATCGTCTCTAAACTTTGCGCAGTAAGTAAAAGCGGGTCGCTGATCGCGACCCCGACCGTTTTGGACCCAAAATCCAATCCCATAATCCGCACGGATCAAGAACCCCATTTATGAACCATGGCATAATACTTCAGTACTTCTTCCACGAGTTCATCACGCTCTACTTTCATAATGAGGCTGCGTGCGTTCTTATGACTGGTAATATAGGTCGGATCACCGGACATGATATACCCGACAATCTGATTGATCGGATTATATCCTTTTTCCTGCATCGCTTTATAGACGATCTCCAATACATCGCCTACCTTCAAAGAGGTGTCCGTTTCAACTTTAAAATATTGTGTGTTCCCTAAATCCTGCATATCGTAAACCTCATTAATCAAAATTTAAATACATTCTATAACAACCTGTCAGAAAATTCAACCACCTTTATCTGATTCTTAAGGTCCTCATCAGAAGGAATGCAAACCCTTAAATACTCAGGGGTATAGCCTTCATAGTATCGTACCCCGTCCTTTTCGGTGCTTTTTTCAAACAGAACCTCTACATCTTTCCCCTCATAACAGGAAAGGAATTCTCTTCTGACCGAAGCACATACATCGGCAAGCACATGAGACCGCTCGGTCTTTTGCGCCTCTGTGATCTGATCCGGCATCCGGTCGGCAGGCGTCCCTGACCTTCTGGAAAACTTAAATATGTGTACATCCGCAAAGCCGGCCTCTCGAACGATCCTGCATGAATCCGCAAACTCCTCTTCCGATTCTCCCGGAAACCCGACAATGATATCGGTTGTCAGTGCCGGATCCTGATAATGTGACTTCAGGATCTGACATTTTTCCAGATACTCAGCCGATGTATAATGTCTGTTCATCCGCTTTAAAACCGTATCCGACCCGCTCTGCAGGGACAGATGAAAATGCGGACATACCTTGTTTAGCGAGGCCAGCCGGCTTACGAACCCGTCAGTGATAATACCAGGCTCTAAAGACCCCAGGCGGATCCGTCTGATCCCTTCGATCCCATGAATCCGTTCGATCAGCGAAAGCAGATCGGTACCGATCTCTTTTCCATAAGAACTCAAATGAATACCGGTCAGGACGATCTCCTGAAAACCGTTCTCTGAAAGCCGTACGACCTCCTCATAAACATCCTCCGGATGACGGCTTCTGATCCTTCCTCTCGCATAGGGAATGATACAGTAGCTGCAAAACTGGTTGCATCCGTCCTGTACCTTTAAAAAGGCTCTTGTATGCCCTGACGGGGCAGATACACTAAGCTCTTCATACTCTGTATCCTTGCTGATATCGCTGATCTGGCAGGCATTTGTCCGCTCCTTTTCAAACTGCAAAAGCAGCGGGATCAGATCTTTTTTCTGGTTGTTGCCGATCAGAATATCGATCCCTGCATCCTGTTTTGCTTGTTCCGTTGCCGTCTGGACATAGCAGCCGGCAGCGACCAGGACCGCATCCGGATTCTGCTTTTTTGCCCGGTGCAGCATCTGTCTTGATTTGTGATCCGCGACATTTGTCACAGAGCAGGTATTAACAATATAAACATCCGCCTTGTCAGAAAACGGTACGATCTCATACCCGGCACTGACCAGAAGCTCACGCATGGCGTCTGATTCGTAGGTATTTACTTTACATCCCAGCGTATGGATCGCCGCTTTTTTCATCATGAAAACCTCTCAAATTCTATGTAGAAACATTGACTTTTTCACATACAAAATGTAGTATGAAATCAAGGAATAATATTTGAGACACGGGAGGAAACGATTGTGGAAAAATTCATGGTATCATTGAATTCCATCGACAAAGTACGTGATTTCGTTAACATCATCGCGAAGTTCGATTGTGACTTCGATCTGATCTCCGGACGATATGTTATCGACGCAAAATCTATCATGGGTATCTTCAGTCTGGACTTAAACAAGCCGGTTGAGCTAACTGTTCATGCAACAGGCGACAAGCTTGCAGCGATCCAGGATGAGATCAGACCATTTATTGTCGGTTGATTTTCAATACAAACACATGCAATCCCCGTTATGATAACGGGGATTGTTTTTATTTTACCAGAATTGTTTCTGCCGTATCAACCGCCGTGCGGTAGAGTTCGTCTATCTTCTCCGCAAGCTTTAACTCTGATTTCCGGATCCTGTCAACTCTCGGTTTTGTGACCGGATGCTTTGCAACAAAGATCGTACAGCAATCTTCATATGGCAGAATCGATGTCTCATAGGTATCTATGTCTTCTGACACCTTTACGATCTCCTGCTTATCAAAACCGATCAGCGGTCTGTAGACCGGTAATGTGCAGACATCATTGGTGCAGGCAAGCGACTGCATCGTCTGGCTTGCGACCTGACCGATGCTCTCCCCTGTTACCAGTCCGAGGCTTCCGTCCTGTGCAGCAAACTCTTCTGCGATCCGCATCATATAACGGCGCATGATGATCGTCAGCTCATCATGCGGACAGGTCTCATAGATATACATCTGGATATCCGTAAAATTCACCACATGCAGCCGGATCGGTCCGCAATACCGGGAAATGATCCTCGCCAGATCTACGACTTTATTCTTCGCACGTTCGCTTGTATACGGCGGCGCATGGAAATAAACCGCATCGATCGCAACACCGCGTTTTGCGATCATGTATCCTGCTACAGGCGAATCGATTCCGCCGGATAACAGCAACATCGCTCTTCCGTTTGTACCGACCGGCATACCGCCCGGTCCCGGAATAATCTCTGAGAAGATATTGACATGTGTGCGGATCTCTACATGCAGCATGATCTCAGGATCGTGAACGTCAACAGAAAGATCCGGAAACGCATCCAGGATCTTTTCTCCCAGAAGCATATTGATCTCCTGTGAATTCATCGGGAATGCTTTATTTGCCCGCTTTGTATCTACCTTAAAAGTATGCTTGCCTTCCGTCAGCGTATCTTTCAGATATTGGATCACATCCTCAATAAGCTTTTCGATCCCGTTTTCTTCCACCTGAACCATCGGACAGATACCGACAATCCCGAATACCTTTTTTAACGCATCCAGCGCACCGTCATAATCGAATTCATCACTTGCGTTCACATAAACCCTGCCCTGTTCATATGTCACGGCAAAGGTTCCGTCAACCGGCTTTAATGCAAACCGGATCTGATCCATGAGCGCCTGCTCAAACATGCGCCTGTTTTTCCCCTTGATTCCGATTTCTCCGTATTTGATCAAAAAAGATGTATACATATTTTCCCCTATACTGATCGTCCTTTTAACGTCGCTTAAATCTTCTAAGAACCGGAAGCAGTTCTTTTAACGCAGCGATCACTGTCTCTATCTCTTCTTCCGTATTATTCAGGGAGAGAGAAAACCGGATCACGCTGTCCGTCACTTCCTTTGGATATCCCATTTCCATCAGTGTGCTTTTGTCAGACGGATGATGGGATGCGCATGCGCTCCCGGAGGAAACATAAATGCCTTTATCTTCCAATGCGTGCAGCAGCACTTCACTGCGCACGCCCGAAAAGCATGCATTGATGATGTGCGGTGCACAAAGCGGTTCTTTTGGCGTCAAGACCGTCACATCTTCAAGCTGTGACAGTTCTTCCCGGAGCAGCTCCCGCATACCGGCAAGTGTACCGGTCTTCTTATCAAACTTCTGATATGCCTCCTCAGCTGCAAGTCCTGTCCCCGCAATGCCCGGTACATTTAATGTACCGGAACGCAGATTCTTCTGCTGTCCGCCGCCATAAAGGATCGGCACCACTCTGACACCTTCTCTGATAAATAAGAATCCGGCGCCTTTTGGTCCATGGATCTTATGCGAGCTGACGGATAACAGATCGATTCCCATTGCATGCGGCATGATCTTATACTTTCCGTATCCCTGCACAGCATCAACATGAAAGATCACATCCGGATATCCGGCTTTTAACATGCTTCCGATCTCAGCGATCGGATTCACAGAACCGATCTCATTATTGACATACATCACGGAAACAAGGATCGTATCCTCGCTGATCGCTTCTTTTACAGAGTCTGCACTGACTCTTCCATCCTGATCAGCCGGGAGTTTTGTGATCCGAAACCCCTGTGTCTCCAGAAAATCAAGCGTCTTTTTTACCGACGGATGCTCGATCGCTGTTGAGATGATATGGCGTCCTCTTCTCTGATAGGCAAATGCGGCGCCGATCAGGGCAAGGTTGTTTGACTCCGTTCCTCCCGATGTAAAGATCAGTTCTTTTTCCTTACAGCGCAGTGTCGCCGCGATCTGTCTGGCTGCCGTTTTGACACGTTCCTCCGCGTCGATTCCTTTCAAATGCAATGCCGACGGATTTCCGTAATCTGAAAGAAAGATCTCATTCATCAGCGAAACGACCGCTTCTGTCGGTCTGGTCGTCGCAGCATTATCCATATAGATTTCATGCATATAGATTATTCATCCTCCTGCATTTCAAGCGCCAGCATCATCGAAGCCAGTGTTGTGATCGCAGCCGTATCGGTCCTTAAGATCCGTTTCCCGAGAGAAACCTCCACAGCAATCTCCCTGACCGATTCGATCTCCTTTTCGGAAAAACCGCCTTCCGGCCCGATAAACACTGCAATATCCGTCCCTTTTTTCAGCGATCCAAGCGTTTCCTTTAACTGCTTCATCCCGTTTGCATTTTCATATGGTACGATGCAAAGGTCGAAATCTGACGCTTCTTTTTTTGCTTCTTCAAATGTGTGTACGGATGAAACACGTGGGATCAGACTTCTCTTCGACTGCTTCGCCGCGCTTTCAGAGATCGCCTGCCAGCGTTTGATCTTGGAAGCCGCCTTTTTTTCATCGAGTCTGACCACACAATACTGCATCGAGACCGGAATGATCTCATAGACACCCAGTTCAACGCCCTTTTGGATCACCGACTCCATTCGATCCCCTTTGGGGATGCCCATATATAGATGAATACGGGCCGGAAGCTCCGTCTCTGCTGCCGGCCTGTCAAGAATCTCTGCCTGAACAAATTCATCTGTCAGCTCAGAAATACTGCAATACAGATTTTGTCCGCCGGTACTGCTGATACGGATCGTTTCTCCCGGTTTCATGCGAAGCACTTTCCCGATATGCCGTACATCACTGCCGGTTATGGTAACATATTCCCTGCCGATCTGGCAATCCTCAACAAAAAACTGATGCATCTTTTCTCCACTTATTCTTTCGTTGCGACGATCCCGACCCATTCGCCCTGGTGTCTGACAGAAAGGATCTTTAACCCTGCTGCCTCGATCGCCTCTTTGACTGCTTCTTCCTTTGTATCAATGATACCGGATGCAATCAGGATACCGCCATCCTTCATGCATGCCGGCATCTCCTTTGCCATCGGGATGATCACATCAGCTAAAATATTCGCTGCGACGACATCATACGCGCCTGTCTGAACGGTTTTCTGAAGCCATTCATCCGAAATCAGATTCCCGACAAAAAAGTCATCCTTTGAAAACGCAAGGTCATTGCGCACATAGTTCTCTTCTACGGATGTGATGCAGTCCGGATCGATATCCGTCCCTCTCACGATGCCTGCGCCAAGCTTACTTGAGACGATCGAAAGAATCCCGCTGCCACAGCCCAGATCCAATACAGAAGCGCCCGGTTTTACATACTCCCGCAGCGCCCGGATACAAAGCTGTGTCGTCTCATGCTTGCCTGTTCCGAACGAAATCCCCGGATCGATCGAGATCGTGATCCCGCCTTTTTCGTTTTCTTCTTTTTCCCAGGAGGGGTGGATCAGCATGTCTTCGATATAGAAAGAATGGAAGAACTCCTTCCAGTTATCCTGCCAGTCAGCATCGTCAGTCTGTGTCACTTCGATCGCTGCCTCACCGACATCGACACCATTTTCCTTCAATGCCGCAATCCCGTCCCGGATGTTTTCAAGCAGCTCCTCTTCACCGGCATTTTCCTCCAGATAAAACGAAAGCCATGCCTCACCGATATCCGGTTCGCCTTCGGGAATGATATCGATAAACATTTGAGCCATATCCTGCTCTGTAATCGGGATATTATCCTCGATCAGCACACCTTCGACACCGAGATCTTCGAGAAGAGACGACAGCAGATCCTCTGCTGCCGTCGTTGTTTTAATCCTGTACTGTTTCCATTTCATAGCGGTTCTTACCTTTAAAAGCGTTTATGAATAACGATCAGTCATTGTCATGGTTTTTGAAAAACCCTTTTTTCTTTCCCTTCGCTTTTGAATCCCCGTTGTCTGCAGTTGCAGCAAGCGAGTTGTCATACAGCGAATCGAACTTGCGTAGTGCCTCTTTTGCCTCATTGCTCAATCTGTCAGGCACCTGAACGATCAGCGTCACATAGTGATCACCGCGCGTATTTTTATTTCTGAGTGACGGGATACCCTTTCCTTTCAGCCGGATCCTGGTATCGGTCTGTGTACCCGGTTTTACGTTGTAGAGGACATCTCCGTCAATGGTGCTGATCCTTACCTCGCCGCCAAGTGCTGCCTGTGCAAAAGAGATCGGCGCGGTCGAAAACAGGTTCATGCCTTCACGCTGCAGGAATGCATGTGGTCTGACGATCACCTCTACCAGAAGATCACCGCGCGGACCGCCATTTGCACCCGGCTCACCCTTACCTCTGATCCTTACGCTCTGACCATTGTCGATACCTGCAGGGATCGTAACCTTGATCCGCTTTCTGCTGGCAATATAGCCTGTGCCGCGGCAATCCGGACATTTCTCCTTAATGACTTTACCGGTCCCGTTACAATCCGGACATGTCATCACGTTCTGCACCATACCAAACAGGGATTGCTGCGAATAAACGACTTTTCCTTTCCCGCCGCACTTCGGACAGGTCTCCGGCTGCGTTCCCGGTTTTGCTCCGGTACCGCCGCACTTTTCACATTCATCCTTCAGGGTCAGTTCGATCTCTTTTTCACAGCCAAATGCCGCCTCTTCAAATGTGATATGAACCGCCGCGCGCAGATTTGCGCCCTTCATCGGCGCTGTCGTATCTCTTCTCCTCGTTCCGCCCCCAAAGAAATCGCCGAAAATATCACCAAAGATATCGCCCATATCCATGCCGGAGAAATCAAAGCCACCCGGTCCGCCGGGTCCACCCTGCTCAAACGCAGCATGGCCGAACTGATCATACTGTTTTCTCTTTTCCGGATCACTCAGGACAGCATAGGCTTCTGATGCCTCTTTAAATTTTTGTTCAGCCTCTTTGTCTCCCGGGTTGGCGTCCGGATGATATTTCTTTGCCAGCTGGCGATACGCCTTTTTGATCGCCGAATCATCCGCGCCCCGGTCAACGCCAAGGACCTCATAATAATCCCGTTTCTGTTCTGCCATTTAGATGCTCTCCTTTATGACTTATGAGTACTGATTCACAGACGAATAAGGGACTAGAAAAGCCCCTTATCCGCTCTGAATTGTATTACCTGTCTGTTA
Organism: Lachnospiraceae bacterium; assembly: GCA_015057865.1. Lineage (GTDB taxonomy): Bacteria > Bacillota > Clostridia > Lachnospirales > Lachnospiraceae > SY8519. The sequence goes on from SVDH01000018.1 coordinate 34,588, forward strand.
ATTATACTTCTTTGTAGTCAGCGTCTACCACATCATCGCCGCCGTTGTCCGGACCTGCGGAAGCACCGCCGAAGTCCTGACCTGCGCCAGCACCTGCACCGGCTGCCTGTGCCTGCTCATACATCTTTGCGAATACCTGCTGTGCACTGTTCATCAGCTTCTCTTTTGCAGCCTTGATCTCGTCAACCTTAGCTTCTGTCAGCTGTGCACCGTCCGGATTCTCTTCGAGCAGCTTCTTCAATGCGTCAACATCTGCCTGAACTGTTGCCTTCTCATCTGCTGAGATGCCGTCACCGACTTCTTCGAGTGCCTTTTCTGTCTGGAATACGAATGCGTCTGCATCATTTCTGGTGTCGATCGCTTCTTTACGTTTCTTATCCTCAGCCTCGTACTGTGCAGCTTCTTTTACAGCCTTATCGATCTCATCATCAGACATGTTGGAGCCTGCTGTGATCGTGATGTGCTGTTCTTTGCCTGTACCAAGGTCTTTAGCGGATACGTTTACGATACCGTTCGCATCGATATCGAAGGTAACCTCGATCTGCGGCACGCCTCTTCTTGCCGGCGGGATACCATCCAGACGGAACTGGCCGAGTGATTTGTTGTCTTTTGCGAACTGACGCTCACCCTGTACAACGTTGATGTCTACAGCAGTCTGGTTATCTGCTGCCGTTGAGAAGATCTGGCTGTGTTTGGTCGGGATCGTTGTATTTCTCTCAATCAGACGGGTTGCGATACCACCCATGGTCTCGATGGAAAGAGAAAGCGGAGTAACATCCAGAAGAAGGATATCACCTGCGCCTGAGTCGCCTGCAAGCTTACCACCCTGTACGGAAGCACCAAGTGCAACGCACTCATCCGGATTTAAGGATTTGCTCGGCTCTTTGCCTGTCAGCGCTTTAACCTTATCCTGTACAGCCGGGATACGTGTGGAGCCGCCAACCAGCAGGACCTGTCCCAGCTCAGAAGCTGTGATGCCGGCATCTTTCAGAGCATTCTGTACCGGTGTAGCAGTACGCTCAACCAGATCTCTGGTCAGCTCATCGAATTTTGCACGTGTCAGTGTCATATCCAGATGCTTCGGACCTTCGGATGTTGCTGTGATGAACGGCAGGTTGATGTTGGTTGTTGTTCCGGAAGAAAGCTCTTTCTTTGCCTTCTCTGCCGCTTCACGGAGTCTCTGCATTGCCATCTTGTCAGAAGAAAGGTCAACACCTTCCTGGTTTTTGAACTCAGCCAGCATGTAATCGATGATCTTCTGGTCAAAGTCATCGCCGCCGAGGCGGTTATCGCCTGATGTGGAAAGTACTTCGATGACACCGTCACCGATCTCGATGATGGAAACATCAAATGTACCGCCGCCAAGGTCATATACCATGATCTTCTGCTCTTTTTCATTGTCAAGGCCATATGCCAGCGCTGCAGCTGTCGGCTCGTTGATGATACGTTTGACATCAAGACCTGCGATCTTTCCTGCATCCTTGGTCGCCTGACGCTGTGCGTCATTGAAGTAAGCCGGAACTGTGATAACAGCCTCTGTTACTTTCTCACCCAGATAGCTCTCTGCGTCAGCTTTTAACTTCTGCAGGATCATTGCGGAGATCTCCTGCGGAGAATATTTCTTTCCGTCGATCTCTTTCTTGTAATCTGTACCCATCTCACGCTTGATCGATACGATCGTGTTCTCTGCATTGGTAACTGCCATACGTTTTGCAGGTTCACCAACCTTACGCTCGCCGTCTTTTGCAAAAGAAACGATTGACGGTGTCGTACGGGAACCTTCTGTATTTGTGATAACGACTGGTTTTCCACCTTCCATAACTGCCACGCAGCTGTTTGTTGTTCCTAAATCAATACCGATAATCTTGCTCATGATCTTGTCCTCCATTTTATACTAAGATTTCTTTATTTATGATTTTACGGCAGATGCACCTGCCCGCTAATTTGCAACCTTTACCATGCTGTAGCGAAGAACGGAATCTTTATACATATATCCCTTCTGGAGTTCCTGAACTACCACGTTATCTCCAAAGGCTTCATCGTCCACATGCATGACCGCATTGTGAAAATCCGGATCAAACGGCTGTCCTTCTGCCTCGATCGGTTTTACACCGCTTTCTTCGAGCATCGCTGTCAGCTGCTTATAGATCATATCCATACCGCTTGCAATGCTTGAATCCTTTTCGGACTCATCGATCGCAGCCAGCCCACGTTCGAAATTATCCACAACCGGCAGAAGCTTTTCTAAAATACTCTTTGCGCCGACTTCAAACATCTGGGACTTTTCTTTATCCGTCCGTTTTCTGTAGTTGTCGAACTCAGCCATCTGACGCTGTACGCGGTCGGTAAGCTCTTCGATCTTTTCGTCTTTCTTGTCTTTTTTCTTTTTCTTACCAAACAGCGGCTTCTCTTCTTCAGAATCTGCTGCTTCGTCTTCGCCTTCTTCCTGCTCCCCGGCGGATTCTCCTGCTTCATCAGATTCCGACTCATCTTCTTCAACGGTCTGTTCTGTTTTTGCGGCCGAATCTTCTGTGGCAGCTTCCTCTGTCGTCACTTCTTCAGAAGTTTCCTCTGTACCAGGCTCCTCCTGCAGATCTTTTTCTTCCTGCAAGTCCTTCTTTTCTTCCATCAGCTAGTCTCCTATGTCTTCCTCTTTTTTCTTTTTCGGATACATCGTATCAAGCTGCTTTTTCACAGTTTTGATACTGTCCATAACCTTCTCATAATCCATTCGCTTCGGACCGACGATACCGATCGCGCCCCGCAGTCCGTCTCCCAGCTCATAAGTCGCCGTTACAACACTGCAGTCTTCCATCTCCTCTACCTGGCTTTCGCTGCCGATGTAGACCTTGATATCAGAATCGTCGATGTCTGCTGATTTATCTACCAGAAGGTTTTTCAGTTCACTCTTATCTTCCAGCAATGAGATCAGCCCGCTCGCGCGCTGCGTATCCGAAAGCTCCGGATACCGGAAAATATTCTTCGCGCCGCTCATATAGACTTCCAGGTCCTCATCTGTATTGATGGTCTCTGCGATCGCATCGAGGATCTCTCCGACGATCCCGCTGTGGATACCCGCCTGCTCCTTTAATCTCGCGATCAGATTCAGTGTGATCTGCTCCGTATCGAGTCCATTCAGCGTGGTGTTTAACAAAATGTTCAGCTTTAAGATCTCTTCCTGATCCAGGAGCTGATCCGTCGGCAGAATCTTATTCTTTACAATATTGCCTTCCAGAACAACCGTACAGAGGATCTGGTCATCATCCACCGGTGAAAGCTGGATGAACTTTAAGCGATTCCCATGACTTTGCGGTGCAGAGATCAGGGTAGCGTAATTCGTATTTGCAGCAAGTAGCTTTGCCATTTCCTTAAGCACCTGCTCCATCCGCTCCGTATGCTCCACAACAAAGTTTCGCATATCTGAGATCTCACGCTCTTTTTCCTTCATGATATTGTCGACATAAAACCGATATCCTTTATCAGAAGGAATTCTGCCCGCAGAAGTATGAGGCTGAACGATATATCCAAGCTCCTCTAAGTCAGACATCTCATTACGGATCGTCGCCGAACTTAAATTCAAATCCGACATCTTTGAGATCGTCCGCGAGCCAACCGGCTCACCGGTCTCCAGATATGTCTGAATGATCACCTGTAATATCTTTGATTTTCTCTCGTTCAATTCCATAGCACATCCCCATCGCTTCGGTTGTTAGCACTCAATAAACGGGAGTGCTAATATTCCTGAAACTAAATGTAGCACTCCCGTTCGGGTTTGTCAACTGTATTTTGTGAATTAATTGTGACTGTTCAGGCATTAATAGTTAAGAATTGATAAACGCCTCAAACACAACATTTCCATACTGCACACCGCGCGCTGTCAGCCGCACATCCTCCGTCGTTTCTGTCAAAAGCCCCAGCGCAGTCAGTTTCCTGATCTGTCCCCCGTAGACCTGCATCAGATCCCGTCCGAACCGCTTGTAAAATTCATGCTTCCTCACGCCGCAAAGCATACGGAGCCCTAAGAACATGAATTCCTCGATCTGCATTTCTTTGGTCAACTGTATCTTCTCTCTTGGTTCAAAATCTTCCTTTATATATTCTGAAAGATCCGATGTATTCTGAAAACGGCAGGCATCCATCATGGACGATGCGCCAAGTCCCAGGCCCAGATACTCAACACCTGTCCAGTATCCGATGTTATGCCGGCAGACTTTCCCCTGTCTCGCATAATTGGAGATCTCATATTGCTGATATCCGTGTCGGGAAAGGATCCTGCGAAGTGCCTGCTCCATCTTTTCCTCTTCTTCTTCCGTCGGCAGGATCTTCGGCTGCTCTCCCGCATCTCTTCTTTCCAGATCTTTATGATACCAGTCATAAAACGGCGTGCCCTCTTCGATGATCAGGCGATATACCGAAATGTGCTCTGGCAAAATCCCGCAGACTTCCTGCAGCGTCTTCGAAAACGATTCTGCCGTCTGTCCCGGAAATCCGTAGATCAGATCGACATTGATATTCTGAAAGCCTGCCTTTCTGGCCATTTCATAGCAGCTTAAAAAATCCGCATTCCGATGGATCCGCCCAAGGGTTTGCAGTTCCCGGTCCTGCGCGGACTGCAGACCAATCGATAGCCGGTTGATCCCTGCTACCTTCATTGCAAATAGCTTCCCCTCTGTAAACGTACCCGGGTTGCACTCCATCGTGATCTCTGCATCTGCCTCTATAAAAAAGGAACGCTTTACTGTCTCCATCAGTTCCATGATCTGCTTTGCGGACAGCAAAGAAGGCGTGCCGCCTCCAAAGAAAATGCTTCTCACACTTCTTTTCGGTACACACGCCGCCTTTTGTATGATCTCTTTTTTCAACGCCCCGACATAGTCCTGAATGGTATCATCTGTCGCAGGCGCTGACAAAAAATCACAATATGCACATTTTTTTACACAAAAAGGAATATGCAGATAAAGCTCCATTTACTTATCCTCATCCAGCTTTAAGACGCTCATAAATGCCTTCTGCGGGATCTCTACATTTCCGATCTGACGCATCCGCTTCTTGCCTTCCTTCTGCTTTTCAAGGAGCTTCCGTTTTCTCGTGATATCACCGCCATAGCATTTCGCCAGCACGTCTTTTCGCATCGCCTTAACAGTCTCTCTGGCGATGACCTTGCCGCCGACTGCCGCCTGGATCGGGATCTCAAACAGATGTCTCGGGATCTCTTCTTTCAGGCGCTCACACATCTTTCGCCCTCTCGCATATGCGCTGTCCGCAAATACGATAAAGGAAAGCGCATCAACCTCTTCCCTGTTGATCAGGATGTCAAGCTTAACCAGTTTGGAACGCTCGTAGCCCTTGAGTGTATAGTCAAAAGACGCATATCCTCGGGAACGGGATTTCAAAGCATCAAAGAAATCGTAAATGATCTCATTTAACGGCAGGACGTATTTTAACAGCGCACGCTTTTCTTCGATATATTCCATGCTCTGGTAAATGCCGCGCCGCTCCTGACAAAGATCCATAATGCTGCCGATGAATTCGCTCGTCACCATGATCTCTGCATCTACAACAGGCTCTTCCATATATTCAATTTCAGACGGATCCGGAAGATTTGACGGATTCGTCACTTCAAGCATCGTGCCGTCTGTTTTATGGACACGGTAAATAACGCCCGGCGCTGTCGTTACCAGATCCAGATTATACTCCCGTTCCAGCCTCTCCTGGATGATCTCCAGATGCAGCAGGCCTAAGAAGCCGCAGCGGAATCCGAAGCCAAGCGCCGCAGACGTCTCTGCTTCAAACTGAAGCGCAGCGTCATTTAACTGCAGCTTTTCAAGCGCATCCCGAAGATCCGGATACTTTGCGCCGTCCGCAGGATAAATGCCGCAATAGACCATCGGCGTTACCTTTTTATAACCCGGCAGCGGTTCTGCACAGGGTTTATCCCTTCCGGTGATCGTATCACCAACCTGGGTATCACTGACATTCTTAATGCTGGCTGTGATATAACCAACTTCACCTGCAGAAAGTTCGTCACATGGGATAAACTGGCCTGCGCCAAAATACCCGGTTTCCACAACATCCGCCGTCGCACCGGTCGCCATCATTTTGATCGGCATACCCGGACGCACACTTCCTTCTTTGATCCGGCAGAAAACGATAACGCCCTTATAGGAATCATAAATAGAATCAAAGATCAGCGCTTTGAGCGGTGCATTGGCATCTCCGCTCGGTGCCGGGATATGTGTTACGATCGCCTCCAGGACATCGTGAACATTCTCTCCGGTCTTTGCAGAGATCCGCGGCGCATCCTGCGCCTCGATCCCGATGACATCTTCGATCTCCTCCGCCACGCGGTCAGGATCCGCGCTTGGCAGGTCGATCTTATTGATCACCGGCATCACGTCCAGATCATGGTCGAGAGCCAGATACACGTTTGCAAGCGTCTGCGCCTCCACACCCTGTGCCGCATCTACGACAAGGATCGCGCCGTCACATGCCGCAAGACTTCTCGAAACTTCATAATTAAAGTCGACATGCCCCGGTGTATCGATCAGGTTAAAAATATATTCTTCCCCATCATCCGCACGGTACACGGTACGAACCGTCTGCGCTTTGATCG
>SVDH01000019.1:0-9244 GCA_015057865.1 Lachnospiraceae bacterium
AGTGCCGACAGGAAAGAGATGCTTAGAATGGGAAAAAGAAAAGCCCAGGCTTTTACCTGGACTTTGTCTTCAGTCTGCGAGCCGGTCAGTTTGACCGGCTCTGATTCTATGCTTATTCTCCGGAATCCTCTTCGGATCCGCCATTTTCCTCTTCCAGCGCCTGAATGTTCCGCTCAATCTTATCATCCAGCGCATCATATGCTTCCGCGCTTGATTCATCCAGGTCATCCCGGTTCACTTTTTCGAGATCCTCCTGTGCGTAATAATAATCTTTATCATTCACCTCATCAAACGCGGTGATCAGATTATTATACGACTCGATCCGCTCCAATACCGCATCGGTGTTCCCCTGTTCCGTCTCCACCTGCGCCTGCAGATCCTCAATCTGCTTCTGCAAGTCTGCGATCTGCTGCTCCAGCGCTGTAAGCTGCTGATCCTTTGCTGCGGATGCTTCGTTTGCCGCGATCAGCTCCTTGCTGTTTTGCACCGTATTGCTGTGACGCATCGCCGGCAGGATCAAAAACCCGAATACCGCAAGTCCCGCGACCACACCGATCGCGATGTTCGTAACTGCTGCCACGACAACACGATCCTGGAATCCCATAAACAGCTCTTTTACGGTCTTCCGCTTCTGCTTCTCAGGCTCGATCAGCTTTCCGTCCTTCGTCAGATGCTTCCGGCATTCATTGATATAGACGCGTGTATCCGGATTCCGACGATCGATCATCGCCGCCTGCTTTAACAGGTTCATCGCCTCATCATATGCGCCTTCCCGCATCTGCAGGAGCGCTGCAAGCTGATAGCCTTTCAGGAAATTCGGATTCAGCTCAAAGACCTTTTTTAACTGGATCTGCGCCAGGTCATAATTCTTCTGCTGGCAATACTGCAGGCACTGATTGTACTTGCGGATCGCCTGATTTGTCTGCTCCACCTGTGACGTGCTGTCCTGCAGCTCTTCTAAATAACCTGATGCCGGATTCTCTTCCGGCTCAAAGCTTAAGCTGATGTTCCACTGCGCAGCCGCCTGATACCACTCTCCGATCTCATAGTAGATCAGACCAAGCAGATTCCTGGCATTCGTATTTCTTTTATCATATTGTAAACTGGTGATCAGGCTTTCCGTAGCGCCCGTAAAATCTCTTCTCTTGGCAAGCTCGAGCCCGTCATTATACAGAAAATTGGACACAAACTTTGCCCGTTTCCAGACATACACATTCCTTCTGCAGGACGGGCAAGTGTTGGTACGGTTCAGCCTTGCACCACAATAATAACACTTCATGTATTCCTATCTCCTGCTTGCCTCGACCAACTGCTCCGCAATATCCATGATATCTGTCAGATCCTGCTGATAGATCGCATTGTCTGCTTCCTCAATCTCAGGACTCGGTTCAAATTTTTTTAATTCTTCTTCAAAGTTCAGCATCCTGTATCTCCTTCAGAAGCGCTCCGATAAAGTACAACGAGCCCGTCACGAACAGCTTTTGTCCGTCTTGCTTTTTCGCAAGCATCCTGCCAAACGCTTCCCTATAATCCATCACGCCGCAAAAAGGCGTGTCATCATTTTCTTCTTCCAATACTGCTCTCAGTTCATCTGCAGTCAGACCGCGCTCCGAGGGAATCCCCGTCACACAGATTTCCTCCCAGGATCCCTTTTTCAGGATCTCATGGATCGCCTGACGGTAATCCTTATCCCGCACCATGGAAAACAGCAACAGCGGTTTTTCTTCATCTTCGCGGGTCAAAAGATCAGCGGCTGCCAGAAATGCGCGGATCCCGTCCGGATTATGCGCACCGTCAAAGAACACCCCCGGCATGATCTGCTGCATCCGCCCCGGCCAGACGGCTTTCGCGATGCCTGTTTTGACGATCTGATCCGTCGCATCCACGTCTGCGATCCGATAAAATGCCGTGATCGCAAGCGCCGCATTCATCACCTGATACGGTGCCGAAAACGGTATATGGAAGTCTGTTTTCTTATCATAAAGACTGGCAAATGAAAAATCAATACCGCCTCCGGGAGTTTCATGAAAATTACACATATTTTTAGTAATTTCATAAGAATCAGATCCAAGTTCCTCTGCCCGGCTTTTGATCACCTGCGACACATCTTTTACGTTTCCGTCATAGACAACAGGCACGCCCGGCTTAATGATTCCCGCTTTTTCAAACGCGATCGCTTCGATCGTATCGCCCAGATATTCCATATGCTCAAGGCTGACCGATGTGATCACGCAGACCAGAGGCTTTTTCACGACATTGGTCGCATCCAGTCTTCCGCCCATACCGGTCTCAAGGAGCGCGTATTCCACGCCGCTTCGTTCAAAGATCAGCATTCCCATGGCAAACAGGAACTCAAAAAAGGTCGGGAAAGCTTCGCCCTCTGCCTGCATCAGATCTGCTGTTTGTTTTACCTCGTCATACGCTTCCAGAAAGGCTTTTTCACTGACCATCTCCCCGTTGATCATAAAACGCTCTCTGATATCGACAAGGTGCGGTGACGTAAACATTCCCACGCTGCAGCCACACTCCCGAAGGATGGAAAAAAGGAAGCTGCATACGCTTCCTTTTCCATTGCTTCCTGCAACATGGATGACCTTTAGGGAATCCTGCGGATTTCCAAAACGTTCCATGAAGTTTTCGGTATGTGCAAGCGGATTCTTTTTTGTGAATTTCGGTATGGCGTAGAGGAAGTCAACCGCTTCCTGCATGCGCCGCTTCTCCGTTACAGAATTATCTGCGTGCATAAATTCTCCTTGGCAACACGGATCTACAGCTGTGCCAGCCGCTGCTTCACCTCTTCCATCATCTGCTCGTACTTCGCCAGCTTATCGCGCTCCTCCTGCACCTTTGCAGCCGGTGCCTGAGACGTAAACTTCTCATTGCTCAGCATACCGTGTGAACGCTTCAGCTCCTTCTCAAGACGGGCTTTTTCTTTTTCAAGACGTGCCTTTTCTTTTTCCACATCTACCAGATCCTGAAGCGGAACATATACGACCGCATGCGGGATCACGACAGATACGGCATCCTCCGGAATACCGGCACGGTCAGCCTGTACGATGATATTGGCTGCGCTGATCAGAGACTGATACTCTTTTTTCAGCACTTCGCAGTGTGCGCGAACGTCCTCAGAATCAGAAACCACGATATAGTTGACCTTGCGGCTTGGCGGAACATCCATTTCCGCACGCATATTCCGGACACCCTTTACGAGATTCATGATATTTGCAACCGCTTCTTCCGCTGTCGGGAAGCTCCAGGCATCGGTATACTCCGGCCACGAAGCGGTCATGATCGTCTCTTCTTCCGGATTCAGCGTACAATAGATTTCCTCTGTAACAAACGGCATGAACGGATGCAGCATCTTCAATGCATTCGTCAGAACCGTCTTCAATACCCAAAGTGCCGTATTGGCAGCCTTCGGATCCTCTTCCTTCTTATACAGACGTGCCTTGGCAAGTTCGATATACCAGTCGCAGAACTCTTCCCAGATAAAGTCATAAACCTTCTGTACCGCAATGCCCAGCTCGAACTTATCCATGTTCTCTGTCATGTCTTTTGCCAGTGTGTTGACACGGGATAAGATCCAGCGGTCTACCGGCCAGAGATCGTCTGCGGCAGGCTCAGTCGGGTCTTCCTCTCCCAGATTCATCATGATAAATCTGGAAGCATTCCATACTTTATTGGCAAAGTTTCTGCTTGCCTCTACCCGCTCCCAATAGAAACGCATATCATTGCCCGGTGCGTTTCCGGTGATCAGGGTCAGGCGCAGTGCATCCGCACCGTATTTTTCAATAACCTCTAACGGATCAATACCATTTCCTAAGGACTTGCTCATCTTCCGTCCCTGGGAATCACGTACCAGTCCGTGGATCAATACGGTATGGAACGGCTCTTTTCCGGTCTGCTCCAGACCTGAGAATACCATTCGGATGACCCAGAAGAAAATGATGTCATATCCTGTCACCAGCACATCCGTCGGATAGAAATAATCCAGATCTTTTGTCTGCTCGGGCCAGCCAAGTGTTGAGAACGGCCAGAGCGCGGATGAAAACCAGGTATCCAGTGTATCTTCATCCTGTGTGATCTTATCACTTCCGCAGCACGGACAGGTCTTCGGCGCGTCTGCTGCAACGGCCATCTCCCCACAGCTTCCGCAGTAATATGCCGGGATGCGGTGTCCCCACCAAAGCTGACGGGAAATGCACCAGTCACGGATCCCCTCCAGCCAGTGAAGGTAAGTCTTTCCGAAGTTCTCCGGAACGAAACGCAGACGGCCTTCTTTTAATGCCGCGATCGCCGGCTTTGCCATCTCTTCCATTGCAACGAACCACTGTGGTTTGATCAGCGGCTCGACGGTTGTATGACAGCGGTCATGCGTTCCGACACTGTGTACATGCTCTACGACTTTTACCAGCAGACCAAGGTCTTCCAGTTCCTTTACAATGGCCTTTCTTGCTTCATAACGATCCATGCCTTCGTACTTGCCGCCGTTTGCATTGATCGTCGCATCGTCGTTCATGATATTGATCTCGGCAAGATTGTGACGCTTTCCGACTTCAAAGTCGTTCGGGTCATGCGCCGGTGTGATCTTGACACAGCCGGTTCCAAACTCTTTGTCGACATATGCATCTGCCACAACCGGGATCTCGCGGTTTACGATCGGCAGGATCAGTGTCTTTCCGATCAGGTCCTGATAGCGTTCATCCTCCGGATTGACTGCAACGGCAGTATCGCCGAGCATCGTCTCGGGACGAGTCGTCGCGATCTCTACATATCTGTCCTCTTCTCCTGCGATCGGATAAAGGATGTGCCAGAAATGTCCGGTCTGTTCCTCATGCTCTACTTCCGCATCGGAAATGGATGTCTGGCAAAGCGGACACCAGTTGATGATACGAGATCCTTTATAGATATAACCCTTGTCATAAAGGCGCAAAAACACTTCTTTGACTGCCGCGGAGCATCCTTCATCCATGGTAAAACGCTCCCGCTCCCAGTCTGCTGAAGATCCAAGCTTTTTCAGCTGACGGACGATCCTTCCGCCGTACTCATCCTTCCATTCCCAGGCATATTTCAAAAACTCTTCCCGTGTCAGATCATCCTTATCGATCCCGCGTTCTTTCAGGCTTTCAATGACCTTTACTTCTGTCGCGATCGCTGCATGATCCGTTCCCGGCTGCCACAGCGCCTCGTATCCCTGCATCCTCTTAAATCTTGTCAGAATATCCTGCATGGTATTGTCAAGCGCATGTCCCATGTGAAGCTGACCGGTAATGTTTGGCGGCGGCATCACGATGGTGAATGGTTTTTTATCAGGATTCGGTTCCGCATGGAAATAGTGACCGTCCTCCCATTTCTGATAAAGACGGTCTTCGAGTCCTTTCGGATCATATGTTTTTGCTAATAGTTTCATTCCTGCTGTCCTCCTGGAATGTATTGGAAATTTTGATTATCTTGAAAGCAGGTATTGCTGGATCTCATGGATGGCATTTGCGCCGTCCCCTGCTGCTGTAATGATCTGGCGAAGCGCTTTTGCGCGGAGATCTCCCGCCACAAAAATACCGGGTGTGCTTGTTGCGCCGTTTTCACCCGCAATAAAATAGCCTGCCTGATCCTGATCGGCGATTCCCGTAAACGGCTCTGCGTTCGGTACGATCCCGACTGCGACAAATACGCCGTCTACATCAAGTGTCCGCTCTGCTTCGGTGAACTTGTCCTTTACGATCAGACGCTCGGTCTTTTTCTCGCCTTCGATCCGGACTGCGTTTGCATTCCAGACCATCTCTACGTTTTCTAATGAAAGAAGCTTGTTCTGAAGGACTTTTTCCGCACGCAGCTCATCTCTTCTGTGAACCACATACACCTTTTCGCAAAGATTTGCCAGATAGATCGCATCCTCCACTGCTACATTTCCGCCGCCGATCACCGCAACGGTCTTTTTTCTGAAGAATGCACCGTCACAGGTTGCGCAATAGGAAACGCCTTTTCCGGAAAATGTATCCTCTCCCGGAATGCCGAGTCTGCTGTGGTCTGCACCGGAAGCAAGCAGGACTGCTTTTGCTTCGTATTCTCCCTGGACTGTCTTTACCAGTTTGTGATCCCCCAGATCCTCGATCTTAGTCACTTCATCAGTCACAAAATTCACGCCAAGATTGTCGCAATGCTCCCGCATCTTCATCGACAGATCGATGCCTGAAATCCCCGGCATCGCCGGATAATTATCTACTTCATAGGTATTGATGACCTGACCGCCGCTCATGAAATTCTTTTCAATCACGATCATGTCAAGCTCTGCTCTGGTTCCGTAGATCGCTGCGGTCATTCCCGCCGGCCCGGAACCGATAATGATCAGATCATACATGTTCAAACCTCCGTATTGCTTTCTTTACAGCATCGCGTCAAGCTTCTGCGCAAGCGCCTGCTTTGTGGTCCCTCCGGTCAGCACTTCAACCGTCTCGCCACCTTTTAAAAATACAAACGTCGGGATCGACATGATCTCAAACCGCTCAGCGGTATCCGGATTCTCTTCTGCATTGATCTTACCGATCTTCACCTTGCCTGCATATTCCTCTGCAAGCTGCTCAACCATCGGTGCCATCGCTTTACACGGGCCACACCAGTCAGCGTAAAAATCTACCATGACCGGAATATCACTCTCCATTGCTTCTGCCTGAAAGTTTTCGTCTGTAAAAATCATTTCTGCCATAATCCTTACTCCTTATTTCTTCTTTTTCGCCTTTTCGCGGCGCTTTGCCGTCTTCTTTGCAACCGGTTTTCCGGTATCCTTCCAGCGCGGTTTTTTATTTGGATCCCGGGTCTTTTTTACCTGTTCAGGCTCCGGTTCTTCTTCGTATCCGATCAGTTCTTCCATCAGTGCCCAGATCTCATCCTTCCCCTGACCTGTGACAGCGGAGAATGGTAAAACGATCGTATCCTCATCCACCTGCAGGACATTGCGGATCACGAAAATGCTGTCGCTGATCTCTGCAGGTTTCAGCTTATCGGCTTTTGTCGCGATGATGATCGGATAGAATCCCTGATAGACCATCCAGTTGTACATCTGACAGTCGTTTTCCGACGGCTGATGTCTGATATCGATCAGCAGAAAAACGGCTTTCAGCTGTGTGGAGGTATGGAGATAATTCTCGATCATCTCGCCCCATTTTTCTTTTTCGGAAACCGTGATGCGCGCATATCCATATCCCGGAAGATCCGTCAGATACATCACATCGTTGATGTTGTAAAAGTTGATGGTCTGCGTCTTCCCCGGCTGCGAAGAAGTCCGCGCAAGGCTCTTCCTCTCAAGCAGCGTATTGATCAGAGAAGATTTGCCGACATTTGATTTGCCGGCAAACGCGATCTCCGGCAGGGTGTTCTCCGGAATCTTACTGGTATATCCGCATACGGTCTCTAATTCTGCTTTTCGAATGATCATATCGCATCATCCAGCTCTGCTTCAATGTACTGGATCACCGGTTCTTCTTCGCCGTTGACACAGCCTTCCGTGATCCTGACAGAAGCGATCGTCTCATCTGACGGGATCCGGTACATCAGATCCATCATCACGCTTTCCATGATCGCGCGCAGTCCGCGGGCTCCCGTCTTTCTGTCAAGTGTCTTTCTTGCGATCGCGCGGATCGCATCCTCATCGAATGACAGCTCTACCCCGTCAAGTTCAAACAGTCTCTGATACTGTTTGATGAGCGCATTCTTCGGCTCTTTTAAGATACGGATCATCGCATCCTCATCGAGCTCTTCGAGCGAAACGGTAACCGGTACACGTCCGACAAACTCCGGAATCATGCCGTATTTAATGAAATCCTGCGGCAGGGCCTGTTTTAAAACATCATTGATGTTGACCTCACGTTTATCATAAATCTCCGCATTGAATCCCATTGAGCTCTGTCCGACACGTGCTTCGATGATCTTGTCGATCCCTTCAAACGCACCGCCGCAGATAAAGAGGATGTTCGTCGTATCGATCGGGATCAGCTCCTGCTGCGGATGCTTTCTGCCGCCCTGTGGCGGAACGGAAGCAACCGTTCCCTCTACGATCTTTAAAAGCGCCTGCTGTACACCTTCACCTGATACATCTCTGGTGATCGATGCGTTTTCAGACTTTCTTGTGATCTTATCGATCTCATCGATATAGATGATGCCGTACTGCGCGCGGTCGATATCGTAGTCCGCTGCCTGGATGATCTTTAAGAGGATATTCTCCACATCCTCGCCGACATAACCGGCTTCCGTCAAAGTCGTCGCATCTGCGATCGCAAACGGAACATTTAAGATCTTCGCAAGCGTCTGTGCCAGAAGTGTCTTTCCGGAACCGGTCGGGCCGAGCATCAGGATGTTGCTCTTTTGCAGCTCCACATCCGATCTGTCCGTTGCCTGAATACGCTTGTAATGATTGTACACCGCGACTGACAGCACCTTCTTTGCTTCGTCCTGTCCGATGACATATTCATCGAGGAATGATTTGAGCTCTTCCGGCTTTAACAGATTGATCTCGAGACCGCCTTCATGCGTAAAGCGGGTCAGCTCTTCATCCATGATCTCATTGCAGATATCGATGCATTCATCACAGATAAACACTCCGTTCGGACCCGCGATCAGCTTGCGGACCTGATGGTCTCCCTTTCCACAGAAAGAGCATTGGATATTATCATCGTTAATTCTTCCGGGCATATTATTCTCCCACTCTGTTCTTGATCACAGCATCGATGATGCCATATTCTTTTGCTTCATCCGCAGACATGTAATTGTCACGCTCTGTATCAGCCGCGATCACATCATACGGTTTTCCTGTATTCTCTGCCAGGATCTCATTTAATTTTTTCTTGATCTTTAAGATGTTTTCGGCAACGATCTGGATCTCGGTCGCCTGTCCTCTTGCACCGCCGGAAGGCTGATGGATCATGATCTCTGAGTTCGGAAGCGCATAACGCTTTCCTTTTGCGCCGCCTGCAAGCAGGAATGCGCCCATGCTTGCCGCCATGCCGATGCAGATGGTGGAAACATCGCATTTGATGTACTGCATCGTATCATAGATCGCCATTCCTGCGGTCACGGAACCGCCCGGTGAATTGATGTAAAGGTGGATATCCTTACCCGGATCCTCTGACTCAAGGAAAAGGAGCTGTGCCACGATCAGGCTTGCTGATACGTCATTCACCTCTTCTCCAAGAAAGATGATACGGTCTTTGAGGAGGCGGGAATAAATGTCATAGCTCCGCTCGCCTCTGCT
>SVDH01000019.1:9344-40668 GCA_015057865.1 Lachnospiraceae bacterium
AGAACCAGCTCGCTTCTGAGACGTGTCTCTGCATCCGGCAGAACGCTTTCACGAAGCTGCTCACGGGTCTGTCCTGAGTACTGCATGTACTGATCCATGGAAAGTCCCTGCTGTGCCAGCTGCTGTGCGAACTGATTGATCATCTCATCCGCTCTGGTCTCAAGGATCGCATCCGGGATCTCGATCTCGGCTGCTGCAGCCACCTGATCCAGTGCTTCGTTCATCTGTGCACTCTTGGCGCTGTCTGCTTTTGTCTTCTCCAGACGCTCTTTTACGGAAACCTTATACTCTTCTAATGTATCAAACTCGGAAACGTCCTGTGCGAACTCATCATCCAGTTCCGGCAGCTCTCTTGTCTTGATCTCATTGATCTTAACCTTGAATGTAGCATCCTTGCCTGCCAGATCATCTGCATGATAGTTTTCCGGGAATGTAACGTTCAGTTCTACTTCCTCGCCGGCATTCTTTCCGATCAGCTGCTCTTCAAATCCCGGGATGAATGATCCGGAACCGATCTTTAAGGAGTAGTTCTCAGCCTGACCGCCGTCAAACGCCTCGCCGTCACAGAATCCTTCGTAATCGATCACTGCGGTATCTCCGTCTTCGATCGCTCTGTCTTCTACCGTAACGTCTCTGCCGTTTCTCTCACGCTCTCTCTCGATCGCGCTTTCAATCTCTTCTTCGCTGACTGTCGTGTCGACCTCTGTCACCTCGATGCCCTTGTAGTCACCAAGCTTCACTTCCGGGCGGACAGCTACTTCAGCAGTAAAGATAAACGGTTTGCCCTTTTCGATCTGAACGATATCGATCGTCGGGCGGGACATGATATCCTCTCCGCACTCTTTTGCAGCCTCTGCGTATGCCGTCGGCAGAAGTGCGTCTGCTGCATCATTATAGAAGATCCCCGGTCCATACATCTTCTCGATGATGGCTCTCGGCACTTTTCCTTTCCGGAATCCCGGAACGCTGATGCTCTTTTTCTGTTTATTGTAAGAATCCTGGAGGGCTTTCTCAAACTCATCCTCCGGAACTTCAATCGTCAGTTTAACGGTACTGTTCTCTAAACGTTCTACCTGTACACTCATGCTTTTGTTTTCCTCCTTCAAAATTCCACGTTGTGAGATTATAACACAGCGCTACCGGAAATGCAAGAAAAACCGCCTGTTTATGCGTATTCCATTATCACCTGTTCACGGATCTCAGATTCTTTTCCGCGGCCCTCAAGATACCCGATCAGAGCAATGGCAAATTCCGCTGCTTTTGCCGGTCCCTGACCGGTGATAATGTGATCTGCCTGCACCACTGCTTTGTCCATCCACTGCACTTCATATTCGTCCACTTCCATCCCCGGATAGATCGTTGCGCGCCTGCCGTTTAAGATCCCGAGTCTGGCGAAAATGCCCGGAGATGCGCAGATCGCTGCGGTCAGTTTTCTGTTCTGTGAGAATTCCAGGACAGAATCGCGCACTCTGTAATCTGCATACAGCGCTTCCCATCCTGCACCGCCCGGAAGGATGATCGCATCATATGCCTCCGGATCCAGGACATCCTCCATGATCGAATCCGCCATGAAAACGATGCCGTGCGCACCGCAGATCTCAAGCTTATCGGTCCGGGAGATCATCTCAACCTCGACGCCTGCTCTTCTCAAAAAATCAACCACTGTCAGGCATTCCACTTCTTCCACATTGTCTGTACAGATTACTGCTGCTTTGCTCATAATAATTCCTCTACTTTCTATCATAAAACCTTTGTTTTTCACTATCTGTTCCAGTTGCGTTCCCGTTCATATTTCATCCGGGTCTGCAAACATTTTTTCATCTGCTCATACCGGTCATTTAAATCCCCCTCCGGGATGACCAGATCACAGACCACAGCAAGCTCATCGATCAGCTTGTCCGTCATCACGGATTTCAGCTGCGTGAACACCTCAAACTTGTCGGAGAAACTGTCCGCATCCATAAACCGGATCAGGTTCGGGTCAGCCGCCTCCGATGCTTCCTGCCCTGCCGGATCCGGAACATCTGCTTCCTGCTGTTCCTGTTCCACTGGTTTTGGTATTTCCACCGGCTCAGCAGCTTTTTCCTCAGGACACTCCAGATATTCAAACCGGTACTTCTGCTCCACATCCGGATATTTTACATGATCCACTTCACTGATGAACATCTCATACGGTCTGACATAGGTCTTAAAGCTGCCGTAAAGTGCCTGGTATACAACGAGCTGCTCGCCTGTTTCCGAATGCTCCGCAATTGCTACGATCTGATATTGCTTATTTTTAAAATGCCGGTAAAACTCCCCCGGCCTGGGATTTCCCTGTGGCATAATATTTCTCCCGTATTATCTGATCAGCGCATTGTTGATCATTTCCATTCCTTCCGCTACAAAATCTCTCTCATTCGGCAGGGAATCATCCGGTCCTTTTACCATCAGTTCCTGCACTTCTTTCATAAAATCCCTGCTGCTGTCAGAAAGATTATCCAGTCTTGTCTCAAGCGCATTTTCCTTCGCCGCCTCCATGATGCTGTTCCTGCCGTTCTTGCTGTTCGCATCATTTCGTTCAGTCTGCAGTTCTCTCTGCAGGCGCGCCTTTGTTTTTTGGATCCGTTCCTGCTCACTTACGGGGATTCCGCTTGCGGCCGTGCCGATCTGGCTACTGCCAAATGCCGTCTGTCCCTGAACCGGCGCCGCCTGTCCGCCGCCATACTCCCGCTTCTGGCTTTCCTTTTCATGCTGTACATGTGAGCTGTGGACATCTCTCGTGTTTTGTTTTGCCCGCTCTAAGATCGGATTCGGCGCAGGGTTCGACTGTCTGGTTGTTCTGGCAGCCGTTGTCTGCTGCATTTTCCTGCGCTGCTCATCCTGCTGCTTTTGTTTTCGCATTCCGGAAGCGACCGCGATCGCTATGATGACCACAAGCCAAATAACAAAAATTGCCATTCTATCACCCGTTTCTTTTCACCTTGAAATTCGATTTTCTCCATGGTATTCTAGTTACATGAAACTTACTGAAGTTTGTAAAAAAGGAGCTTTCCATGACACATACAAATGAATCAGCTGAAAACTATCTGGAAGCGATCCTGGTACTCAGCCAGCGTCTTCCTGTTGTACGTTCTATTGATATTGCAAATTATTTAAACTTTTCCAAGCCCAGTGTATCCGTTGCGATGAAGAATCTTCGCAGCAAGGAATACATTGAGGTCAGCGACGCAGGATTTATCACCCTGACAGACGCAGGAAAAGAGATCGCTGACACGATTTATGAGCGCCACACCTTTTTAAGCCAGTGGCTGATCAGCCTTGGTGTTGATGAGCAGATCGCTGTTGATGACGCCTGCCGTCTCGAGCACCAGATCAGTCCGGAAAGCTTTGCGGCGATCAAGGCTTATGTAAACAGCGGGCAATAACCTGCCTGCAAGTCGTTAAGCGATTTCCAGAACGGTATAATCTTTTTCTTCTACCGCGTTTTTAAGCACATCATCCGGGACAGCTGTTGTCAGTGAGACAATGGCTGTTCCTTTTTCATGGCTGACTTTCGCCTCTGATACGCCCTCAACTGATTCCAGCGCTTTTTTTACAGATGCCTCGCAATGCGGGCACATCATTCCTTCGATCCGGATCGTTTTTTCCATATCTGACTCCTCTCTGTCTGCAGCATCCATCATCTCTTCCGGCAAACCGGAATCCTCCTGCATGATCTGATCCGGCAGCAAAACCGGCTCGCGCAGGCGCTTATCCCTTGCCGTGGTATGAATGTTTTTCGTATTCAGCCTTAACGCATTCATGCATACGCAAAAGCTCGACAGGCTCATGGCCGCGGCACCGATCATCGGCTGCATGCTCCAGCCAAACCAGTGTGTGTATAATCCTGCCGCAAGCGGGATCAGCAATACATTATAAATAAATGCCCAGAACAGGTTCTGTCTGATATCCCGCAGTGTAAATCGGCTTAATCTGACTGCCGCCGGCACATCGGAGAGCTTGTCTCCGGAGATTACAACATCCGCTGCTTCCATGGCGATATCCGTTCCCGCGCCGATTGCGATCCCAGTATCCGCCCTGGTCAGAGCCGGCGCGTCATTGATCCCGTCACCGACCATCAAAACATTCCCATATGTCTGCAGCCTGCGGATGGCTGCTTCTTTTTCATCCGGCAGCACACCTGCGATCACATGGCTGATGCCTGCTTCTTTTGCGATCGCTCTTGCAGTCCGCTCCTGATCCCCCGTGATCATGACCACGGCGATCCCCATATCGGTCAGTTCACGGATCGCCTGCGGGCTGTCTTCTTTGATGACATCCGCCACCGCAATCATACCATAAAATCTGTCATCATGCGCAAATAAAAGCGTCGTTTTTCCCTGATCGGCGAGCAGCGCTGCTTTTTGTTCCGTTTCTCCCGGAACGGATACTTTGCTGCACACAAATTTCAGGCTTCCGCCAACGATCTCTCCGGTCTGTGCAGGTGCCTCCAGCATGCCGGTCAGCCCCTTACCCGGGATGACGGAAAATGCTGTCACCTCATCAGGGGTAATGCCGGTTTCCTCTGCTTTGCGGCAGACTGCCCCTGCCAGAGGATGTTCGCTTTTATGTTCCAGAGTGTAAGCGACAGAAAGCAGTTCCTCTTCCGAAACACCCTCCGCCGGCAGGATATCCGTTACGGCAGGTTCACCCTTTGTGATCGTGCCTGTTTTATCAAGCGCCGCGATCTTTGCCTTGCCGGCCGCTTCCAAAGATGCCGCTGTCTTAAACAAAATTCCGTTCTTTGCGCCAATGCCGTTTCCGACCATGATCGCAACAGGCGTTGCCAGTCCGAGTGCACACGGGCACGAGATCACGAGTACCGTCACGCCTCTTGTGATGGCAAATCCAGGCGTCTGTCCGACAAGCAGCCAGATGACGATCGTTACGGCCGCGATCAGGATCACCGCCGGAACAAAGACCGCAGATACACGGTCCGCGGTTTTTGCGATCGGTGCTTTCGTCGCAGCAGCGTCAGAGACCATTTTGATGATCTTCGCAAGGCTGGTATCCTCCCCGACATGGGTTGCCCGACAGGTCAGAAAACCGGACTGATTGATCGTTGCTGACGCAACTGCTGCACCGGCCTCCTTATCGACCGGAATGCTCTCCCCTGTCAGTGCTGATTCATCTACTGCACTGCTTCCTTCGATCACAATGCCGTCTACGGGGATCCTCTCCCCCGGGCGGACCAGAAAGACATCGTCCACTTTGACCTGTGCGGCAGGGACCGTGATCTCCTCCCCATCCACAAGCAAGACCGCCTCTTCCGGCGCAAGTTTGAGCAGGCTCTTTAATGCATCCGTCGTTCGTCCTTTTGAAAGTGCTTCCAAAAGCTTGCCGACTGTGATCAGCGTTACGATCATCGCTGCCGATTCAAAGTAAAGCGCATGATCCCCCGCATGCATCGCCATACTGCCGTTTGCCGCGCCCATTTCTGCCATACGCGTCATGGAAAACAGCACATACACGCTGTAGCCAAACGACGCACTTGCCCCAAGCGCGACGAGGGTATCCATATTAGGTGCTCTGTGAAAAAGAGAACGATAACCGTTCACGAAAAATCTCTGATTGATGATAAGGACAGCGATGGTCAGAAGCATCTGCAAAAGCCCCAGCGCCACTTCATTCCCGTCAAAGAATGCCGGCACCGGCCAGTTCCACATCGCGTGTCCCATCGAAAAATACATCAGAATGACCAGAAGAATAACCGAGCTGACCAGACGTCTGATCAGGATAGGGGAGTCGTGGTCTTTGAGCGATTCCTCCTGCGCCGCAAATACTTCCTTCAGATCGACCGCCTGTGCATTCTCCGACGGCTGCCCGGCAGGATCCTTTTTCAGAGCCGCGCCGTATCCTGCTTTTGTCACGGCAGCAATGATCACATCAGAAGAAGCCGTCCCCTCCACTCCCATGGAATTGGTCAGCAAGCTGACTGCACAGGAGTCGACACCCGGAACGGCATTCACTGCTTTTTCAACTCGTGCTGCGCATGCCGCGCAGCTCATTCCTGTTATCTGATACTGTTTCATGATTGTATGTTAACACAAAAAACTGAAACAAAAAAGCATTTTGTTAGTTTAGACTAATTCTTTTCCTCCTGTGCCCGCTTCCAGTCCTTGATCTTCTGCAGGCGCTCTTTAAACCGGCTCTCTAAGCCCTGCTCTGTCGGCCGGTAATATTCTTTCCCGAGCAATGAATCCGGAAGGCAGCGCATGTCCGTTATTTTCTCCTCCGTATCATGCGCGTACTGGTAGCCTTTCCCGTATCCGATCTCCCGCATCAGCTTCGTGACGCCGTTTCTGATATGAAGCGGCACCGGTTCCGCAAGCTGATCGAGCGCATCTTTTCTCGCTGACAGATATGCCGTCTCCATCGCATTCGATTTCGGTGCAAGCGATAAATAGATTACCGCTTCTGTCAGATGCACGGTGCATTCCGGCATCCCGATAAAATGACAGGCCTGATAAGCCGCAACCGCGATCTCAAGTGCTCTGGGATCGGCCAAGCCGACATCTTCGCTCGCAAACCGGGTCACGCGCCGTGCCACGTATAACGGATCCTCTCCCGCCTCAAGCATCCGTGCCAGCCAGTAAACGGCTGCATCCGGGTCTGAATTCCGCATGGATTTATGAAGTGCCGAGATCAGGTTATAGTGCTCTTCTCCTGTCTTATCATACAGAAGGGACTTCCGCGCCGTGCACTGCTCCACGGTATCCGCTGTCACGGTCGTCAGATCGCCTTCCTGATCACCGTTTAGGATCGCCATCTCAAGTGTCGAGAGCGCCGTTCTGGCATCTCCGTTTGCAAAATGCGCGATCAGAGACAGGACATCATCCGAAATGTCGATCTTCTGATCCCCGAAGCCCTGCGGGCTTTCCACTGCGCGGTGAAGAAGCTCCATGATCGCCTCTTCGTCCAGCGCCTTTAAAACAAACACCTTGCATCTGGAAAGCAAAGCGCCGTTAACCTCAAACGAAGGGTTCTCCGTTGTCGCACCGATCAGGATGATGCTGCCCTTTTCCACAAACGGAAGAAACGCATCCTGCTGTGCTTTGTTAAAACGGTGGATCTCGTCTACGAACACAATGGTCTTTACGCCAAAACGGCGGTTGTCATCCGCCTGCTTCATGACCGTCTTGATCTCTTTGATCCCGCTTGTCACGGCAGAAAAATTAATGAAATTTGCCTTTGTATGATTCGCGATCACATTTGCCAGCGTCGTTTTTCCAACGCCGGGCGGCCCCCAGAAGATCATCGACGAGACTGCGTCCTGCTCGATGATCCGACGAAGCACTTTCCCTTCCCCCAGCAAATGCTTCTGCCCCACAATCTCGTCCATCGTCTTTGGTCTTAATCGTGCCGGCAGGGGTTCCGGTGTGATCCGATCAAAAATTGTCATCTGCTCATTATTCTGCATCGGTTATATAACCTTTCTTATCCGAAGATCGCCATAAAGAATCCGGCTGCCACAGCGGAACCGATCACGCCTGCCACGTTTGGTCCCATTGCATGCATCAGCAGGAAGTTGGAAGGATTTGCCTTCTGACCTTCTGCCTGGGAAACACGCGCTGCCATCGGCACTGCAGATACACCTGCCGAACCGATGAGCGGGTTGATCTTGCCGCCGGAAAGCACACACATCAGTTTGCCGATCAGCAGACCGCCTACTGTCGAGAAACAGAACGCGATCAGACCAAGGACGATGATCTTGATCGTCGCAACGGTCAGGAAGCGGTCTCCAAGCGTCGTCGCGCCGACAGAAATGCCAAGGAAGATCGTAACAATATTCATCAGCGCGTTCTGTGCCGTATCAGACAATCGATATGTCACGCCGCACTCTCTTAACAGATTGCCGAACATCAGGCAGCCGATCAGCGGTGCCGTAGACGGCAGGAACAGGATCACAACGACCGCAACCACGATCGGGAAGATGATCTTTTCTGTCTTGGAAACCTCGCGCAGCTGTTCCATTTTGATCTTGCGCTCTTTTTCCGTTGTGATCAGCTTCATAAGCGGCGGCTGGATCATCGGGATCAGCGCCATATAGGAGTATGCCGCGATCGCGATCGGTCCCAGAAGATGTGGTGCCAGTTTCCCCGTTACGAAAATTGCAGTCGGTCCGTCAGCGCCGCCGATGATACCGATCGACGCAGCTTCCGGTCCTGAGAATCCGAGTACGATCGCCAGAAGGAATGCGCAATACACACCAAGCTGTGCCGCAGACCCCAGCAAAAAGCTTTTGACATTCGCCAAAAGCGGTCCAAAGTCTGTCATCGCACCGACGCCAAGGAAGATCAGCGACGGATACAATCCGCTTTTTACACCGATATATAAAATGTCTAAAAATCCGCCTTCTGTGAAAACATCTCCATAGCTCTTCGTATGGGCGATGATCCCATCCCAGAGCGCCGGATGATAAAGGTCCGCACCCGGAATGTTTGTCAAAAGCATACCAAACGCGATCCCCACCAGAAGGAGCGGTTCAAATTTTTTCTTAATCCCAAGATAAAGCAAAACGCAGGCGACAATGATCATGGCCATCTGCCGCCAGTCCGTAAAGATCAGAGAAATGCCGGAATCGTTCCACAGATTTCTTAGGATATCACCTACTGAAAGCATGGATCACCCTCCGTCCTATGACACAACAAACAGCAGATCTCCGGTATCTACGACCATGCTCTTTGATGTCAGAACCGTCACCGTTCCGGCATGGGGTGCCAGGATCTCGTTTTCCATTTTCATAGCTTCTAAAATACAGAGTATATCTCCCTCTGCAACATATGCGCCATCATGCACGCGCACGTCCAGAATGTTTCCGGGCATCGGTGCATTGACCTGTGTGCCCGCTACGTCTGCTCCCTCTTTATTTGCCGCGGGCGCTGCGGTCTGAGCAGCCGGTGCTGCGGCATTTCCTGCGACCGGTGCGCTTGCTGCTGCCGGTGCGGCCGGCTGCGGTGCGACTGCTTCATATTCATCCAAAAGAATCGCTTCCGTACGTTCAACTTCTACCTCATACACTTTTCCGCGAAGCGTTACTTTATACTTCATCCTCTTTTACCTCTCTGATCGAAAGAAATCTCAATTCATTCAGCGGCGCATTCAGCTGATGCGCAACGATCGCCATGATCATCGCCGCATCCCTGTCCGGCACATCGTACAGCTTCACATCTCCCACAGAACCGGGAGCAAGGGCCCTCTGATCTGCCCCCGCATCCGCTGCCGCCGATCCCGCAGCTGCCGGGTTCGCGCCGGTGCTGCCTGCCGCGGCATGACTTGCCGCTGTATTCTCTCGTGTCGTGATCGCTCTGCGAATGATCGTCGTCATGATCTTAACCACGATCATCAGAACAATGATCAGCGCAAATACGATCGCGATCCCCAGGCCGGAATACTCTAATGCTTTTCCAATCCCTATTTCCATTTAAAGCTCCTTTATTCCATTTCTTCGATGGTATAGACAGCGCGGTTCTCCTCCTGCTCTTTCCGTTTTTCAAAAAACGGTTCTGCTATCTGCGGGAACGCGATCCAGGAAAGCACATCCTCATCACAGGTTGCCTTTTCTCCCAGTTCCTGCTTCGCTGTCTCAAACTGCGGTTCCAGTGTATCCGCATACCGTCCTTCTACTTCGGGCGTATCTCCAAGGATCTGTGCCTTGATCTCAGGATCGATCGGTGCCGGCGTACGTCCGTATTCACCGCGGCAGTATGCCTTGATCTCACTGGAAACTTTCTTATACCGCTCTCCCTGCAGCACATTTGTCACGGCCTGCACGCCCACCATCTGGCTTGTCGGCGTCACAAGCGGCGGATAGCCCATATCCGCACGTACTCGCGGGGTTTCCGCCAGAGCTTCGTCAAAACGGTCCAGTGCATTCATCATTTTCAACTGGGAAAGCAGGTTGGAAAGCATGCCGCCCGGGATCTGATAGCTTAAGCACTGCGTGTCTGTCGCCATCGATTTTGGCATCATCGTCCCGTCCGCGATAAACTGATCGCGTACCGGTTTGAAGAAATCCGCGATCTCTTTGAGCCGGTCTTCATTCAGACCCACCTCATATCCCAGCTGCTTTAATGCATAACATAACGTTTCTGTCGCCGGCTGTGATGTCCCGCCCGAAAACGGAGAGATCGCCGTATCGATCACGTCCGCACCGGCCTCCACTGCCTTTAAATAAGTCATGAACGCAAGTCCTGTCGTGGAATGGGTGTGTACCACCACCGGCAGCTCAAGCGCATCTTTTAAGCTGCCAACGAGATCATATGCCTCTTGCGGTCCCATGATCCCGGCCATATCCTTAATGCAGATCGACTGCACGCCCATTTTCTGCATGTCGCGTGCGATCTCCACATATTTTTCTCTCGTATGAACGGGGCTTGTGGTATATGAGATCGCGCCGGATGCATGCGCATCCCATTTCACTGCCTCATCCACAGCAACCTCGATATTCCGGACATCATTCAATGCATCAAAAATGCGGATGATATCGATTCCGTTTTTCACGGAATACTCCACAAACTTTCGCACCACATCATCCGGATAGTGATGATATCCCAATATATTCTGTCCGCGCAGAAGCATCTGTAGCTTCGTATTCGGCATTGCCTTTCTGATCTTCCGCAAGCGATCCCACGGATCTTCATTTAAATAGCGGAAGCAAACGTCAAATGTCGCGCCGCCCCAGCACTCCACGGAATAAAACCCCGCCTGATCCATCGTCTCAAGGATCGGCGCAAAAGTTTCATACGGCAGCCTGGTCGCGATCAAAGACTGATTCGCATCCCGCAAAACGGTTTCTGTAAACTGAACCTTCATTTCTGCTACCCTCTCTCTATCATTATTTATCATTTTCTTATGTATATTCTGCTAATTGAGACAACCATTATAACACCGCAACGCCCATTATTCCAGTATTTGTCTACATCCCACGCACCTGTGTCTCGGGCACATATGGCCTTACGATCCCGGCAAACCGCTCCATCTCTTCCGGCTCCGGCCCGTGGAGATTTCCGAACGGAACCGTATCCCGATCCGTAAAGCACTGCAGGAAATACCGCTTCGCGCCGCGGATCATCTGCCCGATCTCTTCAAAGTCTGCTTCCTCATGCAGCTCTTTGACGACCGTCGTACGGAATTCGTAATTAACCGCACCGTTTCGCAAAAGATCGATGCTTTCCCGGATCCGATCCATATCCAGTTCCTTAAGGCCTGCCGTCTCCGCATATTTCCCGGGACTGTTCTTGATATCCATCGCAACATAATCGACCAGCCCTTCTTTTAATAAAGAAGATAACATATCCGGATGATACCCGTTCGTATCGAGCTTTGTCATAAATCCCATTTCCCGGATCCGGCGAAGCAGTCCCGGAAGTCCCGGGTTCATGCATGGCTCGCCCCCTGTGATCGCCACGCCGTCCAAAAGCCCATGCCGTTTCTCTAAAAACGCAAACAGCTCCTGATCATCCATAATCGGCTTAGCTTCCCCTGTCACCAGTTCGAAATTATGACAGTATGGACAGCGGAAATCGCATCCGCCAAGAAACACCGTACAGGCAACGCGCCCCGGAAAATCCAGAAGTGTCATTTTCTGCAATCCATGTATTTTCATATCTTCCCCCTACACCGCCGCCAGCACATGCATGTTTCGCAGCGCGGCGTCCTGAATCTGATCGTTGACCGAATACGCATGTTTCTCAAGGTCCCCGCAGATTGCTTTTGTCCATCCGCGTTTCATAAGCACTTCGATCACATCCGACGCGATCCCTTCCATTACCTGATACTTCTGCTCTGATAATTCATCACTGTTATCTGTTGTGATCAGATACTCCAACAGCGGTGCCAAAAGCGATAAGAGCGGAAGCTCCCGCATGGCACGAAAGCCCCATTTATAATAAGGCTGGTAGGTCCCGTTCAGCAAAAAGATGACCGCCATCGCGCTCTTTGCGAATTCATACACTGCCATCTGCGCTGCTGCAGTTTCTCCATGTCTGATACAGCGCTGATAATTATACTGTCCGGCCTGTCCCATTAAGAGCAGATGCCCTGCCAGCTTCTTTTTCATGATATCCTCGGGATAAAAGGAAACCGCAGACCGGATCTTTGTCACTTCACCATACACGTCTTCAAAGATCTCACCGTTTACCGCCTCAGCCAACGCGTATTCCGGGATCGTGAGCCACTGGCTTACGGACAGACTCCCGTCCGGGCTACCCAGTTTGTTTTCAAAAAACTCCGCTGTCCGGAACACCCCGTGCCTTGCGCCGCCTACCGGCCTGATCCCACCGCGCGCGATCCCCATATATTCCTTTGGCAGTCCGTCATACGCCCGTTCCAGAAGAAACGCGGTCCGCCGGTCCACGACATCCTCCCCCGGCAGGAAAATGCAAAAGCCCGGTTCAAAATCGTGGTCTCTTGAGACCTCATCATCATAGCCGTAGCATTCCGATCCGCTCCCGGTAAGCCCCATCGCCATATACGGCAGGACCTCTGCGAACTTCTCCCTCAACATGGGTTTTCCGTATTCTTCATAAAAAGCTTTTGACAGCTCCAGACCTTTCATACACACTCCATTTTACACTTGGTACTTTTGATTTCATTGTACATTTGCATAGTAAATTGTATCTATTTCATAAAACAATAACAAGATTATACTATTATTGGTAAAAAAACACAATTTATTGTGTATTTAAAAATATTCACACACTATATATTGACATTCCGTACATTAAGTGCGAGAATGATACTGCAATTTTAAAATGCGCAGGGAATCGCGTTTTATATAAATCAAGGATTACAGGGAGGAAGTAGGAATTATGTACCAGGTTGTAAAAAGAGACGGTGACGTCGTCGATTTTAATCTCAGCAAAATCAGCGCTGCGATCACAAAGGCCTTTGAGGCTCTTGAAAAGCAGACACATCCGGATGTGATCAATCTGATCTCCATCCGTGTCACATCAAATTTTGAAGACAAGATCAAAAATGATCAGATCACAGTAGAAGACATTCAGGACAGCGTAGAGCAGGTGCTCTCGGAATGCGGTTACGCAGATGTCGCAAAAGCTTATATCCTGTATCGCAGACAGCGCGAAAAAGTACGTAATATCAATTCCGCCCTTTTGAACTACAAAGACCTCGTAGACAACTACTTAAAGATCAATGACTGGCGTGTCAAGGAGAACTCCACCGTTACCTACTCTGTCGGCGGTCTGATCCTTTCAAACTCCGGTGCGATCACGGCAAACTACTGGCTGAGCGAAGTCTATGATGACGAGATCGCTGAGGCACACCGCAATGCCGACATCCATCTGCATGACCTTTCCATGCTGACCGGCTACTGCGCAGGCTGGAGCTTAAAGCAGCTGATCCAGGAAGGCCTTGGCGGTGTTCCGGGCAAGATCCAGTCCTCTCCGGCAAATCATCTTTCCACCCTCTGCAACCAGATGGTCAACTTCCTTGGCATCATGCAGAACGAGTGGGCAGGCGCACAGGCATTTTCTTCCTTTGACACCTATCTTGCACCGTTTGTCAAAGTCGACAACTTAAGCCAGAAAGAAGTAAAACAGTGCGTACAGTCCTTTGTTTACGGCGTTAACACACCGAGCCGCTGGGGTACACAGGCACCGTTCTCAAACATCACTCTTGACTGGGTCGTTCCGAACGATCTGAAGAATCTTCCGGCGATCATCGGCGGAAAAGAGATGGACTTCACCTATGGCGATTGCCAGAAGGAGATGGACATGGTCAACAAGGCCTTCATCGAGATCATGATCGAAGGCGATGCAAACGGACGCGGATTCCAGTATCCGATCCCGACCTACTCCATCACACGTGATTTCGACTGGAGCGAGACAGAGAACAACAAGCTTCTGTTTGAAATGACTGCAAAATACGGCACACCGTATTTCTCCAACTACATCAACTCTGATATGGAGCCGAGCGATGTCCGCTCCATGTGCTGCCGTCTGCGTCTGGACCTCAGAGAGCTGCGTAAAAAATCCGGCGGATTCTTCGGTTCCGGCGAGTCGACAGGATCGATCGGCGTTGTTACGATCAACATGCCGCGGATCGCATACCAGTCTGAGACGGAAGAGGAATTCTACGCACGCTTGGATCACCTGATGGACATCTCCGCAAGAAGCTTAAAGACAAAGCGTACCGTTATCACAACACTGCTTGAGCAGGGTCTGTATCCGTACACCAAACAGTATCTTGGAACATTTGAGAATCACTTCTCCACCATCGGTCTGGTCGGCATGAACGAAGCCTGCCTGAACGCAAAATGGCTGGGCAAAGACCTGACCGACGCGCAGGCACAGCGCTTCACCCGCGACGTATTAAATCACATGCGTGAGCGTCTCTCCGATTACCAGGAGAAGTATGGTGACCTTTACAACCTGGAAGCAACCCCGGCAGAATCCACCACCTACCGGTTTGCAAAACATGACAAAGAGCAGTTCCCGGATATCATTACCGCAAACATGAACGGTGCACCGTACTACACCAACTCTTCCCACCTGCCGGTTGGCTATACGGAAGATGTTTACAGCGCACTCGATATCCAGGACGACCTGCAGACACTCTACACATCAGGAACCGTATTCCATGCATTCCTGGGCGAAAAGCTTCCGGACTGGAAAGCAGCCGCTGCGCTGGTCCGCAAGATCGCTGAAAACTACAAGCTGCCGTACTACACCATGTCTCCGACATATTCCGTATGTAAAGAGCATGGCTATCTGACAGGCGAACAGTTCACCTGCCCGGTCTGCGGCCAGAAGACAGAAGTCTACAGCCGTATCACAGGATACTATCGTCCGGTTCAGAACTGGAACGACGGCAAGGCACAGGAATACAAAGATCGTATGGTTTATGAGATCGGACATTCCACACTGACACACAACGGTCCGCTCCCGGCACCGCAGGATGACGCGCCGGCTGAGCAGATCACGATCACCGCGCCGATCTCTACTGCAAGCACTGAGCCGGCCGCTGCAAGTACCGCTGCTTCCACCGAAGCACCGGCTGCAACTGCTACTGCAACACTGGAGCCGACTTCTTCCGATGCCAAGCGTGTCATGCTCTTTAAGACACCGACCTGTCCGAACTGCAAAGTAGCCTGCGCTATGCTCGACCAGGCAAACGTTGACTACGTAACCATCGATGCAACACAGGAACCCGACCTGGCTGAGAAGTTTGACATCATGCAGGCTCCGACCCTGATCATTCAGGACGGCGACACCTTCCAGAAATTCCGCGGTGTTTCAGACATCAAAGGATGGCTGATGAACCGGTAGGGGTCAGGCACCGTCGCACTTTAAAGTGTTAAGGGGTCAGGCACCGTCGCGAATTAACGTGTGACGGTGCCTGACCCCTTATAAATTTCCTCCGCGGCCTGCTTCAGCCTGCCGCCCACGCGAAAGTATCCGTAGTAGGAGAAGACCGGCGCGCACTTCTCACACACAAATGCATAGTAGCCGTCTTTTGGCGCATCCGGTTCTTCCAACAATGCGGCTGCCCGGTCGAGCACTGAAAAGATCTCCTGCTCGCCCTCTTCGAGACCTTTCTCTGCCTTGATCAGATCCGCCATGTTCAGATATGTAATGGCCTGTTCCAGTTTTCCGCCCGGCACCTGCTCCATGACCGTAAGTGCTTTTTCATAGCGCAGCTGCGCATCCGAAAACCGTCCCAGCGCCGTGCAGGTTAAGGCCATGTTGTTATACAGGCCGCCCAAAAGCTGCGCCTGCGTCGAATCCGTTTCTTCGTAGAGCTTCTCCGCTTTTAAAAACAAGTCATATGCCCGCTCCGGCTCCTGAAACGCCTGGCAGGCCGTCGCTGCATTGACATAGGTCGTGCCCGCGGTGATCGTCTCTCCCATTGCAAGCACATCGATCAGGCCGAGTGCCTTTTCGATCGAAGCAAACGCCGCATCCCGGTTTCCCGTCTTTCTGTAATGCCCGATCATCTCATTTGAGAGAAACAGCTGCCCGCGAAGATCCGCGCCAAGCTTCGCCTCTTCCATCCAGTAGTTCAAAAGCCTCTCACAGCCGTCATAATCCCGATGACTCATCAGCTCATTCATCTTCGAAACGATCCGATCCTTCGGGATCATCTTCACCCGGTCCGGATCTGCAAATGCACCTGCTTCACAGCTGCAGGCCGGCTCCACATAATCTTCTCTTTTCAACTCTCTGTTTTCCTGATTCATATGATACCTACTCTGTATTGCTCATCTGCGCGATCCATGACGTGATCTCTCCCGCCACTGTCCGGACATCTTTTTCATCAAACAGCTTCACGTATCCCTCCAGCGAATCGGATTTTGCCTTCAGCACACGCGAATGCCGGTCCGCATAGATCCTGCACGGATACTTGGCATTCTTTGCCTCCTGGATCAGGTTCACGCCCGCGCTGTTCCCGTCAAATGTGATCAGAACAGACGGCCCGCGTTTGAAAATCTCATAGGCAATGCTCTTATACACACCCATCGCCTCAGATTCAATGGCGACCCTAACGCCGACATCCTGCTTGCTCAGATTCTTTTGCTCTTTTTCTTCAACCATGGACGGTACATAGGAAAAGATCGGGAATCTGCCCGCATTCTGTTCGATCAGATAACGCTCGTACGCACGCACGCGGTGTCCCACTGCAAACCAAACCTGCTCCGGATCCAGCTGCTCAAGCAGCAGATCGATCAGCTTCGCGTCATCCTTTCGAAGCACGGTTTTGTGTCTGTCACTGTTAAAGCTTCCTCCCGCGATCACGATCGGGATCTTCCCTACAGGAAGCTTTTTGATCTGCTTCGCAAATGCTGCCTCCGAATCCATTTTCTCCGCACCCGGAAGCTGCGGTCCCGGCTGCAGTAATGCTTCTTCTATTTTCGACTGATACCATGTGCGGATCATTTCCGGATCAAAAACACCTTCTGTTCCGATTGCCTCGGCCCCGGGAACTCCTCCTGCTCCGATCAGATCACACAAATCCGTCTTCTTTTGCGCAAAGGCAGCCATCCCATCCTGGCGGACCTTTTCCTCACACGCCCGCATCCGGCACATTTCTTCAAAGCTTAGGTTCAGCATCCGCTCAAGCGCCAGCTGCTCATCCACGGAATCCGTACCATACAGCGCACCGCCGTCCGTACCCTGCACACACCTGACGCCGCTTTCCAGATACTGCCGCAGCGGATGGCGTTCCATTGTGCTCAGATTGTTCAGGCGGACATTCGACGTGATCTGAAACTCCAGCACCGCGCCGCATGAAACCAGCTCCTGCAGCAGAGCCCGCCCGCTCGCCGATTTCAGATTTGCGGCATATAATCCGTGCCCGATCCGTACAGGCGGCATCGGCTCGCCGGGCTTTAGCGCTTCCTTCACGCACGCGATACTGTTTGCCAGATTGTCCCGCAGACAGTCATTTTCCCCGGCATGGATCCGCACCGTAAAGCCCGGGTGAAGCGTGGCGATCCGCACGATCTCCCCGATCACGGCAGAGATCTCACGGATATCATTGATTTCTTCCCCAATGATATCGCTGCCCGCTACATACGGATCCGACGCGATCGCGCGAAGCACCTGGAGGTTTTCCCTGAAATAATCCCCGGGTGTCACCTGATCCCTGACGATCGTCAACGGGATCCGCCGGATGCCTGCCAGAAACCGCAGCGTCACACCCGTTTCCTCCATGATCCGCGGCATGACCGCATGAACCTGTGACAGCATCTGCGCGGCGCCGTCTTTTTTCACCAGCGTCGTATCGGAGATCTCCGCATAGCAGACGCCATACTTCTGATAGCCCCTTGCCACCCAGAGCAGCTTATTTTGAAAAATCGTATTATTGCAGTAAACGGGATCTGTCATATCCTGCTTCATCTGCCCCAGGATCCGTGCAATGTCAGGCTCCGGTACATCCGGCATTTCCTCCCATGAAAACGTATCCTCAGCCGTGATCCCTTTCGTAAAAACATACCGGTACAGATAAACCTTTTCCAGGTTGGTAAAAACCGCCTGCCCGTCCTTCATCACTGCCAGCGAGCAGCGGATCTTCGCGATATTCTCCGGAGCATATTCCGGATTGTTCAGGATCAGGTCCGCAAAATTAAGAAACGTATTATCATCGATGCGGCGTGTCAGATATTTCCCCTTTAGTGAGCTGTCCTGAAAGCGCTCTTCCACAACCGCTCTGCGCTCCTTCAGCTTTTCTTCCTGCTCTGTGGTGCAGACCAGTTTCAGCTTTTTGATATAGTAGAGCGGATACCGGATCTGATGGCGGATCCCCAGCGCGATCAGCACATCCGGGTGCAGATTTGCATTCATGTGTGTATGCAGATCCGTACGGAACTTGCACTCCCTGCGGAGATACGTTTTCACAAGGGTCTTTCTGATATCCAGCCGATAATCCTTCGTCTGGCTCATCAGGGTTTTTGCGATCGACGGGATCATCGCCTTCTGCTCGATCCGCCCGTCCGGATAAATATTCGCCACCTTCGTATCACCCAGACGCAGCACATAAACGAGCCTGCCCTCGCCGTCAAAATAGCAGGGGATCTCATTTTCAATGATCATAAAACCATTTGCATCGTTTGTCAGGGACAGATCGCATACGCCGGCCAGATTCCGAATCAGATTCCCTGTCCCGTGATTCGGCGTTCTCAGCGTATAAAAGAGCCGTTCCTCTTCCTGCATCAAGTCGATGATAATGTCCTTTTCCTTATCCAGATATAATCTGCCAAAAAGATCCATACGCTTCCTTTCCGATACCAACAATCCTGTTTTGATAATGTACTATGAGTATACCCTTTTATGGCTCTATTATCCACATCTTTGTCCCTTTTTACGATTGAATCTCAATTAAGGGGTCAGGCACCTTCGCGCTTTAAAGTAAAAAGGTGCCAGGCACCTTCGCACATTAACGCGTGAAGGTGCCTGACCCCTTTCGACATATAGCAACCGCCACTGCGGCTGCAACCACAACGAAAAGAGACACCATGGGAAATGAATCTCCCATCACTACATTACTCGTAATACTAACATTTCTTTCTGGAGACTGATCTGACGGATTTCTTATCGGCGCCGCAGAGATTGCGGTGCTGTTCTTTTTCGGCTGGCGGTCCGCCTTCGCATAGATTA
Source organism: Lachnospiraceae bacterium (assembly GCA_015057865.1). GTDB lineage: Bacteria > Bacillota > Clostridia > Lachnospirales > Lachnospiraceae > SY8519. Next base: position 28,484 of record SVDH01000019.1, read on the forward strand.
CGGCGTCTGCGCAGTTGCCATACTGGAAGGCCACATCGCCTGTCTTAGTCTCTGTCGGATCGCTTGCCGGTATTGTGATCATCATCGGACCAAACGTGTATGTCCAGTCCTCTGTCGTCACTACAGCGTTTCCCGCCTCATCGGTTTCAATCTCTTCGCCCGATACAGGAACTACAAGATAGCATCCTTTCTCCCGGATCCCGACGGGTTTCCCGAACCCGGTCTCAGCGACCGCCTCCCGCCTCTGATCCGCAAGCTTATATATCTTAATAGTGACATCAACCAACTTCGAATCTTCAGTTACAAATGCTTCATTCGCAACATACACCGTCAACGAATAGGGTGCATCCCCTTCTGCTGCCTTCGCCGGCGGATTACCCGCCGGCAAATACAGCAGTACAGCTACTGTGATCACCAGCACTCCATATAGAATGCCGGCTCTCTTATTTCTTTCTATTCCCTTTTTCATTTGTCACCTCACCAGACACGTATAAAACAGGATGTTCCTCTTTCACATGTGTCAGTGCGGCTTCTTTTTTCTGGTCACGATCATAAGGACAATGAGCAAGAACAAAAGGCCTAAAACGGCTGCCATCGCTATGATCAGATCCGGCCAGAAACGAAGCATCCAGGACTCCCCGGCGGTATCGTCCATCGATCCCGCAATCCGATGTCCCCGCACCAGAAGCCTGTGTGTATTGACCCCGTACGGCGTACAGGTGATCAGTGTGCAATAATCCTCTCCCGGAACAATCTGTAAGTCAGAAAGATCTGTCGGCTCCACGACACGGATCTGATCCACCTCGTAGGTCAGCGTCTCTTGCAGGACGGTCAGAGAAAATCGGTCTCCTTCCGTCAGCCGGTCAAGATCAGTAAACAGCTTTGCCGACGGCAAGCCTCTGTGACCAGAGATCACGCAGTGACTGCCATATCCACCCTCATCAGGAAAGCTCGCATTCTCAGCCGGAAAGCTTCCGCTCCCGACCGGCAGGCTTGTCGCCTCCAGATGCCCGGCCGCCGTCTGCAGAATCGTTTCATCAACGCCGTGGTAAACAGGGAGCATGACATGGATCTTCGGGATATGGACATATCCCATAACGCCAGACGGATCGATGTTAAGCTGCGTATAATATTCTCCCATCTCCTTTTGGTCCATATTCCAATCGACACCGCGCTCCGCCAGCTTACGGTTATAGTCGTAAGCAGCTTCCAGCATGTGCTTATACGCCTCTTCTTCCATCTGGTCGACGGTATCCGTATAACTCATGACTGCGTGAGTCTGATGCAGCCGGTTCCAGCCGTCTGAAATGAAAGGGTATGCCAGGAGTAATGACCCGGCGATCAGAATAACCGCCAGGAACATACCCGATATCAAAGATTTCTTCATGACTTACTTCTTTTTCCGGAAATGCTATTCCTCTTCTTTTGCCCGGCGGCGGACTGCTAACACCACGCCGCCACAAAGTACCAGGAGTGCACCGGTTACATAAAGTACTGTGGTACCGGCGCCACCGGTCGACGGAAGGACAGAACCCTGTTTATTCACGACAGTTGTGACACCAAAATCGTTCGGCGTTGTCACTTCTCCATTACTGAAAATGTTTTCTTCATCAATAATCCTTCCATCAACCCTCATCAACTCGCCAGCAGGAACCGTCATATCATCCGCCTTGTTATAACCTGACGGCGCAACGGTTTCGCGAAGCGTATAGGCCTGCTTGTCAAGACCGCTGATCACCGCATGATCCACTTCGGTCAGATCGATCTCTGTTTCTGTTCCGTTCGGATCACATACATATGTCCCGTTGTCCAGCGTGAATCTAAGCGGCGTATCGCCTGCTGCAATCGCATCGCCTGCGTAAAGCTGGAATTTGGCCCCCAGGAGCGCTGTGCCGTCCTCTTTCACCTTGTCGACCTGGAACTTATACGTGTATGTATATGTCTGAATCGGTTTTCCGGAAGGCGTCACGTTGCCGTCGTTGTTATAGGTGACCTCAACACTGTTTGGCGCAACTGCAGATGCCGCCTCAGAAGTCACGACCGCATCGTAGGAAACCGCCACCGGGATATCCACTTTTCCGGAAGGCGCTGCATACAGCGATGCGCCTTCTGCATCAACCCACGGGATGACGACTGTCAGTACACCGCTCGTGGCATCTTTGCTTACCGTAGTCTGATAGGTCTGATCCACCGAAGCGCCGTTTTCATAAACCGCTGTGCCGTTGACTGTTACGACCACGCTGTCGGTATCGATCGCAAGACCTGTCGGGGTATCCACGATGGTGTATTTTTCCACTTTTGTGTCATATGCTGTGACTTTTCCGGTCGAAGAATCTGTAAACGAAGTCGTCACCCAGTTCGTCGCATTGTATGTGACCTGAAAACGCTCTACAGAACCGACCGCTGCATCATTGCTTGTCGCAGGCGTCATGTCAGTACCGTTTTCCGCTACGATCTTTTTGGCCGGTGTATTCGGACCACCTGTGTTTTTGTCCTTCACCGTTGCATCCGGATGCGCCGTGTCGATCGTCACGACACTGCCAAGAGACGATGTTATGAAGTAATACCCAAATGGCATGTCGGAAAAAGTTACTTTCCCGTCCTCGCCATATGTTCCTACAGTTCCCGTACTATCAAAGGCACTGTAGTTATCTTTTGCCCAGTCTGTGATCTGTTTGTCTGTAGCTGAGCTTTTTTGCGCGACAGATAAATAGGTTTCTCCATCGATCGTCTCCGGCGTATCGCCGACATCAAAAAGGTCAGTGTCAACATTGTCTGCCTTTGATGCCAGAACTTTATAGGAAACGCCATCTTCACCGGCATAAGTTGCATTAAAAATCTTATACGCGGTATAGGTTTGCCCTTTCGTGGCGTTTTCTACCGTGATCGTGCCGGTGCCTAACTGCCCGGCAAAAACTGTTACGCTCATGCCGAGCACCATTACCATGGCGATCAGCAAAGCGACCATCTTTTTCATTTTCTTCATCAGATTTCCTTTCTTCCTGTATCTCATCTGATCAAAAGATCTCATTTTCTCATATTGCGGAAGATAAACGGATGATCTCTGGCCCATTTAGGGTTTTGCTTTGGCAAAAATTCTCACCTCCTTTCCAAAGTTAAAAAAGTTTACTTTTTCAGGCGATGAAAAAAGCCGACTTTTCACTGGTTTTTTGGCGCGCATTAAAAAAAGACACAACGATTCCATTTTCGAATTTTTGGCGTTGTGTCTGCATGCCGAAACCAGTCCGACATCTCTTATTTTCGTTTTATAAACAGGTGGTTTTGGGTTGAAAAACCCTGTAAAATAGGGAAAAATTCAAATTTTGAAAAAAACATTTGACATTTGTTTGATGCATTTATAAAATAGAGAACGCAAAGCAAATGTCATTCGACTTAAGATTTTATCTTTAACAGATAGAGAATATTTTAGGAATGATATTTATCGTTACAAAAAAGTAAACCATATTGTAAATCAGCCATTATCCCGCCAGTTTTTCCTGGCGGTTTTTTATTTTTTTCGTCTTATAACAGAATGTCGAAAGAGGCATGTTCAGTTCATTCGATGCCCTTGTTCCTGTGATCTCACCGGCCTTCCATCGCTCGTAAACTTCCATGAAATTCTCCGGCAGTGGAATCTCGGGGCGGCCAAACCGCACGCCCTTCGCCTTCGCGGCGGCGATTCCCTCCGCCTGGCGCTGCCGGATCGCATTTCGCTCATTTTCTGCCACAAAAGACAGGATCTGCAGCACCAGGTCAGCCAGAAAAGTTCCCATTAAATCTTTCCCGTTCCTGGTGTCTAAGAGCGGCATATCGATCACGCAGATGTCCACTTCCTTTTCCTTTGTCAGGATCCTCCACTGCTCCAGGATCTCCTTATAATTCCTTCCCAGCCGGTCGATGCTCTTGACATAGACCAGATCGTTTGGGCGAAGTTTTTTGATCAATTTCCGGTAGGCCGGCCTGGCAAAGTCCTTTCCGGAGAGCTTATCGATGTAAATGTTTTTCGGTGGAACGCCCAGCTCCTGCATCGCGATCAACTGACGATCTTCGTTTTGGTCTCTGCTGCTAACTCTGATATATCCATAGGTCTTATTCATGTATATCCCCTCCTCAATTTTACAAAGAATCCGTTCGTTACGTCGTTTATAAAATTGATAGAGAATATTAGGGAACAAAGTTGATCTTAACTAATCTGCTCCAGTACCATCCTGATGATCTTTTTGGGCCAGCTCTTTCGCATACTCCAACAGATGACTTCTCTCCAGCCACTCCATATCGTTGAACAGCTCAATCAGCACCCGCTCTTCCGTCCCCTGCGGAAGCACCAGATAATCGACATCTTTCCCCCTCTCGCTGTCTTCACATACGCCGGAGAGCAGATACTCCGGTGTGACCTCCAATGCTGCGCAGATGGCCATGATCTTTTCTGAACCGGGATTGGTGTTTTTCTTGCGCCAGTCACTGATCGTCGTGGTCGCGATCCCGGTTCTCTTTGAAAATTCCACCTGCGTCATGTTTTTCTCTTCTAAAAGATAGAATATTCTTTGTCCCACTGTCATAATCCATCCGCTCCTTTCCGAGGTACTGCAAAACACACTAAAATGACATCGTTATTTACGGATATCATAACACTAGGATGCAATATCGTCAATTGCGGATTTAAAATAATATAAGTAATATAAAAAGCCTTCCGAATAACCGATGTTATCCGGAAGACATTTTCATGAATTTACTTCTCTTCCAACAGCTTCTTGAGTCGCTCTATTTCTTTTTCAGCCGCTTCTGCCCGTAATCTATCTCTTTCGGTACTTTCACGTTCCAAGCGCCGGCCTTCTTCAATTCCTTCCTTAATTCCTTCTATATGGCCTTCTTCACGTCCTTCATCCCTTATGATCTTCTCATACAATTCCTGATCAAATTCTTCCAGCGTTGTGCTTACGACCTGGTTCCGGTTGTTCTCTAGAGCGTAAAAAAATAACAGAAAAAGCAAAGAAAATCAGGCACTTCCACACTTTAATGTGTGAAGGTGCCTGACCCCTAATCTGTTCCATCCTTAAGCTACATCGTCTTCTTTTTTCTTCTTGCGTGCACGTACTGCCAGTGCTGCAATGATCGCTACGATCGCTGCCGCGATGATCACGCCGATGCCTGCTTTCGCTGCTGTGGAAATACCTGCTGTTGGAACCTGGTCATCGTTGATGGTCTCTTCATCGCCTGCAACGCCGGTGCCGTCACCGTTGTCGCCGTTTGTGTCGTCTACGCCGGCCAACGGTACATCCTGATCATCCAGGTCTACGATGTCTGCCGGAGCTGCTGCACCACCTTCACCAGCTGCTCCTGCTGCCGCTCCACCGGCCGCTGCACCACCTGCTGCCGCTCCACCGGCTGCTGTTCCCGCTGCTGCGGTTCCGGCTGTTCCTGCACCAGCGACTGTGGTAGTTGTTGTGTTCGTTGTTGTAGTCGTTACCGTTGTCGTCTCGCCTGCGTTAACAGAATAAACGAAATCAAACTGATTCTCAGCTTCATTCTCTAAGAGTGTCTTTGTCAGGTTATATGCCTGCGGCTGATACCCTTCAATATAGAGATATGCTACGACCGGTTTGTCCCCGACATTTCCATAGTAAGTCACACTGTCAGCCAACGCATTACCTGCCTCATCCAGATAATTAATCGTATATGCTACAGATGTTCCCTTTATTCCATATGCAATGACGTAATCTCTGTCTTCTGCATTATCTCCAGAAACCGTATAGCTAGTTACGCTAACTGCTTCATTATTATCAAGTCCTGCTTCACGGATACCTTTTACATAGTACTTACTACCCTCTGGAAGAACAGTATCGCCTTGCGGATCAATGTTGACCTCGTCTCCCACATGTTTTTTTAGAACAGTTACGTCCTTTCCATTATACGTTCCCTGTTCACCGGAAAAGATTCGGATCGTATATGCATCAGAATCCTCAGCAGCCAATGCAGGCATCGCCATGCATCCCATTACTGCCGCGACAAGTCCGAAGACCGTTAATCGCTTCATTAATGAACCACGTTTCATCGTCCTGCCCCCTTTCCGGATCTGCGCATCTCAGCTGCAGCCATCTGCTGTCTTCTTCGCTTTGCACTCATGATCGCTAATACTAAAAGGATGACACCCGCGATCCCGCCTGCGATCGCATACGGGCTCATATTCTGATCACCGGTCTTTACAACTTTTGTCTGATTGATCACGTTATTCTTAGTAACAGTCGTGCCTTCCGGTGCAAGTTCTACAGCAAACTGCATCTGCAGTTTTGCCAGGGTATCCTGATAATCATTACCCTGTGTTTCGCCATCGAGCGCAACCTTTAATGTGATCTTACCGGATTCACCTTTTTTCAATGTATCCAGATAGATAAAATCATCCAGAGCATTGGTCGCCTGATGGAGACCGACTCCTGCCTTGCTTGTTCCTTCTCCGCCAACGGTAGTGGAATCATAAAGAACGTCATCATTATAGGATAGGTAATAGGAATAAGCCCCACCTGAAGCTACCTTGGCGCTCTCCTCCAATGACTCAATCACCTCGTTGGTCATGTACCAGTCTGTCGTAGTGTCGTTATCATTCTTTAAAGTCAGGGTGATCGTTGCGTCATCGCCCGGCTCCATCTGATTCATGACATCCTGGATCTGACCAGCCTTAAAGTTTTCTTCCATATTATTATCCTGATTGAAGGTTACGCTCCAATTCGGATCCCCTGTAAAGGACATCGCCATCGCCGGTACGGTCAAAGACATCATCGCTGCAAGGGCCAGACCGGTCACCGCTCTTTTTATTATTCGATTTTTTCTCATGTCTGTCTCCTTACCTACTCAGAAAAATTGCCTTTGTTCTCACCCCAGGCACTGATCGCTGCCTGATCTGCATTATGACTCTGGATCGCTTCTGCTTTTGCTTCCAGAACAAATCCATAGCCGTCATAATCATATGTTGACGTAATCGTGGTGTAATCACCAGCTTTTACCGGTTCTTCCGTTACTTTTGTCGCAATATTGCCATCAATGCTGATGGTGTCGCTAAGCGGCGCTGTCGTATCACCCGTCTCAAGTAGATCATTGTAATAAAGCACGGTTCTCTCTTTGGTTGACGCATCTTCATCAACGGTCCACCCAGAGTTTTCCGTCAGATGCAGATCGATCATTGACGGATCCAGCTCCTGTGTCTTATTTCCGTCTTTATCAACCCAGTATTTCTTGATCGTAACACGAACATATTCATTAATGTGTCCACTGTTGTATACAGCAAGTGCCTCGTTGTATGTCTTCCCGGGAACTACAGTTTCATCCAGTCCTTCTAACAACTTTGATGACTCTTCATCCCAAGCACCATTTCCTTCATAATCACGTTTTGCAACTTCTATATACTTAGTTGCCTCACCGCTCTTTTCCATTAGGGTGACACCAATATCAAACATCTGCGCCTGTGATGTATAATTGTTTGAAACATATGTCAGTGCTGCCCTTGCGCCGGTTACGCCGGACAGACCAAGCGCCGCCACCGCTGCAATCGCCAGACCTGTTGTCATAGCTTTTGAGGCGAAAATATTCTTTTTCTTCATGATCATTCACCTCCTGCCTCTGTATTGACCTGATGTGTCCAGACTGTTTCACTGTTATATGCCAGCGGATCGCCATTCTCATCATTCAATACCGGTGCACTCTCATATACTACAACAACGTTAAAATCCTTTTCGCCGTTAACCAGTTGCTGTGGAATGCTGACAGCGATTTCACTGGTTGTCTCTCCGCCGTTTAACGCTTTCGTATAGTACCAATAGCCGTCACCACCAGACGTCCAGTCTCCATCCACCTGAGGTGTATATGTCAGATCACCAGACTCGCTTCCTGCAAAGCCCTGAACACGTACATATACCGGCTGTGAATCTTCTCTGCTTTCGATAGAAACATACTTTACGCCACTCTCATAGCGCTCGTTAATGTTTGTCCAGTCTCCGAGTGTTATGGTTCTCGTACCCTGCGCTTCGGTATACGTTGTAAAATAAGACCATGCCCCTCCGATCGATGTTGATGCAATCGCCACAGCGGCAATGCATCCTAAGATCATATATTTCTTTTTCATAATCTACTCCTTTATAAAGAGATGCTTACCTAAGCTTTACATCTGCTTGCCGCTTACTCCCAGGCTTCTTTTGATCTTACAGGTTCAAATGCATTTCCATCTTCTTTCGTGAAACGGTTCTCGATTCCGCCACCGCCATGGAATGTATGGTCATAATCATTTGAAAATGCTGCTATATTCTCATCGCTTATCTCTAAAGCCGCAGTGACAACCCGAGGATTTTCCCCACCCTTTATTTCATAAGAATGACCAGAGTATACTTCCGTGACTGTTACTGTTGCGCCAACCGGGATCTTATCTACTTCTACTGTCTGCTGACCAGCTTCTTCAAAGTTCATCGATACCACGTTGCTGTAAACCGTCACACCGTTCTTTTTCGCGATTACGTCATAAACAAAGATTGGATTATCTTTTGTCTCATATGTTAATAACGTCTTTTCGATCGCGATCTTACCGTAATTAAAATCACGTCCGGCTTTTGTAATGATCTCAACTGCTGTTGTTGTATCATTCGGAATCCACGGACCGAAATCAAATGCTGTTCCTCTGGAACCGTCTTCCTTAACTTTCGTCGGCATCGAATATAACATCGGCGCAAATGTGTAAACCCACTCATTTGTTGTAATGGTCACATTACCGCTATTCTCCTCGTCTGCCTTAGGTGCTTCACCAGTCTTAACCGGTACTGCAAGATAAAGTCCTGCGGGAAGCGCATCTGTATTTTTCCCAAATGCAACTTTTGCTGACGGAGTGATCTTTCCTGAGAGAATAACCTTTGTCGCTTCTGCGGCCAAAACCTCATATGCATCTTTTCCCTCAGAAGTTTGCTTTCCTTCTAGTGCGAGTGTCAGCAGGTTTTCCTGATCTGAAAGTTCATCGATCAGTTCCCAGTTATAGGTGTCATATGCACTATCCTTTTCACCTATTGCAATCCGATAATATGCTACTTCTGCATATTTACCGGAACCATCTGCATTCGTTTCAAGAAGATCTTCTCCAAACTTTCCATAGTCGTCTGAAGTGTCCTGAACCGTCACTTTAAACGAGCCAATATTCGGTTCATCATCTGCCTTCGCTATGCCGCTTCCCATCGGCACGATCATCACCGCTGCCAGCGCAACGGCCAACATTGCCGGCAATAGCTTCCTTCTCTTTTTGGTTTCATTTCCCTTTCTCATATGCCACCTCCCCGGCAATCTCTGCAACAGGTACTTATATCTAGTTCTTCTTGCCTCTATGCCAGAATCTGTGTTTTGTCTGTTTCTGAGTTTCTTCTATTTCTAAGCTTTCGCTAATATCGTTATCAGTATTTATCGTATTGTCTGTATGAATACTGTTGTTTTCGTTCGTTGTAAGTATCCGTGCCGGTTTCTTCTTTCTCGTTACGATCAGCAGCATGATCAACAGGATCAACAGTATCGGTGCTGCTACCATCGGTGCGATCAGACCCGGCTGGAACTTGATCGCTTCCGGCTTGATGTTCGCGTCATCAAATGTATTCTCCACGCGATGTCCTCTTACCAGGAGCCTGTGTGTGTTGATACCATACGGCGTACAGGTGATCAGTGTGCAGTAGTCTTCTCCCGGTACGACCTGTAAGTCGGAAAGATCGGTCGGCTCTACGATCCGAATCTGATCGACCTCATAAGTCATCGTCTCATTCAGGACGGTGATCGAGAACTGGTCTCCTTCGACCATCTGATCCAGGTCCGTAAAGAGCCTTGCTGACGGGAGGCCTCTGTGTCCTGTTATTGCACAGTGGCTGCCATCTGTCGGATCCGTCACCTTCCGTTCTTCATGGCTGTAACTTTCCGCTCCGACCGGAAGACTAGTCGCTTCCAGATGTCCGATCGCGATCTGCAGAACCGACTCGTCCTTACCGTGATAAATAGGGAGCATGACATTGATCTTCGGGATGTTCACATATCCCATGACCCCAGAGGAATCAATGCTGAGCTGTTCATTATATTCCGCAAGCTCTACATCGGTAAGCTTCCAGTCGAACCCGTTTTCAGCAAGCATATGGTTATAGTCGTAAGCTGCCTGCAAGACACGTTCATACTCTTCTTCATCCAGATGATCGACCGTATCCACATAACTCATAACGGCTCGTGTCTGATGGAACTGGTTCCAATAGTTCGATACACTGGGATAGGCCAGGAGTGACGCCCCGGCGATCAGGATGACCGCCAGGATCACACCTGTCATGTGACGTCGAAACCAGCCTTTTTGTTCAGTTTTACCGTTCGGCTTTTTCTTGACGCCAATCAATTTCTTCATTTTAAAATGCTAATCTGGTTATGCTCTTTCTTAAAATTACACCCTTATACTTGATCGTTCAGCAGCCTCTAATACGGCCTTAGTTGATGTCCGAGTGTCATCTCATCACTAGGATTAACGATCATTTTTATTGTTGTCGGAACAAAACTTGGATTGGATGTTCAATCTGTTGTCTTGATTCCGGTTTATGCTATGTGATTGTGTAGGTAAATGATTACCCCTGGGAGCCTGGCCTGATGGTCAGGCTCCCGTTTTGTTGGGGTTCATTTTTTAATTTGCCGTGGCCGGATCAGGTTGATTACCTAATCATAACCATTGTTTTTCAGTAGGTCGATTTGACTTACTGTACGTTCATGCGACGGCGGGTAACCAGAACAACGCCAGCGCCAACTACAAGGATAGCACCGATGATGTAGAAGATTGTGGTACCGATGCCACCGGTGGACGGAAGAACGGAACCAGCATTGTTGACAACAGGCTGTACCTGGTTAGCATCGCCCATAGCGACTTCTACTTTGCCCTCAAGCTTGTTGTATCCTTCCGGAGCCTTTGTCTCTTCGATGTAGTAAGTGCTGTCGCCATCAAGACCATAGATGACTGCATCATACGCATCTGTCATGTCAATAACAGTTGTTGCACCTGTTTCGCCTTCTGCAGCGACTCTGTAATATACAGTATCTGCAGCCGGATTCTCAACTGTGATAGCTACAACATTAAGTGCTGTTGTTTCATCATCGCGATACAGAGCAAACTGAGCTCCCTTCAGGCTATCGCCATCTTCACTGTTGGCCTTTTTCTGGATGGTCAGGTTGTAATCATTAACTTCAACAGTATTACCAGGAGTGTCCTGCTCAGAATAGGTTGTAACCTCAGTGTTTGTTTCAGTACCATCAAGTGAAGCATACTGATTAAGAGTAGCTGTGTAGGTAACAACGATTGTTTCTGTTTCAGCCAGCTTTGTCATAACATCAGCTGTGAATGTGTAAACAACAGTTGTTGCGCTGCCGTTTCCGCCTGTAACGGATACAGTATAATCAGTATCCTTAACAAGTGTAGCGGCACCATCAGCGTAATTCGCAACAACAGTAGCGTCATTGTTGTAAGTAAGACCCGCAGACATGGTATCTGTCAGGGTTGCTGCAAGGTTGGTGCCCTTGCCGTCTGTCAGAGTAATGGTGTAAGTAGCGGTATCGCCTACCTGAAGAGATTCGCTATCTGTATCAACTTCCTTATCATCTGTGATCATTGTGTTCTTCTCAACAACAAGCTCTTCATCATCGTAGGACTGCAGTGTGCAGAGAGAACCCATAGAGGAAGTTACAAACCAGTAACCAGTAGGAAGGTCTGTAAATTCAACTTTGCCATCAGCACTGCCGGTTTCTGTAGCAGTTGCAAGTGCTGCATCCTTCCAATCATCAATGCTTTCATACAGAGTCTTTGCGATAGCAGCGCCATCTGTAAGCTCATCTGCATTGTTTACAAACCACTGTGTCTTGTCAGCAGACTGTGTAAACTCAAATCCAGCAGCTTTAAGAGCTGTTCCAAGAGCACCCTGATAATCTGCATCAAGGAGATAGTATGAATATGCAGCAGGATCTACAGTAGTGTCGCTTGTGTACTCAAGCAACTTATAAGCACTATAAGTTTCATCCTCAAAAGCGCCATCAACTTCGATTGTTGCAGCAAATACGCTTGTGCTCATCCCAAGTACCATGACCATGGCAATCAGCAGAGCGAAGATCTTTTTCATTTTCTTCATGATCGTTCATCCTTTCTTGTAAGTCCGTCCCTT
>SVDH01000020.1 GCA_015057865.1 Lachnospiraceae bacterium
CTTACTTCAAAATGATATTTAAACGCAAAAGCGCTCTAGGATGTGTATCCTAGAGCGGCTTTGTCTTCAGTCTGAGAGCCGGTCAAACTGACCGGCTCGTATTGTTTTCTTATGAACTTGAAATACAGATCAGGCGTCGGTGCTGTAGTTCGGAGCCTCTTTTGTGATCTGAATGTCATGCGGATGACTCTCTCTGAGCGCTGCAGCAGACATCTTCATGAACTGTGCGTTGTCACGCAGATCCTTTAAGGTCGGTGCGCCACAGTATCCCATGCCAGCACGCAGACCGCCGAGAAGCTGGAAGATCGTATCTTCTACGCTGCCCTTGTATGCAACACGTCCTTCGACGCCTTCCGGAACCAGTTTTCTGGCATCACTCTGGAAGTAACGGTCCTTGCTGCCTTTTTCCATCGCAGCAATGGATCCCATGCCGCGGTATACTTTGTATTTTCTTCCCTGATAGAGTTCGAATTCGCCAGGTGCTTCATCACAGCCTGCAAACATGGAACCCATCATAACGATCTCTGCGCCTGCAGCAAGTGCTTTGGTTACATCACCGGAGTACTTGATACCGCCGTCGGCGATGATCGGGATGTCATATTCTTTTGCCACTGCGTAGCAATCCATAACTGCGGAGATCTGCGGAACACCGATGCCGGCTACGACACGTGTGGTGCAAATCGATCCAGGTCCGATACCAACCTTGACACAGTCAACGCCTGCTTCGATCAGTGCCTTGGTAGCAGCGCCTGTTGCTACATTTCCGGCGATCAGCTGCAGATCCGGATACTTCTCTTTGATTTCGCGAACCGCTTTCAGGATGTTGGCGGAATGTCCGTGTGCGGAATCCAAAACGACAGCATCTACATGGGAGTGCACCAGTGCGTCGATACGCTCCATGATATTTGCTGTGATACCAACACCTGCGCCGCAAAGGAGACGACCCTGGTCATCTTTTGCTGCCAGCGGATATTTGATGGTCTTCTCAATATCCTTGATGGTGATCAGACCTTTTAAGTGATAATTTTTATCAACGATCGGAAGCTTTTCCTTGCGTGCTTTTGCGAGGATCTGCTTCGCCTCTTCAAGGGTAATGCCCTCTTCTGCGGTGATCAGTCCTTCGCTTGTCATAGACTCGCTGATCTTTTTCGAGAAATCCGTCTCGAACTTCAGATCGCGGTTTGTGATGATGCCGACGAGCTTTCCGTCGCTGTCAGTGACAGGAACACCGGAAATGCGGAACTTGCTCATGAGATCATTGGCATCCTGCAGTGTATGATAGGGAGAAAGATAGAACGGATCTGTGATAACGCCGTTTTCAGAACGCTTTACCTTATCGACTTCTTCAGCCTGTTGCTCGATCGACATGTTCTTATGGATCATGCCGATGCCGCCCTGTCTTGCCATGGCAATTGCCATTCGGTGCTCGGTAACGGTATCCATGCAAGCACTCATCATAGGGATGTTCAAACGGATCTTATTTGTCAGACGGGTTGAGAGATCAACCTGATTCGGAGTCACTTCAGAGTAAGCAGGTACCAGTAAAACGTCATCAAAAGTAATGCCTTCACCGATGATTTTCGCCATGTTCTAACCTCCTGTTTATTACGCGAATTTTAAGTGATTTTTTCAATTATATCATCCGAAAGTCAAATGTCAACGGTTTATAGAAGCTTAACATTTCTTTTTGTTCCTTTTTGCGGGAAAGTGTGTTACATTTAAGCGACAAGCAGGAAAACAGGCTATAATAGTTAAGGAAATTGCAGTTTTTGGCAGGAGAGCAGCATGGAGTTTCGTCCCTGTATTGATATTCACAACGGAAAAGTAAAACAGATCGTTGGCGGCAGCCTGACAGATGAAAAAGACCAGGCCAGCGAGAACTATGTTTCAGAAAGGGATGCTTCCTGGTATGCGGATCTTTACAAAAAGGATCATCTGACAGGAGGACATGTGATCCTTCTGAATGCAAAGGACTCTCCGTATTATAATGAAACAAAAGCGCAGGCGCTTGCGGCACTGCGCGCCTATCCCGGAGGTCTTCAGGTTGGCGGCGGGATCACGGATGAGAATGCGGCAGAGTTTTTGAATGCAGGTGCTTCCCATGTGATCGTCACATCGTTTGTATTCCGTGAAGGAAGGATCGATCAGGAAAATCTTTCAAAGATCATCCGCGCGGCAGGGAAAGAGCATCTGGTACTGGACCTGTCCTGCAGGAAAAAAGACGATGGATATTATATCGTAACAGACCGTTGGCAGCGGTTTACAAATGAGAAGATCACAGAAGAGCTTCTGGATGAACTGGCTGCGTACGCGGATGAATTCCTGATCCACGGAGTCGATGTGGAAGGGAAAAAAGGTGGCATCGAGGAGGCGCTTGTTACGCTTCTCGGAGGCTGGAAAGGTATTCCCGTGACCTATGCGGGAGGCATCGGATCCTTAGAGGATCTCACCAAGATCGAACAGCTGGGCAAGGGACGAGTGAATGCGACGGTCGGCAGTGCGCTGGATCTGTTCGGGGGAACCCTCTCGTACCGGGAACTGGTATTGCAATATACCTAAACAGCGAAGACAAAGCGAAACAAAAAGGATAACCATATGGACCTGAAGCAGTTGATTAAAAATGAATATGGAAGTCCGCTTATCATTTCTTTGAAAAGATATTTCAAACGTCACAAAAGACTGGTGCTTGGGATCATCCTTTTGATCATTGCACTTGTTTTGCTCGGAGTCTTTTTCGGACACAGACATGTCGAGGAGAAAAACGATCCGGAACTGCATTTAAAAGCACAGTCATTTGAACGGTATGTGGGAGATACGGTGATGCCGGCAGATTTCCTGGATTCCATCGAGGATGATTCGGCAGTTGTGCTCTCGTTTTTATCGGAGGGAAACAGCTATACGTTTCTAAGTGAGGGCGAAAAGGTGCTGACGATCCTTGCAGTGGATGCAAAGGGACAGCATCAGTTTGCAACGGTGCATGTTACGGCGACCAAAAAGGATCGCGTGAGTCCGGTGATCTCCGGGGCAGAGGATGATGTGCTGCTCCAGATCGGAGATGACTTTGATGTACTTGACGGCGTCACGGCGACGGATGAAACAGACGGGGACCTGAACATCAAGGTTGTGCCTGAAGAGATCGATACGAGCCAGTCCGGTACGCATACGATCGTTTACCGTGCAGTCGATCAGTCCGGAAATGAGGACATCGTGATCCGTCATGTGATGATCCCGGAAGAGATGCTGACTTATGAAGGTGAAGAATTTCCGATCTATTGGGATGCAGATGGCGTCGGCGATCATGAATACCTGATCGCTGTAAACCGCTATCAGAATACCGTTACTGTCTATTCGCGGGATGAAGACGGCAGATATACGATACCGTATAAAGCGTTTGTCTGCAGTGTCGGGGACGATACGCCGACCGGATATTTTTATACGCAGGAGCGGTACCGCTGGCAGGGGCTTTATGAGGAGGCCTGGGGCCAGTATGCGACCCGGATCGTAGACCATATCCTGTTCCATTCCGTACCGTACTACAGTCAGGATCCGTCGGACCTTGAATATGACCAGTATAATCTTTTGGGCACGCATGCGAGCCTTGGCTGCGTCCGTTTAAGCGTGGAAGACGCGAAGTGGATCTATGACAATACACAGGAGGGATTCCCCTGTGTGATCTATGATGATACGATGCTTGAGGGACCGCTCGGGAAACCGGAGAGCATTAAGATCGATGAAAACGATGAAGAAAAGCGGGGATGGGATCCGACAGACCCGAACGAAGAAAATCCGTGGAATGAATAGTTCCACGGATTTATACAGATGTACGCCCATTGACAAACCGGACGAAACTCATTAAGATAACTGCATATGGCAAGGGCGCTTGGAACAAGGTTCTGAGGGCCTTTGTTGCTTTTTTGGAAACAACGGTCAGAGTAAAAAGAGGAGAACAGAACATGAGCAGGTATACAAAGGATGATATCTTCCGCATTTGTGAAGAGGAAAATGTGGAGTTTATCCGTCTGCAGTTTACGGATATTTTTGGGCACCTGAAAAACGTTGCCATTACCATCAGCCAGTTGGGAAAGGCATTGAACAATCAATGTATGTTTGACGGGTCTTCGATTGAGGGATTTGCCAGAATCGAAGAGTCTGACATGTATTTGTATCCGGATCTGGATACATTTGAGATCCTTCCGTGGAAGCCGATCAACGGAAGAACCGCGCGGATCATCTGCGATGTCTATAATACGGACGGGACGCCGTTTGCCGGAGATCCGCGGTATGTGCTCCGTAAGGAAGTCGAGAAGGCGCGTGAGATGGGCTATGAGTTTAATGTCGGACCGGAATGTGAATTTTTCCTGTTCCATACCGATGATGGCGGCAGCCCGACGACATTTTCACACGATACCGGCGGCTATTTTGATCTGGGGCCAAATGATCTGGCGGAAAACGTGCGCCGGGAAATGGTTCTGACACTCGAGGAAATCGGGTTTGAGATCGAGGCCTCTCATCATGAGACAGCACCTGCACAGCATGAGATCGATTTTAAATACGAGCGCGCGCTCCATGCGGCAGATAATATCATGACATTCAAGTTTGCGGTGAAGACGATCGCGAAGCAGAGCGGCTTGTATGCAACCTTTATGCCGAAACCAAAAGAAAACGTCGCCGGCTCAGGGATGCATATCAATATGTCTCTTGAAAAGAATGGGGAAAACGCATTTGTCAATGCAGATGATGTGCACGGCCTCAGTCAGGAGGCGTACTGGTTTATGGGCGGTCTGCTCCGCCACGCGTATGCGATGACTGCCGTAACCAATCCGCTGGTCAATTCCTACAAACGTCTGGTGCCGGGATATGAAGCACCGATCCACATTGCGTGGTCGGCCAGAAACAGAAGTCCGCTGATCCGCATTCCCTCTTCCCGCGGACAGAGCACCCGAATTGAGTTAAGAAGTCCTGACACTGCGGCAAATCCATACCTGGCATTGGCGGTTTGTCTGGCAGCAGGTCTTGACGGCATTAAAAATCGGATCGATCCGCCGGCAGAGATTGTGCAGAATATTTACGCAATGACAGATAAAGAGCGGAAAGCGCAGGGGATCCGTTCGCTTCCGTCAAACCTGCTCGAAGCGATCCGTGCAATGGAGGATGATGCATTTGTGACTTCTGTGCTGGGAGAGCACCTTGCGGAATGCTACATCCGTGCGAAAAAGCAGGAATGCGAGGCCTATTCCCTGCAGGTCAGCCAGTGGGAGCTTGACGAGTATCTGGGCAAGTATTGATTCATTTGTGGCAGAACGATTTGTAAAGGAGCAGTTAGGCTTTGCAAAACATTATCGTAGCTTTTCCAAAGGCGGAAGGCGGCAGAAAACTGAAGAACATTCTGACGCAGAGCGGCTGGTATGTTCCTGCGACAGTGGTCAGTGGGAATCAGACGCTGGCAAGAGCCAATGAGCTGCGGTATGGAACCGTGCTGACAGTAAGCCGGCTGCCGGACATGACATGGATCGATCTGTTGCAGAATTTGCCGGAAGGATTCTCCATGGTGATTCTTCTTCCGGAAAATCAGATGGAGAACGCCAGGACGGTATTGCCGGATGCATCATCAAAACGGGTCACGTTCCTGCCGCTTCCGTTTGTGGTGGGAAACCTGTTAGAATCTATCCGGGAGGCAGATCATCGAGCAGAAACGATCCGACGCAAAGATAAGACCCGCCCACGGACGAGAAGTCCGAAAGAGGATGCGGCAATTCGTCAGGCGAAACAGCTTTTGATGGATTCGCGGCATATGACAGAAAATGCGGCGCATCATTATCTGCAGCGACGGAGTATGGAAAGTCAGGACAGTCTGTATGAATGTGCACAGAAAGTGATCCTGATGCTTTCATGAGCGTTTTATTTCAACGTACATAAAAACCGTTCCTGCCGCATGTCGTGATACAGGTGGCAGATGTTCTCATCAAACAGATATACGCCGATGATGGAAGTAAGGTCTTCGGCTCCCGGAATAATCTCTGTCAGGGAATTGGTATAGTTTGACAGTTTTTCAGGATGAAAACAGATCGTTTTTTTGTTTTCAAATACCGCGTTATACAATATCTTTGCTTCGACCAGATCCTGGAAAATATGGCTTCCGTAGGAAAGCTCAGGACGGTATCCGGCTCTGGATTCAGCAATCTCACAAACAGCGCAAAAACCACTGATGTCTGAGAACGCTGTAGGGACACCCAGCTCCTGGGATGTCGTGCCGATTCGGCCGGGAACCATCAGCATCAGGTTCCGGTCAGTTCCTTTAAAGTACCAGTTGACGGCGCCGATGGCTCTGGCAATCTTTCCTTTTTCGTTGTAAGGCATTTTGTAGTATGCCACAGGATCTACATAGACAATACCATCCAGTTTCTGGCTGACCGATAATCCCATGGAAGCGCTCCGGCATTCCAGAAATACAGAAGTCTCATCAAGCTGATCAGGAATGTTGCCTTTTCCGGTATCCTGAAAGATCTGAAGCGGACGGCATTGCAGCAGGTTTACGACATAATCTCCGTCCCTGGAGAAATTGATCGTAAATTCGATATCAATGGGATGGTTATATTCATTCTGAATGCAATGCATGATCTTTTGCAGCATCTGCATCAGATCCGTTCTTTTTACCAGACCACCGCAGCTGACAAACAGGACGTTGCGATTGATTCCGCGGTTTCTGAGCATGCGTTCCGTGTCATAATCATGCTCCATTAACAGTTTTTTCAGATAATCCGGTAATACATCGCTGATCATATCCGGGAAGTTTTGTTCAACGCGGCGAGTTTCTTTGTTGATGACATCTACGCCACGCTGGGAAAATTTGTGCTTTTCAGCGGAACTGGCAAATGAAACAGCTTCCGGATGATCGAGGCTCACCAGGCGCGGATAGGAGCCTTCCGTTCTGTCAACGGCAGATGTGCCAAGTCCCATAACCAGGCGCAGCATGCCGGCAGAAGGATCGAGTTTTTCCAGAAACCGGTAGGGACTGTAGGAATACCCGACACCTGCCGCACAGGGCATGAAATACTTCTCATAGTGCGATCCGGAAACACGCTGTACCAAAAGAGACATTTGCTCATCTCTCTTATCGAGGCCGCGCTGCTTTCTGTAGTCGAGCGCAGAGAGGCTCATTGTGCTGGCATACACGGTACGGACAGCGTTTTCAAATTCAGCAAGACGCTCGCTTCGCGTTCCTGTATTTGCACAAAATACAGATTCATATTTTCCGGCAAACGCATTGCCGAATCCGTCTTCCAGAATACTGCTCGAGCGGACAATATATGGATCCTGTCCGTAATAATCCAGCAGTCTTAAGAACTGATCTTCCATATCCGGAGCAAAGACGCCGTTCTTAAGTTTCTCTGCGAACTCACCGGCCAGAGTAAAATATTCTTCTTCTTTTCTCTGACGGATCCGCATATCCCAGAACCTGTTTTCAACAATATAGGTATAAAAGACATCTGAACCGATATAAAAAGAATCATGCGGTTCCAGTTTTGCGTATAGTTCGGGATATCTGTTCTCGATTATCTTTCTGGCAAGCAGCATACCGCATGCTTTTCCGCCGATCAGTCCGGTGCCGACCATTCGGTCACGTATGTGAAAATAGTCTTCCGGCAGGAAATGCTCGTTGATCAGTGTCCGCATCTGCGTGTCTCTCGACATCATGATCCGGCACATCTGATGACAGGCTTCCGACACGTCCTGCCCGTTGTCCATAAGAAGTCGCATCCGGTTAAAAAAACGATCCCAGGCATCTGATGTTTGCGTTTCTCCCGTTCCCTGTCTGTCGTTCATGACTTTATAAAAATGACTGACTTCCACACCGTCTGTCAGAGGACGGAACGTTCCGTCGGAAGGATCATACAGATGCGGGAACAGCATCGTTTCGGATTCACGGTTCCAGACTTTTTCCGGCCGTACGTATATATGATCCTCATCAGAATAGACATCCAGAAACAGCTGTGTTGTATTTATGATCTTTGCCACCGCTCGTTCAGAATGTCTGGCCCGCAGCAACGGGAAAAATGCAATTGTATCCAAGGTGAAGAGGAACGGACAGGTCACCTGAAAAAAATTACCCATCATCAGATCCGTAGCCCAGGCAGTCTGGAGTTCTGACAGACAGTCGAAGACATAAAACGCGTCATAGCCTTCCTGCTCAATGATATTGTGGATCTCTACGGTAAAGGTTTCGAAGCGGTGGGAAAGTTCCACGCGATAGGTATGAATGCCTTCCTGCTCTTCGATCAGTGGCGGATGAGAGGCAAAGCGAATATAGATGATGTTTCGTTTATCTTCAAGTGCCTGACGGATATAAGGTTCCATAAAAAGACGAAATTCCGAAAGATCGGAAATGCGCCATACGACATTATCTCCGAGACGGATGTTATCAAGGGCAATATCCATCTGCGGGATACCGGATTTTGCGCGTTCAAATGCAGCCATGAGAATCTCCTTTCAAATCATAAAGTGCGATCAGACAGGATAAGTTCCGTTAAAGCAGGCCATACAAAGATCTGTCTGTCCCGACATCTGGGAAAGATGTTCCAGTTTCATATAGGCGAGTGAATCAGCACCGATCATTGCGCGGATCTCTTCCGTGGAATGAGAGGAGGCGATCAGTTGATTGTTGGAAGGTACATCTGTACCGTAATAGCATGGGAAAAGAAACGGCGGTGCACTGATCCTGACATGAACTTCCTTTGCACCGGCTTCTTTCAGCATACGGATCAGACCGCTGATCGTTGTTCCCCGAACGATGGAATCATCCACGAGGACAATCCGTTTTCCGGAAACGACAGGTTTCAATACGGACAGCTTCATACGCACACCGGCCGATCTGTCCTCCTGATTCGGTTTGATGAATGTGCGTCCCACATAACTGTTCTTGTAGAAAATCATTTCAAAAGGCAGGGATGCAGCTTTTGCATATCCCCTTGCGGCGGCCAGACCGGAATCCGGAACGCCGGCCACGATATCTGCGTCTGCAGGAGAATCTTTTGCCAGCAACTCCCCAGCACGGATGCGGGCATCATAGACGTGAACGCCGTCGATCATGCTGTCAAGTCTTGCAAAGTAGATATATTCAAAGACACATTTGGCGTGGGTTTGGCGGCAGCAGGATGTGTCCGACCGGATCTCATCGGAGGTTATGGTCAGGATTTCTCCCGGTTTGATATCACGTACGAATTGCGCGCCGACTGCTTCAAAAGCACAGCTTTCGGACGCGACGAGCCATGCATTGCCACGTTTTCCGAGACAAAGAGGCTTTAGCCCGAGCGGATCACGCATGGCGATCAGCTTGCGGGGGCTTTTGATCAGGAGCGCATAGCCGCCCTTAAGTTTCTCTGCTGTCAGAGCAACGGCTGTTTCGATGCTTTTTGTTTTGACACGGGCCCGTGCAATGAGATAGGCGATCAGCTCGGAATCCGTTGTCGTGTGAAAGATCGCTCCGTCATGTGCCAGTTCCTGACGGAGTTCATCTACATTTAACAGGTTCCCGTTATGCGCGAGAGCCATGGTCCCCTTGATATAATTTAAAACCAGCGGCTGGGCGTTTTCTCTGGTATTATCTCCTGTCGTTGAATAGCGGACATGACCGATTCCGAGATTTCCGGATAGCGTATCCAGCCGTCTGTGATCAAACACTTCCGTGACGAGCCCGAGATTTTTATAAAAGGTCATATTGTCCCGTGTGCCTTCGGTGTCTGATATTGCGATGCCGCAGGCTTCCTGCCCGCGATGCTGCAGTGCACAGAGTCCAAAGAAAATATCATTGGCAACCTGTATACCGGATCGTTCATAGATGCCGAAGACACCGCAGGCTTCCTTCACACCGCTGCTGTTTCCGATTGGCTGTATTTTCTGAACATTCCACATATCGATGCACCTCTTACTGACCGCTTTGCCCATAGTTTGAAAGAACCCGGGCAGACGGATCGCTGACATTACAGCCTTCCCAGTCACGGTTTGGCATCCAGAAGTCTTTGACCATCTGTGATTGCCCCGGATAGTAGCGTTCAAAGATCTCGCGATACAGAAGGGATTCCTTCGTAAAAGGTGCAGCGTGCGTGTATTGTCGACGCCGGCTTTCAAAATTTTCGTCTGAATAACAGGAATCCGCATATTTGATCAGATCATCTCGGAGAGAGTGTCCGACAGCATCGGAAAAAGCGGCTTTTTCGCGCATGAGGATCGATTCCGGAATGAGCCGGTCTTTTTCAAAGGCATGACGGAGCAGATATTTTCCGATGCCATAGCGGTTCATTTTCATCTCCGGGTTGATATTCATGACATAGTCAACAAAAGAAAGATCTCCGAACGGGACACGGGCTTCGAGCGAATTGACCGAAATGCATCGGTCAGCACGCAGCACATCGTACATATGGATCTCATGGATTCGTTTTGCGGCTTCGGTCTGAAAGGCATCCGCGTCAGGAGCAAAGTCCGTATATTTATAACCAAACAACTCGTCCGAGATCTCGCCGGTCAGGATGACGCGAAGATCTGTGTTTTCATGAATCCATTTGCAAACCAGATACATGCCGATCGAAGCGCGTATCGTCGTAATATCGTAGGTTCCAAGTGCAGCGATGACCGGTTCGAGAGCTTCGATCACATCCTCTTTTGAAATGATCACTTCATAGTGATCACTGTGGATATAGTCAGCGACGATACGGGCATACTTCAGGTCAATGGCATCTATGTCCATGCCGATGGAAAATGTTTTAAGAGGAGCGTTCAGATACTTTGCGGCGATTCCGCAGACAAGGGAAGAATCCAGACCGCCGGAAAGAAGAAAACCGACGGGGGCGTCTGCATCGAGCCTTTTCCTAACGCCGTTGATGAGACGGGATCGGATATTGTCACAGATCAGATCAACAGACGTCTCAGGATGGAAATCTTCTGCTTTAGCCGGATCATGATAGCAGACAAATGTGCCGTTTTCCCAGTAATGACCCGGTGGAAACGGACGGATCTCTTTACAGATGCCGACCAGATTTTTTGGTTCGGATGCAAAAAGAACATAACCCTGACTGTCGTATCCGTAATAGAGCGGGCGGATGCCGATGGGATCACGTGCCGCAATGAATGTTTCTTTTGCGGCATCGTAGATCACAAGCGCGAATTCTGCGTCTAAAAGCGAAAACATGGAACATCCGAGCCGTTCGTAGAGCGGCAGAAGGATTTCGCAGTCACTGTTACTCACAAAGGATTCGCCGAGGCTCATTAAATAGGAACGCAGTGGGCGGAAGCCGTATAATTCTCCGTTGCAGATGCAGACATTTTCATGATGGACAAATGGCTGCATGCCGTCAGGTGTCAGTCCCATGATCGACAGACGGTTAAACCCCATAAGTCCGCCGGGAACAGAACGTGTTAATGAATCATCCGGACCGCGGGAGGCGGTCTTAGAAAGCATTTCCGAGAAAAGTGCAGCGTCCGCGTCCGGACGGCAATAAGATAAAATAGAACACATGGTCATACTCCTCTATAGTAATGTAACATCTTCAGGAAGCGAAAAATTTGTATGATTGCTGTCTGCATGCTCCGGATGGAGCAGTTCATCTTCCAACACATCTTTCACATATTCGATAAATGTGTTTGTTACTGTCGACGGGATCTGCCCTTTTGGTGTCACCAGAGCGTATTTCACTGCTTTGGGGGGATCTGTGATCAGCTTTGTGACAACCAGAGGGTTCGGTGTGTAAGTGGTCTGCGGAAAGATGCAGATGCCGACGCTCTGTTCTACCAGAGCGACTGCATCCTGATAATTGGATAAGCGGCAAAGTATCTGCGGCTCGGCCCCGATGCTTTCAAACCATCGTGTGATCGCTTCAATCCTGGAAACACGCTCCGGAAGGATCAGAGGTTCATGACAGAGTGCGGAAAGGGGAATTTCGCTGCCGGGATCGGATGCCAGCGGGTGGCTTTTCGGAAGCAGAGCGACCCAGGGTTCTGTTCCGACGCAAAAACCCTCTACATGTTCATTGTCATAAGGTGTTGCAATAACAGCCAGATCGATCTCATGCGCAAACAGCTGCCCAAGGATATCATCGGTCCCGCCGCTTCGCAGGGTATAATGGACCAGTGGATATTCCTCCTGAAATCCCGCGATCCACCGGGCGATCAAAAACGGCGCCCGTCCCTCGACAGTGCCGATCATCAGATTGCCGGAAAGCTCTTTGCCGTAAGAATGGATCTCCTCACGGGTCTTTTCGCATAAGGAAAGGATCTGCTGCGCACGGCGTAAAAGGAGTTCACCGGTAGGGGTCAGTTCCAACCGTCGGCTTCCGCGAATGAATAACTGCGTATCCAGGTCTTTTTCCAGATCCCGGATCTGATTGCTTAAGGGCGGCTGGCTCATGGAAAGGCGTTTGGCTGCCTGTGTGATATTCAATTCTTCTGCGACGGTGACAAAGTATGTTAATGTTCGAAAATCCATAATATTTTTCCTTAAACACATATAAAAAAGGCGCAGAACTGTAATTTACAGTCCGGCGCCCTTGCCCAAGATTATATATGCCATCATTATTTCATTCGGGAAGAGTATTGTCAAGAACAAGGCAATAGCAAATCGGTATCGGATATATAATGAAATCAGTATTGCCGGATGATTGACGAAAGTAAATGGATATGGTTAAAATGTGTGAAAAGCAAAGGCGCTTTGTGATGCCGGAGAGGGTGTCACAGGGCGCCTTCTTTGCGTGATTGCATGAATTAACGTGAATAAAGAATCAATACAGGAGGAAAAATAAGTGGAAAACAAGAACAGCAGATCGATTCCGGAAATGTATGGAAGCCTGGTCTTTGATGACAGAGAAATGCGAGAGCGGCTGCCGAAAGATATTTATAAAGCAGTACATAAGACAATAGAAAACGGTTCTCATCTGGAACTGGATGTGGCAAACGTCGTTGCTTCCGCAATGAAAGAATGGGCTCTGGAGCGCGGGGTAACCCATTTTACGCATTGGTTCCAGCCGATGACAGGGCTTACGGCAGAGAAGCATGACAGCTTTATCGCACCGGAAGCAGACGGAAGCGTGATCCTGGAATTCTCCGGAAAAGAACTGGTAAAGGGTGAGCCGGATGCCTCCAGCTTTCCTTCAGGAGGATTGCGGGCCACGTTCGAAGCCAGAGGATATACAGCCTGGGATCCGTCCTCTCCGGCATTTATTAAGGACAGATCCCTGTACATACCGACAGTTTTCTGCTCTTACGGCGGAGAAGCGCTTGACAAGAAAACGCCGCTTCTGAGGTCGATGGAAGCCCTGAATAAACAGGCGGTGCGGCTTCTGAATCTTCTGGGATTTGCCGATGTGAAACAGGTACACACAACAGTGGGATCCGAGCAGGAGTATTTTCTGATCGATAAGGACCTGTATTTAAAACGTAAGGATCTTCTGGTGACAGGCCGAACCCTTCTGGGTGCGCCGGCATCAAAAGGGCAGGAGATGGAGGATCATTATTTTGGTGTTTTAAAGCCGAAGGTGTCTGCCTATATGCATGAGCTGGATGAAGAGCTCTGGAAACTGGGCGTTCCGGTCCGTACCAAACACAATGAGGTCGCGCCGGCACAGCATGAACTGGCTCCGGTATTTGAAACAGCAAATGTGGCAGTTGACCACAACCAGCTGACAATGGAAGTCATGAAGAAAGTGGCAGATAAATATAATTATGCATGCCTGCTGCATGAAAAGCCGTTTGAGGGCATCAATGGATCGGGTAAGCATAATAACTGGTCGATTTCGACCAACACAGGCGTCAATCTTTTAAACCCGGGAAAGCATCCGGCCGGGAACTTGCTGTTTCAGGTGTTTTTGATCGCAGTGATCGCAGCCGTTGATGAATATGCGGATCTGTTGCGAATATCGGTGGCCTCTGCCGGGAATGATCATCGTCTCGGAGCCAATGAGGCACCGCCTGCGATCATCTCGATCTTTGTCGGAGATGAACTGTCCGGAATCCTCGAAAGCATAGAAAAAGAAACCGATTATGAGGAGAGCGGAAAGATTCAGATGGAAATGGGCGCAGAGGTTTTGCCGCACATCACAAAGGACAATACAGACAGAAACCGCACGTCACCGTTTGCGTTTACCGGAAACAAGTTTGAATTCCGGATGCCCGGGTCAGCAGTATCCGTTGCAAATGCGAATATTGTGCTGAATACGGCAGTAGCTGAAGTGCTCGAACAGATTTATGACACATTAAAGGATGTGCCGCAGAGACAGCAGGAAGAAACGCTGCGGATCCTGCTTCGGCAGATGCTCATCCGGCATAAACGGGTTTTGTTTAACGGAAACGGCTATACCGACGAATGGGTTGAGGAAGCAAAAAGACGCGGACTCGATAACCTGCGAAACCTCCCGGAGGCAATGCCGCACTGGATTTCCGACAAAAGCATTGATCTGTTTACGAAACATGGGATATTTACCAGAGAGGAAATCTTTTCCCGGTATGACATCCTGCTCGAAAACTTTGCAAAGACGATCCATATCGAATCCCTGACGATGCAGGATATGGTCCGAAAAGACTTTACGGCCGGGATCGTAGCATACATGAAGGATCTGACGCAGGAGGCCTGCCAGAAGAAAACGCTGCTTCCTGACTGTGCCTGCACGATGGAAGAGAGTATCCTGAAGCGTTTGGATCAGGCTGCGGGAGAATTGCTTAAGGCCTGTGAAACACTGGCTTCGGATACAAAAGAGGCAGAACAGATAGATGATCTGCTCACATGCGCACAGTTTTATCAGGATACGATTTTGCCGGATATGGAAGAGCTGCGGCGCATTGTAGACGGGGCAGAGTATCTGATCCCGGATCAGTATCTGCCATACCCGACTTATGCGGAGATACTGTTCTCGCTGCGGTAAAAGGTATTGATCCAATCTGGAAACGAGGATGGATTAATCCGTAAGGATTGAAAATGGAATGGGATATGAAAATGGATAATGAAAGAAATTACAAGTATGATATGCAACTTTTACAGGAACAGGAGCATGATGCATGCGGAATTGGTGCAGTGGTAAATATAGACGGGCATCAGGACAGCCGCGTGCTTGACGACGCGCTTCATATTGTGGAGAAGCTGGAACACCGTGCGGGAAAGGATGCCTCAGGTGAAGTCGGGGACGGTGTAGGAATCCTCCTGCAGATATCACATACTTTTTTTTCAAAAAAAGCAGAGGAGTGCGGCATAGAGATCGGTGCGTCCGGAGATTATGGAATCGGCATGTTCTTTCTGCCGACAGACACCATGAAACGGATGTTCGCGATGCGGATGCTGGAAGTGATCGTGAAAAAGGAGGGACTGCCGTTCCTTGGATGGCGTGAAGTAGAGACACATCCGGAGATCCTCGGTAAGACAGCGGTCGACTGTATGCCATGTATCATGCAGTGCTTTGTCAAAAGACCGGATCATGTAGAGAAAGGGATCGCCTTTGACCGCAGACTATATGTGGTGAGAAGGGAGTTTGAGCAGAGTTCGGAGGACACCTATATCTGTTCTTTTTCCTCCAGGACGATCGTCTATAAAGGCATGTTTCTGGTTGGACAGCTGCGGCGTTTCTATGAAGACCTGATGAGCCCGGATTATCAGAGTGCTGTGGCAATCGTGCATTCAAGGTTTTCCACAAATACAACCCCGTCCTGGGAACGTGCGCATCCTTATCGGATGATCGCACACAACGGGGAGATCAATACGATCCGCGGTAACAGCGACCGTATGCTGGCCAGAGAAGAAACGATGTCCTGTGAGTATCTGAAGGAAGACATTGATAAAATCTATCCGGTGATCACGGCATCCGGGTCTGACTCCGCCATGCTCGACAATACACTTGAATTTCTATATATGAACGGCATGCCATTGCCGCTTGCCATGATGATCACCATTCCGGAGCCGTGGAAACATAACGGTTTTATGAAGCAGGAGCGAAAGGATTTTTATCACTATTACGCGACGATGATGGAACCCTGGGATGGCCCGGCAGCAATCCTGTTTACGGACGGAGAAGTACTCGGTGCTACACTTGACCGGAATGGCCTGAGACCTTCCCGGTACTATGTAACAGATGACAACCGTCTGATCCTGGCGTCTGAAGTAGGTGTTTTGGATATTCCGGAAGAGCATATTATCAAAAAAGCCAGACTGGAGCCGGGGCGTATTCTTCTCGTGGATACCAACCAAAATCGGATCATTTCGGATGAGGAATGCAAGGATGCCTATGCACAGGCAAGAGCATACGGCGAATGGCTCGACCGGAGCCTTTTACATCTTGATCATCTGTCGATCCCGAATAAAAAGATCCCGACTTATACTCAGCAGATGCGGGATAAGCTTTATAAAGTGTTCGGGTATTCCTATGAGGATGTAAAAGATCAGATCCTGCCAATGGCAGAGACCGGTATTGAGCCGACTGTTTCCATGGGGCATGATGTGCCATTGGCAATGCTTTCCAATCATCATCAGCTGCTGTTTTGTTATTTCAAGCAGCTGTTCGCGCAGGTGACTAATCCGCCGATCGATTCCCTCAGAGAAAAGGTCGTGACAGATACGACAGTATATGTTGGATCGGATGGAAACCTGCTGCAGGAAAAGGCAGAAAACTGCAGAGTGCTTGAGATCAACAATCCGATTCTGACGGGGGTTGACCTGATGAAGATCCGTGCGTTGGATCAGCCGGGATTCCGGACCAAAACCATATCGATCCTGTACTATAAGAATACTTCGCTGGAGCGGGCGCTCGAGCAGCTGAATATCATGATCGACCGTACGGTCAGTGAAGGAAACAACATTCTGATCCTTTCCGACCGGGGTGTAGATGAAAACCATGTTCCGATCCCGTCGCTTCTGGCGGTTTCTTCCGTAGAGCAGCATCTGGTCCGCACGAAGAAACGTACGGCAGTATCGCTGATCCTTGAAAGCGGAGAGCCGAGAGATGTGCATCAGATCGCAACGCTTTTGGGATTTGGTGTGCGGGCAGTACATCCTTATCTGGCACATGAATGCATCGGCGAAATGATCGATCTGGGGTTGTTGGATAAAGATTTCCATACGGCAGTGGAGGATTATAATAAGGCACTTTTGGGCGGCGTCGTTAAAATTGCAGCCAAGATGGGAATTTCAACGCTGCAGTCCTATCAGTCTGCCCGGATCTTTGAAGCCATTGGTTTAAGCCGCGAGGTGATCGATAAGTACTTTACCGGAATTGTCAGTCGTGTTGGCGGAATCGGGTTAAAAGAGATCGGTGAAGATGTTTCGATGCGTCACGATCATGCTTTTGATCCCTTGGGGCTGGGAGTAGATACGAGTCTGGATTCGAATGGATTCCATTCACTGCGAAGCGGGGCCGACAAAGAGGATCACTTGTATACCCCCAAGACAATCGTTACGCTTCAACAGGCGGTAAGAAACGGAAACTATGAGCAGTTTAAGGAATACAGCAGTATCGTGGATGAGGAGTCACGGCCGCATACGCTGCGCGCGCTGCTGGAATTTGCGCCGCAGCAGGAGCCGGTTTCCATTGATGAGGTAGAGCCGGTAGAAGAGATCGTAAAACGCTTCCAGACAGGCGCCATGTCCTATGGTTCTCTTTCGAAGGAAGCACATGAGACGCTGGCAACAGCCATGAACCGGCTTGGCGGGAAGTCCAATACCGGAGAAGGAGGAGAAGATCCCGCCCGCTTTGGTACGGAAAAGAACAGTGCCGTAAAGCAGGTCGCTTCCGGCCGGTTCGGTGTGACAAGCGCTTATCTGGGCAGCGCAAAAGAGATTCAGATCAAAATGGCGCAGGGGGCAAAGCCGGGCGAAGGCGGACATCTGCCTGCAAATAAAGTATATCCGTGGGTTGCGGCGACCAGGCATTCTACGCCGGGCGTTTCTCTGATCTCGCCGCCGCCGCATCATGATATCTATTCCATCGAGGATCTGGCCCAGCTGATCTATGATCTGAAAAACGCAAATACAAATGCGCGGATTTCTGTCAAGCTGGTATCGGAAAACGGAGTCGGAACCATAGCTTCCGGCGTGGCAAAAGCCGGTGCTCAGGTTGTTCTGATCTCGGGCTATGACGGCGGAACCGGTGCGGCGCCTTCGTCTTCTGTGCATCATGCCGGTCTTCCATGGGAGCTGGGTTTGACAGAAGCGCATCAGAGTCTGATCGCAAACGGGCTGCGCAGTCATGTGATCCTGGAGACCGACGGAAAGCTGATGAGCGGCAGGGATGTCGCGATCGCGGCATTGCTGGGAGCGGAGGAATTCGGTTTTGCAACAGCACCGCTGGTATGTATGGGTTGTATGATGATGCGTGTCTGCTCAAAAGATACCTGCCCTGCAGGCATCGCAACACAAAACGAAAAGCTTCGGAAGCGGTTTCATGCTTCGCCGGAAACAGTAATGAATTTCATGAAATTTGTGGCACAGGAGCTTCGGGAAATCATGGCGGAACTGGGATTTAAGACTGTCAATGAAATGGTCGGCAGAACAGATTGTCTGAAAGTGCGTGAAACACCGGTTGCAGACAGAGCGCATCTCGCAGATCTGACACAGATTTTAAACCCGAAATTCGCACATGCAGAGGAACGTTGTTTTATCCCGGAAAATGCCTACAATTTCGGCCTGGAGAAGACCCTGGATCAGAAAGAACTGATCCCGGCATTCTTAAACAGGGCTGATATGGATGAGAAGATGACCATTCAGACGAAAGTAAGCAGTACCGACAGATCCTTCGGGACTTCTCTGGGCAGCGAGATCACAAAACGATTTGGCTCTTCTCTGGAGGATGACAGCATTGTCGTAGAAGCAGAGGGCGGCGGAGGACAGTCTTTTGGGGCCTTTATACCAAAGGGCTTAACATTACGCCTGTCCGGTGATGCAAATGACGGATTCGGAAAAGGATTGTCCGGCGGAAAACTGGTTGTAACACCGCCGCAAAATGCGGCATACCGGGCGCATGAAAACATCATTATCGGTAATGTTGCACTATATGGCGCAACTTCCGGAAAAGCCTATATCTGCGGTGTCGCAGGAGAGCGCTTCTGCGTACGTAATTCGGGCGCGGTAGCGGTGGCAGAAGGCTGCGGTGATCATGGCCTGGAATATATGACAGGCGGACGCGCAGTGATTCTTGGAATGACAGGGAAGAACTTTGCGGCCGGTATGAGCGGCGGTATAGCCTATGTACTTGACAGAGAGCATACTTTATATCTGCGTATGAATAAGACGATGGCATCTCTGCAGGAGATTACGGAACGGTATGATATCGATGAACTGAAGGATATTCTGACTGAATATGTGCAGGAAACAAAGTCTGCGTATGCGACAGAGATTCTGGCGCATTTTGACGACTATCTGCCAGATTTCAAGAAGATCGTACCTTATGATTATCAGAAGATGCTGCATGCGATCAGTAAGCGTGAAGAACAGGGCATGGATAGAGAACATGCCGTCCTGGAGGCCTTCCAGGAAGTTACGGGAGAGTAGTAGACAAACGCGGCGCAAGAAATGATATGAGGTAACGGATTATGGGAAAAACAACCGGTTTTCTGGAATTCCAGAGAAAAAATAATAAAGATATTCCTGTAGAGGAACGAATTCAAAATTTTGAGGAGTTTCATATTCCTCTTGCAAGAGAGGAACGGAAACAGCAGGCTGCCCGCTGTATGAATTGCGGTGTGCCTTTCTGTCAGTCGGCCATGACGCTGGCCGGGATGGTAACAGGCTGTCCGCTGCACAACCTGATTCCCGAGTGGAATGATCAGATCTATGCAGACCATATGCAGCACGCTTTTTCCAGACTGATCAAGACCAGCAACTTTCCGGAATTCACCGGAAGAGTCTGTCCGGCATTGTGTGAAAAAGCCTGTATGTGCGGGCAGTATGAAGACCCGGTTACTGTACACGATAACGAGTACTTTCTGATCGAGGAAGCATTTGAAAAAGGGTATATCAAGCCGAAGAAAATTGCAGTAAGAAGCGGGAAAAAAGTGGCTGTCGTAGGCAGCGGGCCGTCCGGTCTGGCAGTGGCAGATGAATTGAATCACCGCGGACACAGCATAACTGTATTTGAAAGAGACGATCAGATCGGCGGACTCCTGATGTATGGCATTCCGAATATGAAGCTGGATAAAAGGGTGATTTTGCGGCGTCGTGTGCTGATGGAAGAGGAAGGCGTGGTATTTCGCACCGGTATGAATATCGATTCGGAAGAGAAGGCGCAGGAACTGAAAGAACAGTTTGATGCAGTTGTTCTTTGCTGTGGGTCAAGACAGGCCAGAGGACTTACACCCCGTGTGCTGGACTTAAAAGGCAATCCGTTAGAAGCTGCTGACGGAAGCGGAGAAGAAATCGGCTGTACACAGTTAAAGGGTGTATATTTTGCAGTTGATTTTCTGAAGTCTACCACAAAACAGCTTATGAAATGTCAGGGCCGTACTGTAACAGAACTGGAAGCCCGGGGCGGCTTTATCAGTGCAAAGGATAAACATGTCGTTATCGTAGGCGGAGGAGATACAGGAAATGACTGCATCGGAACAGTTATCCGCCACGGATGTAAATCGGTAACGGCTTTGGAGATGATGCCGGCGCCACCATGGGAACGTGGCGCATCCAATCCATGGCCGCAGTGGCCAAAGATCAGAAAGATTGATTATGGCCACGAAGAAGCAATCAGACAGTTCGGGGAAGATCCGCGTATTTATGAGACGACAGTAAAATCTGTTCAGGCAACCAAACGCGGCGCGATCAAAAAACTTACAACAATACAGCTTAACTGGGAAGGAAGAAGTTTTACAGAAATTGAAGGGTCAGAAAAGACCATTCCCTGTGATCTGCTCTTGATCGCCGCCGGTTTCACAGGCTGTGAAGCATACGTGGCAGAGGCGTTTGGAATCGAGCGGGGACCGCGCGGAACCATTCTGACAGAAAGCGGACACTATGCAACCAGTGTTCCGGGCGTATTTACTGCCGGAGATATGCACAGGGGCGCATCGCTTGTCGTATGGGGAATTACGGAAGGCCGTGCCTGCGCCAGAGAAGTTGATCAGTATCTGTTGGGATATACGACATTATAAGGAGCCAGAAGACCATATGAAGGCATATCTGATATTGGAAGACGGAACAACTTATGTCGGAACAGCGATCGGTGCATGCAAAGAAGTGATATCAGAAATCGTATTCCAGACTGCAATGACCGGTTATCAGGAGGTCCTCTCAGATCCTTCCTATGCAGGGCAGGCGATCGTGATGACGTATCCGCTGATCGGAAATTACGGGGTGTCTCACACAGATATGGAGTCGAGAAAACCATGGGCAGATGCGTTCCTGGTCAGAGAGCTTGCCCGTGAACCCAGCAGCTGGAGAAGAGATAATACGCTGGAAAACTTTTTGAAAGAATATCATATTCCGGGAATCGCAGGACTGGATACGCGCAGTCTGACAAAACATCTGCGTCGGAACGGAACCATGAACGGATGCGTTACGACAAAGCATTATGAAGGGTTTGAAAAAAGGGAACTGCTTGAGAGAATCCGGGCTTACTGCGTCTGTGATGTGGTGCAGCGGGTCAGTGTAAAAGAACCAGTGTTTTCTCCGTCCGGAAGCAGAAACGGGAAAAAAGTGGCGCTCATTGATCTCGGAACGAAAAGAAATATCATACATTCTCTTGAAAAGCGCGGATGTACAGTCTGTATTTATCCGGCAGATACTGCGGCGAATGAAATCCTTGCAGCCAGACCGGACGGGATCATGCTGTCAAACGGTCCCGGGGATCCGGCGAAAAACACAGATATCATCAGAGAGATCAGGAAACTTTACGAGTCGGATATACCGATCTTTGCGATCTGTCTCGGCCATCAGCTGATGGCACTTGCAACAGGCGCAAAAACTTTTAAATTGACATATGGTCATCGTGGGGGGAACCATCCGGTGAAAGATCTTTCGACAGGAAAGGTTTATATCAGTGCGCAGAATCATGGATATGCAGTGGATGCAAAGACCCTGGATCCCGCAGTCGCCGTAGAAAGCTTCCGGAATGTCAATGACGGTACGAATGAAGGCCTGCATTATCTCGGGAAAAGAATCCGGACGGTGCAGTTTCATCCGGAGGCAAGGCCGGGTCCGACTGATACAGACTATCTGTTTGATGAATTCATGGAGATGATGGAGGGACGGCATGCGTGATCCAAGAATAAAGAAAGTGTTGGTGATCGGGTCCGGGCCCATCGTGATCGGTCAGGCAGCAGAATTTGACTACGCCGGAACGCAGGCCTGTGAGGCTTTAAAGGAAGACGATATTGAAGTTGTTCTGGTCAATTCGAATCCTGCGACGATCATGACAGATGTGTCAATTGCAGATCATGTATATATAGAACCGCTGACTACCGGAATGCTTACGAGGATCATCGAGAAAGAAAGACCGGATTCGATCCTGCCGACGCTGGGCGGACAGGCAGGTCTGAATCTGGCGATGGCATTAGAGGAAAAAGGAATCCTTAAGGATTATCAGGTCCGGTTGATCGGCACGACAGCAGATACCATCCGCAGAGCGGAAGACCGGCTGATGTTTAAGGAAACGATGGAGCAGATGGGAGAGCCGATCGCGGCATCTGAGGTCGTGCATTCTTTAGAAGACGGTCTGAAAGCGGCGGCTGAGATCGGATACCCAGTTGTGTTGCGGCCTGCCTATACGCTGGGCGGATCCGGTGGTGGCATTGCGTATACAAAGGATCAGTGCAGGGAGATTCTGGAAAACGGTCTCCGATTATCCCGTGTTCATGAGGTGTTGGTTGAAAAATGCATCGCCGGATGGAAAGAGATCGAGTATGAAGTGATCAGGGACGGAGCCGGCAATGTGATCACGGTTTGTAACATGGAAAACATCGACCCGGTCGGCATACATACAGGGGATTCAATCGTTGTAGCGCCGTCACAGACACTATCTGATCAGGAATATCAGATGCTTCGTACATCGTCTCTGCATATCATATCAGAGCTTCAGATCACCGGCGGATGTAATGTGCAATTCGCATTGCATCCTGACCGGCTGGAATATTGTGTGATCGAGGTCAATCCGCGTGTGTCCCGGTCTTCGGCACTTGCCTCAAAGGCAACAGGCTATCCGATCGCGCGTGTGGCAGCAAAGATTGCGCTTGGCTATCGGCTTGATGAGATCCGGAATGAAGTCACAAAGGAAACATATGCATGTTTTGAACCCATGCTGGACTATTGCGTTGTGAAGATGCCAAGGCTTCCTTTTGATAAGTTTATTTCGGCAGAGCATTCACTGGGAACTCAGATGAAAGCAACCGGAGAAGTCATGGCCATTTCCGGCAGCTTTGAGGGCGGTCTGATGAAAGCAATCCGTTCGCTTGAACAGCATGTGGACAGTTTGCTATCGTATGATTATTCACACTTATCAGATGATGAACTGTCGGATCTGCTCGATCAGGTAGATGACCGGCGGATCTGGATCATTGCCGAGGCGTTGCGGCGCAAATACAGTGTAGCCGGAATCCATAAAAAGACGCAGATCGATAAGTGGTTTCTGGACAAGATCAAAGTCCTGGTAGAAATGGAAAGCGTCCTTAAGAGACGCCCGATGACCAACGATGTCCTGCGGCGCGCCAAGCGTCTGGAGTTTCCGGATGCCGTGATCGCGCGGTTATCCGGGTATCCGGAAGAAGAAATACACAGGATGTGCAAACAGGCCGGAATCACAGCAGCCTTTCAGATGGTAGACACTTGCGCTGCCGAATTTGATGCAAGGACACCCTATTATTATTCCGCATTCGGTGTTGAAAACGAAGCGATGCCGTCCGGATCAGGAAAGAAAAAAATCCTGATCCTGGGATCGGGACCGATCCGGATCGGACAGGGGGTGGAGTTTGACTATTGCTGCGTTCACAGTACCTGGGCGTTCCGCCGCGAGGGCTGGGAGACGATCATGATCAACAACAACCCGGAAACCGTCTCTACGGACTTTGATACGGCAGACAGGTTATACTTTGAGCCGCTGACAGCAGAAGATGTCAGAAAAGTAGTAGAAATTGAACATCCTGACGGTGCAGTTGTGCAGTTCGGCGGACAGACGGCGATTGGATTAACGGAAGCGCTTAAGCGTTTCGGCGTTCCGATCCTCGGCACGGCACCGGACGATGTGGATGCGGCGGAAGACAGGAAGCGGTTTGATGAGATCCTTGAACGGACCGGGATCCCGCGGCCCGCGGGCCATACGGTGTTTACGGCAGAAGAAGCAAAGCAGGCAGCAAAAGCGCTCGGGTATCCGGTTCTGGTGCGCCCGTCATATGTACTGGGCGGACAGGGCATGCACATTGCTGTCGATGAGGAGGACATAGAAGAATATATCGGAGAGATCAACCGTTATCAGCAGGATCACCCGATCCTTATAGATAAATACATCAGAGGAACCGAGGTGGAGATCGATGCGGTCTGTGACGGAGACCAGATTCTGATACCGGGTATTATGGAGCACGTGGAACGGACAGGAATCCATTCCGGTGATTCGATTTCTGTTTATCCGGCAATGTCGATTTCTGAAGCGGCAAAGCAGAAAATCCTGAAAGATGCCGAAATGCTGGCAATGGCACTGCATGTGAAGGGAATGATCAACATTCAGTATATTGTTGATGGTGACGAAGTATCGATCATCGAAGTCAATCCGAGATCCTCCAGAACGGTTCCGTATATTTCCAAGGTTACCGGGATCCCGGTCATTGATCTGGCAACAAAAGTAATCTGCGGGCACAGCCTCGCATCGATGGGGTATCAGCCGGGTCTGCAGCCTGTATCCGGATACTTTGCCGTAAAGATGCCGGTATTCTCGTTTGAAAAGATTCAGGGGGCAGATATTGCGCTCGGCCCGGAGATGAAATCTACAGGCGAATGCCTTGGTGTTGCAAAAGAGATGAATGAAGCGATGGGAAAAGCCTTTGCGGGGGCGGGGATCTCTCTGCCCAAAAGCAGGAAAATGGTGATTACCGTAAGGGATCGATCACAGGGGGAGATGGTACCGGTCGCAAGGAAATTTGCGGCACTTGGCTATCAGATCTATGCCACTGCCGGAACGTGCCGCACATTCCGGAAGCATGGAGTGTTGTGTGAGGAGATCCGCAAGGCAGAGGCGGCGTCACCAAACATTCTGGATCTGGTGATGGAACATGATCTGGACCTGATCATTGACATTCCGGAAACCGGTATTCACGCTTCGCATGACGGATTCAGGATCCGACGGCTGGCAGTAGAGACAGGCGTATATGTGATCAGTGCGGTGGATACGGCAAGGGCGTTGTCTGATGCACTGTCATATCCTGTCGGATTTCAGGACCCGGTTGATACAGGAATCATTCAAAACAGATCGCAACGCAGTATCTAAATGAGCTGTGCTGACGATACATATCCCATTCCGTTATCGGACAGAAGGCGTGCAGATGGAGAGATCCGGATGCGCGTCTTCTGCGTTCAAAGCGTCATGCAGCCGGACTCGTATCGCGCACAGCACGATATTTTTTCCATAAGGAAGGCCATAAGGAAACGGGTATTTGTTCTTTTTGAAAAGCAGTGGTAAAACAATAAGTAAGCAAAGGCGCTTTGTCAAAACGGTAGTGTTACGGCAATGCGTCTTTCTTTTCGTTTCGCGAACGATGCTAAAAATCTTTATGTAATCAGGAGGTGTTTTTTAACTATGACCATACAGGCACTTGCATCGGCACTTGATTCGGGATGGACCCTGTTAGGTGCGGCACTGGTATTTTTTATGCAGGCAGGATTTACAATGGTAGAGGCAGGTCTTACCAGAGCAAAAAATACCGGAAATATTATAATGAAAAACATGATGGATCTTTGTATCGGCGCACCACTGTACTGGTTTGTGGGTTTCGGGATCATGATGGGTACCAATGCGGTCTGCAATCAGTTTATCGGCGGACTCAATCTGTTTTGTCTGCAAAGTGATGATTTTACGACCATGATCTTTCAGACCGTATTCTGTGCGACATCGGCAACAATTGTATCCGGCGCCATGGCGGAGCGGACAAAGTTTTCTTCTTATTGTATCTACAGCGCGATCATCAGTCTGATCGTATATCCGATATCCGGGCACTGGATCTGGGGCGGCGGCTGGCTGGCAGCACTTGGATTTCATGATTTTGCCGGATCGACAGCAGTACATATGGTTGGCGGAGTTGCAGCATTTGTTGGCGCGGCAATCTTAGGACCGCGGATCGGAAAGTATACAAAAGACGGAAAAGTCAATGCGATTCCGGGACACAATCTGCTGGCCGCGGCGCTGGGTGTTTTTATCCTATGGTTCTGCTGGTTCGGGTTTAACGGGGCATCCACAACAGCACTTGCAGATGGTGCATATATTGTTGCGGCACGTGTCTTTTTCACGACAAATCTATGCACGGCAATCTCAACATGTACCGTGCTATTCGTGACCTGGATCCGTTATGGAAAGCCGGATGTGTCCATGACGCTCAACGGCACTTTGGCGGGACTCGTCGGAATTACAGCCGGATGTGATACGGTAACACCGATCGGCGCAGCGATCATAGGAATCGTCTGCGGGATCGTAGTGGTATTCGGAATCGAAGTTGTTGATCAGAAATTAAAAGTTGATGATCCGGTTGGCGCAGTCGGCGTTCATGGTATCTGCGGTGCCGTAGGAACGATTCTGGTCGGTTTCCTGGGATTTTATGATTATGGACTTGGAGAGGCAAGCGGGCTTCTTTATGGTGGCGGAGGATACTCCCTGGGAATCCAGTGTCTCGGTGTGATCGCTGTGATTGGCTGGGTTGGGTGTACCATGGGAGCGGTATTCCTGATCATAAAGAAGACGATCGGAATTCGATGTACAGCAGAGGAGGAAATCGAAGGTCTGGATATTCAGGAACATAATCTTGCGAGTGCATACGCAGATTTTGCTTTGGCATCTAGTATCAACAACTTTGTATCACACGGAGATGTTGTGATCGGAAATCATCCGCAATTTGCAGTTACAGGAGATGTTTCTCCGGATGACGCTGTCCCGGTGGAGCTGCGGACACCGGATCCGTCGATCGCACTTGGCAGTGATGTGAGCATTACAAAGATCACAATCTTTACGAAACAGAGTAAGTTTGAGAGCCTGAACAGAGCCATGACCGAGATCGGAATCACCGGTATGACTGTGACGAATGTTCTTGGGTGTGGCGCACAGGCGGGACGAACCAGTTACTATCGTGGCGCGGAGCTTGCCATGAATCTTCTGCCTAAGATTCAGGTGGATATTGTTGTCAGCAAGATCTCGCCACGTGATGTGATCAATGCAGCAAAGAAAGCACTGTATACGGGGCATATCGGTGATGGAAAAATCTTCGTATACAATGTAGAGAATGCTGTAAAGATCAGTACCGGAGCAGAAGGCTACGATGCCCTGCAGGACTAACTGCATATGAAAGCTGGAACGCCATATTTTTTTGATATGGGAATCATATCATTTTGAATAGAGTCAGTTTGACAAGAATACGGTTTCAATATACGATAGCACCTGAGCAAAGGCGCTTGAGACAATGATTGTCTCAGGCGCCTTTTACTATTTATGAAGGGAGACAGGTCATGAACACAGGAGATACAGGATTTATACTGATCGCAACAGCGTTCGTTTTTATCATGACGCCCGGGTTGGCATTTTTTTACGGAGGTTTGGGCAGAAGGAAGAATGTATTGAACACCATGATGTCATCATTTTTTATTATGGGCGTAGCATCCGTGATGTGGGTGCTGATCGGTTATACATTAAGCTTTTCCGGAGATCATGCGGGAATCGTAGGAACTTTCCAAAATATCGCAATGATCGGAATGGATCAGGGCGTCAGCCCGTATGCGGAAACGATTCCCAATTATGCGTTCGCGTGTTTTCAGATGATGTTTGCGATCATCACACCGGCTTTGATCACCGGTTCAGTGGCAGGCAGGATGAATTTTAAAGCGCTTGTACTGTTTGTTATTTTCTGGTCCGTACTTGTTTACTATCCGCTGGCGCATATGGTCTGGGGACACGGAGGATTTCTTGGAGAGATTCTCGGATCGATCGATTTTGCAGGCGGAAATGTCGTGCATATCAGCTCCGGTATCAGTGGTCTGATCCTATCCATTATGGTCGGTAAACGGCAGGGTTATAACAGTACGGTCTACCGAACACATAACATTCCGTTTGTGATGCTGGGTGCGGCATTGCTGTGGTTCGGCTGGTTCGGATTTAACGCGGGCAGCGCATTGTCAGCCGGAAGCCTGGCAGCACATGCGTTTTTGACTACGAATACAGCCTGCGCAACGGCTATGGTCGTATGGATGCTGATCGATCTGTTTGCAGGGGGAAAGCCGACAGCAGTCGGTGCCTGTACCGGAGCGATTCTGGGACTTGTTGCGATCACGCCCGGGGCAGGATTTGTTCCGGTCTGGGCTTCGTTTATCATTGGCGCTGTGGTAAGCCCGTTGTGTTATTTTATGATTTCGGTTGTCAAGCAGAAATTTGGTTATGATGATGCACTCGATGCATTCGGATGTCATGGTGTCGGCGGTATCTGGGGCGGAATCGCAGCCGGTCTGTTCACAAAATCATCCATTAATCCGGTTGCGCGCTGGGATGGTCTGGTGTTTGGAGATTTTCATTTGTTCAGAGCGCAGATCATTGCCATATTGATCACGATTGCAATCGGAATCGTGGGAACGTTTATCTGCGCGAAAGTCGTTTCGTTTATCGTGCCTCTTCGTGTCAGTGATGCAGATGAGCGGCACGGAATGGATGTTTCACAGCATGGAGAAAGTGCGTACCCGTCATTTAACGGTCTGGATTAAAGCAGGGAGAAGTGGGATATGTTTAAAATTGACGCAATCGTAAGAGAAGAAATCTACGAAGAACTGAAGGATGCTCTGAATAACATCAATGTGCATGGCATGACGGTCAGTCAGGTGATGGGATGCGGGTATCAGAAGGGATATCAGACGATTGTCCGGGGCAGTCGTGTAGATGTGAATATGCTGCCAAAGATTAAGTTTGAGATCGTCGTTTCGACAGAGGAATGGATGAAAAAGGTGGTTAATCTGATCTGCATGGTTGCTTATACGGGCAATCCGGGCGATGGAAAAATCTTTGTCTATGACCTGAAGGATGTGATCAGGATCAGGACAGGACAGCACGGAAATGAGGCAATTTATGAAAAAGAGGCTGCCGATTCTCAGGACGAAACAGCCGATGGGGCGGGAAAATGAGTTGATATTATTTATTTTTGCGATTTAATGTGATATCTTATTAAAGTGGTTTGCAAAAAAGAGGTGTGAGAATTGGCAAAGTATATTTTTGTGACAGGAGGAGTGGTGTCAGGATTGGGGAAGGGCATCACAGCAGCTTCTCTGGGACGATTATTAAAGGCGAGGGGGCTGAAGGTGGCCGCTCAAAAGCTGGATCCTTATATCAATGTCGATCCCGGGACCATGAGCCCCTTTCAGCATGGTGAAGTCTTTGTGACAGAAGATGGTGCGGAGACTGATCTTGATCTGGGACATTATGAACGGTTTATCGATGAGGATCTGAACCGTTTCTCCAATCTGACAACGGGAAAAGTATACTGGAATGTTCTGAATAAGGAGAGACGGGGAGAATATCTTGGTTCTACCATTCAGGTGATCCCGCATATCACGGATGAGATTAAGAAATTTGTTTATCATGTCGGTCAGGAGACCAATGCGGATGTTGTGATCACTGAGATCGGCGGAACAACGGGAGATATCGAATCACAGCCGTTTATCGAAGCAATCAGACAGATCTCGCTGGAAGTGGGCAGTGAAAACAGTCTGTTCATTCATGTGACGCTGGTTCCGTTTCTGCATGGATCAGAAGAGCATAAGTCTAAACCGACACAGCATTCTGTGAGAGAACTGCAGGGGATGGGCGTACGACCGGACATCATTGTTCTCCGGTGTGACGAACCGCTGGAAGCGTCTATTTTTCAAAAGATTTCCCTGTTCTGCAATGTGAAGCCGGATTGTGTAATAGAAAATATTACTTTGCCGAATCTTTATGAGGCACCATTGATGCTGGAAAAATCCGGTTTTTCCGATGTGGTCTGCAGAGAACTGTCGATCGATGCACCGAAACCTGATCTGACCGAGTGGACGAATCTTGTGGACAGGATCCATGGAGTCAGCAAACAGGTGGAGATCGGTATTGTCGGGAAGTATGTAGAATTACACGATGCCTACCTTTCTGTGGCGGAAGCGCTGCGTCATGCAGGTTACTCTCTGAATGCAGGTATCCACATACATTGGATCGATTCGGAACAGATCAGGGAGGAAAACGTCAGAGACAGATTGAAAGGTCTCGACGGCATCCTTGTGCCGGGCGGGTTCGGCCGGCGCGGAGTGGAAGGAATGATCCTGGCTGCGGAATATGCGCGGACAGAGAACATTCCGTATTTCGGAATCTGTCTGGGAATGCAGGTGGCTGTGATTGAATTTGCCCGACATGTTGCAGGAATGACGGATGCCAATTCCGGAGAGTTTGACGCGGCTTGCAGTCATAAGGTGATCGATTTTCTGCCCGGACAGAGCGATGAAACCAATAAAGGCGGAACGCTCCGATTAGGGTCATATCCTTGTCGGATCCTTGCGGGCAGCATGATGTCACACTGTTACGGGACGGATCTGATCAGTGAAAGACATCGGCACAGATATGAATTCAATAATGCATATCGGGAAATCCTAAGTCAGAACGGGATGGTACTTAGCGGGATTTCGCCGGATGGCATGCTGGTAGAAACCGTTGAACTGGAACAATCCGCCTTTTTTGTAGGCGTCCAGTTCCATCCGGAATTTAAAAGCAGACCCAATAAGCCGCATCCGCTGTTTAAAGGATTTATCGAAGCCGCACTGCTTTGAGTACAGGTGTCTGCAGAAAAGTATTTTTGATTCATGATATAAAGGAGAAACAATCTATGTACCAGGTAAATGAGAACTATTTGAAACTGCCGGGAAGCTATCTGTTTTCCACGATTGGAAAGAAGGTAAATGCATTTGCAGAAGCCAATCCGGACAAGGAGATCCTGCGGCTCGGCATCGGGGATGTAACGCAGCCGCTTTGCCCGGCTGTGATCGAGGCACTGCACAAGGCGGTGGATGAGATGGCGGATCCCGCGACATTCCGCGGATATGCGCCGGATCTCGGATATGATTTTTTAAGAAATACGATTGTCGAGAAAGATTATAAGGCACGTGGATGCGATATTTCGCCGGATGAGATCTTTGTTTCCGACGGCGCGAAGAGTGATTCCGGGAATATTCAGGAGATCTTTGGAGCATGCTCAAAGATTGCGGTCTGTGACCCGGTTTACCCGGTTTATGTGGACTCGAATGTTATGGCAGGCCGTACGGGAATCTATGATGCTGAGGCAGAGACCTGGAGTGATGTCATCTATATGCCGACGACAAAAGAGAA
Source organism: Lachnospiraceae bacterium (assembly GCA_015057865.1). Taxonomy (GTDB): domain Bacteria; phylum Bacillota; class Clostridia; order Lachnospirales; family Lachnospiraceae; genus SY8519. Next base: position 31,518 of record SVDH01000020.1, read on the forward strand.
CGGGTTTGTACCGGAAAAGCCGGAAAAGCGACCGGATCTGATCTATCTGTGTCTGCCGAACAACCCGACCGGAACGACGCTTACGAAGGCACAGCTGCAGGAATGGGTGGATTATGCGAACAAAGAAGAAGCAGTGATCATTTTTGATGCTGCATATGAAGCTTATATTGCAGAGGATGATGTGCCGCATTCCATCTATGAATGTGACGGTGCGAGAACCTGTGCAATCGAGATCCGAAGCTTTTCCAAAAATGCCGGATTTACCGGTCTGCGTCTCGGCTTTACAGTAGTTCCGAAGGACCTGAAGGCAGGAGATGTCTGCCTGCGCGATCTGTGGGCGAGACGTCACGGCACGAAGTTTAACGGCGCACCGTACATCGTACAGCGGGCCGGCGAAGCGGTATATTCTCCGGAGGGAAAGGCACAGACCGATGAGCAGATCGCATATTATATGCGCAATGCGTCTGTGATCAGAAACGGTCTTCTGGATGCCGGCTATGAAGTCTTTGGCGGCATCAACGCACCGTATATCTGGATGAAGACGCCGGATGGCATGAAGTCATGGGATTTCTTTGATCATCTTCTGGAGAATGCGAATGTGGTCGGAACACCGGGATCAGGATTCGGACCTAGCGGAGAAGGGTATTTCAGACTGACGGCATTCGGAACGTATGAGAATTCCGTCGCAGCACTTGAGCGGATCAAGGCGCTGTAAGGAAGAATTCCTGTTTGCTGATTACATCATCGTATCAGAGCCCTTTCACCAACTTCGTTTTCAAGTCTAAATCGCCGGATATTTCATACAAGCTATCTGCTTCCTGCAAAGGGTACCGCAATAGTCGAACAGGATTTTCTGATGAAAACCAGTTCTCCTTATTGCTTCAGAATCCGCAGCGGATAGCAGATTCTGCCCCTTTTCGGACTTGATACCTTGCAGAAATATCGACGGCTCATCGCAAAAGAAAAGCGAAGTTGGCGAAAGCTTCTCTGATACCGATGATTGTAGATCATGACAAACACCGGAATTTGATACTGTCCTGTCACAAATAATAACATTCGCAGTATTTTCGCAGTTTTTTCGAGCATAACAACGAGGTCGGAGACGGGTGCAAACCTGTCATCCCGCAAAGACCGAGTGGATAGGCGGCGGAGAAAAAACAAGAAAATCAAGAGTTATTATTTTGACAGGTACAGTAAGAATTCTGTATTTATATAATCTGCAAACAGGAAGAACATAAAGAAAAGCCTGCGTGGGCAATGCCCTGCAGGCTTTCATATAATCTCTAGAGTGTCTGATTCAGCAGCACGATCATGATCGGGATGGAGATCATCGAGCAGATCGTGGAGACGGCCACACCGACTGCTGCGGTCTGGTTTTGCCTCGGCTGTCCGCTTGATCCCATAACGGTGATGGAAGCAACCGGCATACCCGCACTGACCGTACACATCGCGATGATCGCGGGATCATCCGTGAACAGGTGCATGAATAACCAGACGATCAGAGGGATGATGGCAAGTCGCATGGGAAGCATGGGCCAGACGCCTTTTTCCTTCAGGATCTCACGCAGCGAAAGCGCGCCGAGCGAGCTTCCGATGATGATCATGGAAAGCGGTGTTACGATACCGCCGACGAATCCAACGCAGGAGTAGAACAGCTGCGGCATCGGGATGTCCGCAAAGTAGATGATCATGGCAGCGATCGAAGAAAGCAGACCGCCGTTGAAGATCTCGCGAAGCGTCGGTTTCGGACGTTCGCGCTTGCCTGTCTCTGCTTCCAGGGCATTGTCTTTTCTGAAATAGTGCATGCCCAGAGAGAAGAACAGGACGTTAAACGGCATGTTGAAGATCGTGATATAGAAGATCGCGATATCACCGAACATCGCCTGCCCTACAGGGTATCCCATGAAGGCGGAATTCGCGAAGACCAGCATACAGATATATGTGCCTTTCAGGTACTTTGGCACGCGCAGGATCCCGGTAAAGACATAGCCGATCAGTACAAAAATGCCATAGGCTATGATCCCGGCAAAGAATATTTTCAAAACCAGCTGGGGATCATCGTGCGGAACGGAAGCGACACTGTTTAAAACGATACAGGGCACACCGAACTGTACGAGAAGCGTGGAAACCTTTGCATTAGTTTCCAGTGTAAAGATTTTCTTCTTATAAAGATAAAAGCCGATTCCCATACAAAGGAACAGCTTACACATGGTGGTTACGATTTCCATAACAGTCCCCCTTTTTAATGACATTTTTTATGATAGGATAATCGGAATCAATCGTCAAGAGTGCCGGGGCTGACAAATCTTTGCTTTTGTTCTTTATCAGATTGAATTGTAAATGAAAAAAGATTATAATCGTAGCGTAAGGGGATGTTTGAGAATCGATAAAAGCATCTATTAAATCAGAAGGGAGATAGACTATGAAGAAGTTTTTCCAGGAGTTCAGAGAGTTTGCTGTTCAGGGCAATATGTTCGCTATGGCAGTCGGTATCATCATCGGTGGCGCGTTCACGGCGATCGTTACTTCGCTGGTGGATCATATCATCAATCCGGTGCTCGGTATTTTTATGGGCGGCGTCGATTTTACAAACCTGTTCTATGCACTTGACGGCAATAAGTATGCAACGGTGGAAGCAGCACAGGAGGCCGGCGTCGGCGTGATCCAGTATGGCGCTTTTATCATGGCGATCATCAACTTCATCATCATTGCATTGGTTGTATTCTGCATGCTGAAGTTCTTCAATAGCATGAATGAAAAGATCAAGAAACAGAAGGAAGAAGAAGCACCGACCGTAAAGACCTGCCCGTTCTGCCAGACAGAGATCGCGATCGCAGCGACACGCTGCCCGAACTGCACATCTTTACTGGATGATGTTGATATGACGATCGAATAAGCATACCAAACAGAAGAATATGATTTTGACAAAGGCCCGTCACTTATGTGACGGGTTTTTGCGTTTTCCTGAAATGAAATCTTTTTCGGAAAACTGGTTTCAAAAAATGGGACATGTGTTATACTAAAAAATTGTAGAGAACGTAAAGAGAGGTAGTACTTATGGGAAAAACCATTATACCGGAAGGCTATCATTCAGAGTTAGACCTTCATGAAACACAGATTGCGATCAAAACAGTCAAAGACTTTTTTCAGTCACTCCTCGTAAAGGAATTGAATCTGGAGCGTGTTACGGCACCGCTGTTCGTGGACCCGGATACGGGAATCAATGATAACTTAAACGGCATCGAGCGAGCAGTTTCATTTGATATTCTGGAGCAAAAAGGACGTACGGCAGAGGTCGTGCATTCTCTTGCAAAATGGAAGCGTTACGCGTTAAAGCGTTATGGCTTTTCTGTAGGAGAGGGTCTGTACACGGATATGAATGCGATCCGCCGCGATGAGATCACGGACAACATTCATTCGATCTATGTGGATCAGTGGGACTGGGAAAAGATCATTACCAAGGATATGCGGACGATGGATTACTTAGAAGAAACGGTTCGCACGATCTATAAAGTACTGCGCAACACAGAGCTTTATATGTCTATCCAGTATGATTATATTCACAACTTCCTGCCGCGTGACATTTTCTTTATCAAAACGCAGGATCTGGAAGACATGTATCCGGATAAGACGCCAAAAGAGCGGGAGTATCTGATCACAAAGGAAAAGGGTGCAGTCTGCGTCCTTCAGATCGGTGATCTTCTGGCATCCGGCATTCCGCATGACGGACGTGCGCCGGATTATGATGACTGGGCATTAAACGCAGATATCCTGGTCTATCATCCGACACTTGACATCGCTTTGGAATTGAGTTCGATGGGAATCCGTGTTGATGAGGATTCTTTAAAAGAGCAGCTTGAAAAAGCCGGCTGCATGGAACGTGCAAATCTGCCGTTCCAGAAACAGGTTTTAAACAAGGAGCTTCCGTATACGATCGGCGGCGGCATTGGTCAGTCAAGACTTTGCCTGTTCTTCCTTCGAAAGGCACACATCGGAGAGGTTCAGTGCTCTCTGTGGCCGGCAGAAGATGTGGAGTTGTTAAAAGAGGCGGGGATCCGCCTGCTGTAACCATGGTTGATAAGATAGATTTATGAAGTGTTCAAGGAGGATATAAAATGAAACGGCCGTTGAACATGACACTGTTGACAGATCTCTATGAGATCACGATGATGCAGGGATATTATAAGACGGGAAATCAGAAAAAAGTGATTTTTGATCTGTTTTACAGAGAGAACCCCTGCCAGGGCGGATATGCGATCGCGTGCGGCCTGGATCAGCTGATCGATCATATCAGCAATCTGCAGTTTTCGAGCGATGATATTCGCTATCTGCGCAGCCTGTCGATGTTCGATGAGGATTTTCTTGATTGGCTGAGCACATTCCGGTTTTCCGGAAGCATCTATGCTGTACCGGAAGGAACCGTTGTGTTCCCGCGTGAGCCGCTTGTAAAAGTTGTAGCGCCGATCATGGAGGCACAGCTGGTCGAGACGGCACTTCTTAATATCGTTAATCACCAGACACTGATCGCGACGAAGGCAGCCCGTGTCTGCTATGCGGCAGGAAATGACGGCGTGATGGAGTTCGGTCTTCGCCGTGCACAGGGGCCGGATGCCGGTATTTATGGTGCGCGGGCCGCAGTCATCGGCGGATGCAATGGAACATCAAACGTCCTGGCAGGTCAGATTTTTGACATGCCGGTCAAGGGAACGCATGCCCACAGCTGGATCATGAGCTTCCCGGATGAGTATACGGCGTTCCGTCATTATGCAGAGCTTTATCCGAATGCCTGCATTCTGCTGATCGACACTTATGACACGATCCGCTCCGGTTTAAAGAATGCGATCCGTGTATTTACAGAGATGCGGGAAGAGGGAATTGAGCTGAAGAACTACGGTATCCGAATGGACAGTGGTGACCTGGCTTATCTGTCAAAGAAAGTCCGTGAGGAGCTGGATGCGGCAGGATTCCCGGATGCGATCATTTCTGCATCCAATGATCTGGATGAATACCTGATCACCAGCTTAAAGCAGCAGGGCGCGACCATCACGTCCTGGGGTGTCGGTACCAGCATGATCACATCAAAAGACTGTCCGGCACTCGGCGGTGTTTATAAGCTTGCTGCGATTCAGGCCGATGATGGAACATTTATCCCGAAGATCAAGCTTTCCGAGAATACGGAAAAGGTAACGAATCCGGGCGATAAGGACATTATCAGGATTTATGACAAAGAAAGCGGAAAGATCCGTGCAGACCTGATCTGTCTGGCCGGAGAGACATTTGATGAAAGCCAGGATCTGATCATCTTCGATCCGAACGAGACATGGAAGCGCACGCTGCTTGAGGGCGGCACTTATACGATGCGTCCGCTTCTGGCACAGATCTTTGATGAAGGCAAGTGTGTTTACACATCGCCGACCGCAATGGAGATCAGAGAGATCCGTCAGAAGGAAATGGATACGCTTTGGGATGAGAACAAACGACTGGTCAATCCGGCGAAGGTTTATGTGGACCTTTCTGATAAGCTCTATGATCTGAAAGCAAGCGTGCTTAATGAACTGAGCAGTGTAAAGTTCCACAAATAGTATATTGATCTGATTGAGATGATATAAAAAATCCGGCATCTGCAGTTTCAGCAGTATGTCGGATTTTTATGTTTCTTTGATTTGTCCGATATAGGCGTCGAAGGCCGACGGGATCGAGTATCGTTCTTTGACATCCGTCTGCTCCGCAAACAGAAGACCGGAGGCTTCGCTTGTCAGGGAATCCACACGGATCAGATAGCCGGTCATATGCCATTCGATATGGGTAAAGATGTGTTTGGCCTGTTCGAGCTTCTGGATCCGAAGCGGCTGGAGTCCGGTGTTTTGCGTCGGCTTGCCGGAGTTGCTGTTGTCTTCTAAGACAGCTTGTGAGAGATTTCGTACAAATGAAAGTGCTTCGTTTTCGTCCAGATGACCGGGCACATTAGGGAGCTCATACAAGCCTGCGAGAAGGCCCTTTGCCGGACGCTTTTGCAAAACAACACGATCCCCGTCCATGATCAGAAAAACGGTACGCTTTTCGATACGGCGGGGGGCTTTTTTCTTTTTGACAGGGAGCACAGTGGTGCGCCCCTCTTTGTAAGCGATACACATGCTCTGCCACGGACAGGCGCTGCAGTCCGGTGTGCCGTTTGGCAGGCAGACTATGGCACCAAGATCCATTAAAGCCTGATTAAAGGTGCCTGGCAAGTTGACATCGTTTCCGGATATGCTGAATGCTCCGGCATTCGAACCAGTAGAAACTGCTTCAAGCAGGAATGCGCGAAGTTCTTCTTCAGCAGTTTTTTTCACACCTTGCTCAGCTATATCACTGTCATCCCCGAACACGCGCGCCCTGACTCTCAGCACATTTCCATCGACTGCAGGAACAGGCAAACCGAATGCGATCGAAGCGATCGCACCGGCCGTATAGGGGCCGATGCCGGGAAGCTTTAATAAGGCGGCATGATCAGCAGGCAGTTTGCCGTCATGAGATTCCATGATCTTTTCAGCAGCCTTTTTCAGATTGCGCGCACGCGAATAATAGCCCAGGCCTTCCCAGAGCTTCAGCAGACGGTCCTCCGGACAGGAAGCAAGCGCAGCGACATCCGGCAGTTCGTCCATGAAGCGGGCATAGTATCCTTTGACCGCTTCAACCCTGGTCTGCTGGAGCATGATCTCTGAAACCCAGATCCTGTAAGGATCTTTTGTTTCGCGCCAGGGAAGGGTACGCGCATTTTCGGCATACCAGTTAAGAAGCGGGCTTGCGAGCCGCTGCCAGTTCAGGCGGCCGTCATATGCGGAGAATGTTAAATTAGAGTTCGTGTTTAAATTACCCTTATTCATGCGCACATTTTATCATTGAACAGAGCAGGTGGCAAATTCCTGTTTGTCGAGGTGCTTTCCATACCGTACGAGCAGTCGGCTCGATATGCTTTTCGAAAAACATGGGCGCAGCGTTTT
>SVDH01000021.1 GCA_015057865.1 Lachnospiraceae bacterium
TATCATTTTGAACTGGCGATGGAAGAAACGGGAACAAAGATTTCCTGGAAGAAGGAAGATCCGGGAATTGCGCTGCCGGAAAAGACATTTTATGTGGCGACAGCGGAAGCGGTATAGGAAAAAGTTTATACTGTGTGACCGGGTTCGGTTGTTGACATGAATATGCCACAGCCGTCATAATAAAAGATGCAAATGGGTTTTATAAATGAGCATGCAAATAAATGAGCGAAAAGACAGGAGGGAATGTATGAGCTTAATGGACAGACCGGACAACATGGAACGAATCACCACACCTGAACTGGCGCAGGTCTTTATCGATGAGCAGATCGCGCTGGCAAGAGAGCAGATTGGTGATAAAAAGGTACTTCTGGCACTTTCGGGAGGCGTTGATTCTTCTGTAGTAGCAGCGCTTTTGATCAAAGCAGTCGGCAAGCAGCTGGTTTGCGTACATGTTAACCACGGACTCCTTAGAAAAGGTGAACCGGAGCAGGTTATCGAAGTGTTTAAAAACCAGATGGATGCCAATCTGATCTATGTGGATGCAGTAGACCGTTTCCTGGATCTTCTGGCAGGCGTGTCAGATCCGGAGGAAAAACGTCACATCATCGGCGAGGAATTCATCAACGTGTTTGCAGACGAGGCACGGAAACTGGAAGGCGTGGATTTCCTGGCGCAGGGAACCATCTGGCCGGATATCTTAGAGAGCCGTGACGGCATCAAGGCACATCACAACGCAGGCGGTCTGCCGGATGATATCGCAGAGCGCTTTGAACTCGTAGAACCGGTTCGCCCGCTGTTCAAGGACGAGGTCCGTGTGGTCGGCAAACAGCTTGGCCTGCCGGACGATATGGTTTACCGTCAGCCGTTCCCGGGACCGGGACTTGGCGTAAGATGCCCGGGTGCGATCACACGTGACCGTCTCGAAGCAGTTCGTGAATCCGACGCGATCCTGCGGGAGGAATTTGCGAAGAATGGACTCGAAGGTAAAGTATGGCAGTATTTCACAGTCGTACCGGACTTCAAGTCCACCGGTATCAAAGACGGAAAGCGTACCTTTGACTGGCCGTGCATCATCCGCGCGATCAACACGACCGATGTAGTAGAAGTAACGGTAGAGCATCTGCCGGATGAACTGATCGATCATCTGGTCAAGAGGATCATCGCAGAAGTACCGGGCATCAACCGTGTGCTGTATGATTTCACGCCGAAGCCGCCGGCAACGGTAGAGTACGAATAGTGGCATAATGATTGTGAACATGCATAAACACTGCGTTTGCAAGAGATAAGATATTGGTTTGATACTGATTTGATACTATCGCCTTTATTTCCACTATTCTAAAGAATAAAAGAGCAGGTATAAGAAAATGCCCTCTGAGTAACGATCATGTTATTCAGAGGGTATTTTTATGCGTCGGTTGATTATCTGTTTTTTATATTTACTTCTGATCTTTAAAAATCATATCCATAAGTTCCTGAGAGGGCACTTTTGCCCAGCGGTGCCCGGTATCTTTTTCCGGATAGTGATATCGCCAGTCATCATATTCTTCTTTTGTGATCGTACCGTTTCTGAAACGGGCAGCTACTTCATACCAATCATAAAGATGGCTTTCGATAGAAGATCCGCGTTTTACCTGCTTCCTATCAACCCGAAGGCAGATCACGTCATCGATCCGGTCGATCGTAAGTCCGTATGTATCTTCCAACGTAAAAAATGTATGCATCAGACCGATAATGGTATCGATATCAGGTACCTTGATTGCTTCTGTCCGAACATCGAGTATGGCAGCGATCTGTTTGATCAGATCATCTTTTGGAATCCGTGCTTCGGATTCATATTGTGTGATCCGTACTTCGGAAGTCTTTGCGGTAAAACCAAGTGCCTCTCCGAGCTGCTTTTGCTTCATGCCTCTCAGATTCCGAAAAAAGCGGATGCGTTTCCCTATCGCCATAGAGCACCTCCTTAAATAGATTTGTTAAAGTCAGTGTAGCACAAAGAATTGCGAGATACAAGAAAAACTTAAACAAAAAAATTTAAATTTTCGCATTGTATGCACTTGACTTAACGCTATAGAGTAAAGTATACTAACAATGAGCTTAACTCTACAAAGTTAAGTATCCATATATAAAGGAGGTAAAATATGTCAGAAACAGTATTTATCAGAGCAGATGAGATCGCAAAGGAACTCGGGATCGCAAAGCAGACAGCCTATCGGATGATCCGGATATGGAATGAGCAGTTAAAAGCTAAAGGCTATATGACGATTACCGGTCGCGTCAGCAGGCAGTATTACAAAGAACAGATCTATGGCCTGACAGAAAGAAAGGAGGATACAGATGCCAGCGTATAAAGACCAGAAGAAAGGAACATGGTATGCGGCCTTCTATTATGAAGACTGGCAGGGCGTGCGGAAGAAAAAACTAAAGCGAGGATTTGCAACGAAAAAAGAAGCGCTGGAGTGGGAACGACAGTTCCTGCTCCAACAGGCAGCAGACCTGAATATGAAATTCGGGGATTTTGTCGAGATTTATATGGAGGATAAGAAAAACCGTGTACGCGAAAATACAATGGTCTCCAAAGAGCATATTATCAGGACTAAAATCCTTCCGTATTTTAAGAACAAACGTCTAAATGAGATCAAGCCAAGGGATGTGATCGCATGGCAGAACGAGATCATTGAAAAGGGGAATGAAAAGACCGGCAAGCCATATTCTCCGTCATATCTGAAAACGGTTCATAACCAGCTTTCAGCGATATTCAACCATGCAGTGCGTTTCTATGGACTGCAGTCTAATCCTGCGGCAAAGGCCGGGAATATGGGAAAGGAAGCAAACAAAGAAATGGATTTTTGGACGAAGGAAGAGTATCTGAAGTTTGCAGAAGCCATCATGGATAAGCCGACATCATATTACGCGTTTGAACTTTTGTATTGGTGCGGTATCCGGGAAGGAGAGTTGTTGGCACTGACACCGTCAGATTTTGACCTGGAAAAAGGAATCCTTTCCATCACAAAATCATATCAGAGGATTGGAAACCGTGATGTGATCACAGAACCGAAGACACCAAAAAGTATACGGGAGATTCGGATGCCGGAATTCTTAAAAGAAGAGATCCGTGATTATTTAAAAAGTCTTTATTGTATTCAACCAAATCAAAGGATATTCGATGTCACAAAATATTATCTTCATCATGAAATGGATAGAGGTTCAGAAGCGGCCGGTGTGAAACGGATACGCATTCATGATCTGAGGCACAGTCACATCAGTCTGTTGATCGATATGGGATTCTCTGCGGTTGCGATCGCAGACCGCGTAGGGCATGAGAGTATCGACATCACGTATAAGTATGCGCATCTGTTTCCGTCAAAGCAGGAGGAAATGGTAGATCAGCTGAATGAGATCAGAACAGGAGGATGAGGAATGGAAAAGGCGTTGGATAAATGTGGTCGATGGCGCAATATCACAGTGGGTTTCCGGGTATCGGAAGAGGAAAGCGAGCTCTTGAATGACAAGGTTAGTATTTCAGGATTGACAAAACAGGACTATATCCTCCGCAGACTTCTTGGGTGGGAAGTGAAGGTTTATGGAAATCCAAAAGTTTATAAAGCGCTTAAGGATCAGATGGGAAAAATATTAGAAGAATTAAAACGGATCGAAGCAGGACAGCTCATGGATGATGACCTGATCGAACTGATCCGGATCGTTGCAGAAGTGTTGGGAGATATGAAGGAGGAAAGTGAATGGCGGTAAAAAGAAAAAGAGATGTCCACATCTTCTTTTCCGATGAGGAAATGGAATTCCTGGAGAAAAAGATGGAAGGATTCGGGGTTCATAACCGAAGTGCATTTATCCGGAAAATGGCGCTGGATGGATTCTGTATCCGTTTGGATCTGCCGGAGCTCAGGGAAATGACAACGCTGCTTGGAAGATGCGGAAATAACCTGAACCAGTATGCAAAAGTGGCCAATACGTCAGGCGATGTTTTCAAAGAAGATATCATAGACCTGCGGGTTCGGTTTCATGAAATACGAAAGGCGGCGGATAAGATTTTAGACAGTCTGATGCAGCTGCCGGGGATCAGGGTGTAGCCTATGGCAGCTACAAGACTGATCGCGCTTCATATCGGCAAAGGAAAAACCGCTGCCAGAAGCATCAAAGAACGGATCGAGTATACGCTGAATCCGGATAAAACAGAAGAAGGAAGATATGTAACCGCATATGAATGCGACCCGGAACTGGCCTGGCGGGAATTTACGATCGCCCGGGAAATGTATCAGATGGAATATGATAATTCCGAAAAAAATGATATCATCGGCTATCACATCCGCCAGTCCTTCAAGCCGGGGGAGATCACACCGGAAGAAGCGAATCAGGTAGGTTATGAGACTGTGATGCGGTTTACGAAAGGAAAGCATGCCTTTACGGTAAGCACACATGTGGACAAGGCGCACATCCATAATCATATCATTTTCAACGCAGTGTCATTGAACGGAGATAAGAAATTCAGAAATTTCTGGAAGTCCGGGATGGCGCTGCGAAGGGTGAGCGACCTTGTCTGCATGGAACATCATCTGTCGATCATACCGGAGAAGACGCAGAGTCAAAAGAAAGAGCGGCCGTTCTCTTTGATGGTAGACATCGAGAGAAAAATGCGTGAAGGAAAGGGGGAAGGATACCGGATATGGGCTAAGAAATTTAACTTAAAACAGATGGCGGAGGTGCTGTGCTTTTTAGATGAAAATGAGGTTAAGAGCTTTGAGGATCTTTTAAAAATGGAAAAAGAGGACGCGGGAAGATTTCACGAACTGTCCGACAGGCTGAAAGAACAGGAGGCAGAATTGAAATGGATCGGCCAGATGAAAAAGAGCATTATCGATTATTCCAACACGCGGAATATCTATGAATCGTATAAGCAGTCCGGGTGGAGTCAGACATTTTTTGAAGCGCACAGGGCGGAGATCCTTCTGCACAAAGCAGCGAAGAAAACGTTTGATGAATACGGAAAAAAGAAGATCCCGACCGTTAAGAGCCTGACAGAACGATACGAAGAAGTGCTTTCCGAAAAAAGAAAAACTTATGCTTCGTACAAGGTGGCTAGAGAAAAAATGAAACTGACGAGCATCGCCAGACGAAATGTAGAAACCATTTTGAACCTTGATACGGGAAGCGTTTTTGAAAAAACGCGCAGCCATCGTTCGCCAGAAAGATGATCTGAATTCTGTGACGTTTATCACAGAATGGATTGCGCATCGGAAGGAAAAATTTTCATTTTTTGAAAAATTGTCCAAAGATGCACTGCTTGCAGCTACTAAGAAACCCTGTATTTGGAAAGGAGGAATCAGAGAATTTGGAAAAGCAAATAGAGAAAGAGCTTGAAAAAGTGATGAGCCAGCCGGCTTTGGATACAGCATTTGAATCAGATGTGACAGAAGAAGCACCCGTCTGGTTCGATGGAAAGTCGATCGATGAGATCGGATTTTGTGAAGATCTGCTTTCGCATTGTCCGATGAAATGCATTAACGGGATGCTCTATGACCAGAACGGGATCGTAGACATCAACCTGCTGGAAAATGTGATCTTCAACGAGATCAAGCCATATGCGTTTACGAATGTGGCAAAAGTGGTAGGGAAGCTAAAGGATGCTTTAAAGATCGCGGCATACTCCAGAGAACTGACCATTGATGAAAAGCACATCCATTTTCAGAATGGAACTTACTCCACGGAGGATGGAAGCTTTACGGAAGAAAAAACGTTTTGTCTGAACCGCCTTCCGGTAAACTATGTTCCGGATGCGCCAAAGCCAGAACGGTGGCTTTCGTTTCTGGATGAGCTGCTCTATCCGGAAGATATCCCGGCGCTGCAGGAGTTCATGGGATATACGTTTATCCCGACGAACAGAGCGCAGGTCATGATGCTCATCATCGGAAACGGAGGAGAAGGAAAAAGCCGGATCGCGTTAGTCTTAAGGGCGCTGCACGGAAACAACATGAACATGTGCAGCCTGGGAAAACTTTCTAAGGATAAATTTTCCAGAGCGGATCAGGAAGGAAAACTCTTAATGGTCGATGATGATATCAATATCAAAGCACTCGAAGATACGAGCGTGTTGAAGACGATCGTAACGCTGGAGAGCAAATATGATCTGGAGCGGAAGAACAAGCAGAGCTACCAGGGTAATCTGTATGTCAGAGTCCTGGCTCTTGGAAACGGTGCGCTTGCATCCCTGTATGATAAGTCGGATGGATTCTATCGGAGACAGCTGGTGCTGCAGGTAAAACCAAAATCCGAAGACAGAGAGGATGACAGGAATCTGATCGATAAGCTGAAAGAAGAATCAGAGGGGATCATGCAGTGGTGTCTCGAAGGACTGCATCGGCTGATGGATAACGGATTTGCGTTTACGGTTAGTGAACGCATGAAGAAAAATATCGAGGAGATGAAGAAAAGTGACAATAACATCATTGAGTTTTTCGAGTCGACCGGTTATATCCGTTTTGAGGAAGGAACACATGCTCTGTCCAGAGATCTGTATTCCGCTTATCAGAAGTGGTGTGCTGACAATCTGGAGAACCCGTTCTCACAAAGGACCTTTACGAGTCAGCTGAAACGTGATGAAGAGAAGTTAGGGATTCGGTATGACAAGAACCTGGATGCCGCAGGCGGAAAAAAGGCACGCGGCTATCATGGTGTGCATGTGATGATCCGGCCGGATGACGGCTGGTCCTACTGATCTTAGGCGGATAGGCGGAAGAAAATAAACTTTGTTATCAATATGAAGTGCCTATGTGCCTAAACGTAATGAATGTTTAAATTGAAAATGAAAATAAGCCGGCATCAAGATGCTCGGCAGAATTCCCTGATGGGAACACCCTGCGGATGCAGGGTGATACATAAAACAGCCGAAAACCATAAAACAAAACAGCCGAAAATATCAAAATAAAAATGCCGAAAATTGCAAAACGCTATTGAAATCAAGGGATAACAATGAGATACTGAGATTAATATTGAACATAAATGGATATGAGGGGTATCAAAAAGATGAAGTATATCAGGCGGATCATTGATGAAGAAATAGACAGAAGGGTGCGTGCTTTCAACGCAATTAATATTGTAGGGCCAAAGGGCTGTGGGAAAACCAGAACCGCGAAGGAAAGATGTTCGACTGTCATTGAATTTCAGGATGAAGAAAAAAGGGATGCCTATTTATCAGTCGCAGAAACAGCACCGGCATTGCTTCTCAAAAATCCTAAACCGATATTGTTTGATGAGTGGCAGGATGCACCGAAAATATGGGGGACGATCAGAAAGGCATGCGACGATCATCCTGATGCAGCAGGGGAATACTATCTGACCGGTTCAACAGGAAAGAGACCGGATATTCCCCACACAGGAACAGGAAGAATCTCTGAGATACAGTTGTATCCCATGACTCTTTATGAAACTGGTGAGTCAAATGGGTCTGTTTCATTATCAAAGTTATTTGAGGATGATCATTATTCGATCGATGGAGCTATCTCCAATGTAAATTTGGAGGATCTTTTTTTTGCCGTATGCAGAGGCGGATGGCCACGCTGTCTTTCCATCGAAGATCATGACGCAAAACTGGAAATTGCCAGGGATTATTACCGTCAGATTTGCAATAGAGACATTAGCTCGATCGACGGGGTGAAAAGAAACAATGAGTGGACAAGAACGATACTGTGGTCCTATGCCAGGAATATGGCCACTTTGGCAAAAAAGAGCGTTATATATGCGGACATAAAGGCGACACAAAGCATCTCAGATCCCACGATTGCTTCCTATATCAGTGTACTTGAAAATTTGTTTGTTCTGAGAGACCTGGATGCCTGGACCCCGCAGCTTCGATCAAAAACAGCAATTCGATCCGGTAAAAAGCACATTTTTGTAGATCCATCTATCGGACTGGCGGCATTGGGCATTTCACCGGATTATTTCAATAATGATCTTGACCTGTTTGGCCATGCCTTTGAAAACCTCATCCTTCGGGATCTTCTTGTTTTTGCAGAAGCACAGGGTGCAAGAGTGATGCACTACAGGGATGATACAGGACTGGAAGCTGACGCGGTCTATCAACTAAGTGATGGCCGATATGCGCTGATTGAGATCAAAACAGGAATGAACGCGGTTGCAGCGGCAGAAAAAGGGTTATTAAAGTTTAATCAACTGATAGATGCTCACAATGCGGAAGCGTTGAAAAATAAAGAGCATCCGGGAGTTATATATAGAAAACCGTCACTGTTGATCGTAATCTGTGCGAATGCTCCAATGGCATATACGACAGAAAATGGTGTGAAGGTTATTCCAGCCGGATGTCTTAGAAATTAATGGTTTTGGCAGAAAGAATTGTATTTTTCATCCCCACCGCTCAAACCGTGCAGCGTATTCCGCGAACCGCTTCTGCACGTCCGGTGCATATGACCGGCCGACCGGAACCGGTTTTGCAGATTGATCGGTCAGCACAAGCTCTGTACGGCTGACGCGCTCCACATTGACCATGTTTGCAATATAGGAGCGGTGCACACGGATAAAAGTTTTCGGCAGTCGCCCGATGATATCACTGATCGATATGTTTTCCGTGAAGATATTGGTCCGCGTATGCAGCTTAACAGAATGCTTCTCGCTGATGATATACAAAATATCATCAAAAGGAAGCTGGATAATCGAGCCGCTGTTATCGGTAAACGTATACATATGGCTGCGCTGTTCGTCAACGATCTCGTAAAGTGTTTTTGAGATCTTCTCCACTGTAATCGGCTTGACGATATAATTGATCGCATGATACTGATAGCCTTCCAACGCAAATTCCGAATAAGCAGTCAGAAACAGGATATGACATCTTCTGCGCTCTGAACGGAGTCGGTTTGCGATCTCCATCCCGCTCATCCCGTCCAGCTTGATATCAAGGATGATGAGGTCCTCTGTCTCATCTATTTTCTTTTCAAAATATTCTTCCCCGGATGAAAAGACTGTAATATCAGTCTTTTCAAAGGCCGTGTTTGCCCATTCGGTAAGAACATCCATCAGTTCCTGCGTTTCTTTTTTATTGTCTTCGATGATCGAGATTTTCAGCATAGCTTAGCTCCTGTTATTATTTTGCAATCTATTCCGTATCAGTTTTTCCATGCATCGTTATGTTTATCATTCGTATCAGGATGGATCCTCATCTTCATCCGTGTCAGGACATGGATCTTCATTTCCATCTGCCTCCGGCAGCGGAAGCAGAATGTTGATCAAAAATCGTTTTCGTTCCGTCTCCGGAAGGATATTCACAAAACCATCCGCCTCGTCAACGATTGCCTGTATGGTTCGCAGACCGTTTCCATGCTCGGGCTCAGTCTTGACGGTCATAAAAGTGCCGTCAGCATCCTGCTTTGTAATCCCGTTATAGGTGTTTTCGCAGTGGATCAGGATCATTCCATGGTAGGGATGGATCGAAAGCGCGATCCGCGGGGTAAAGACGGCATCCTCATGCTTTGCAAGCAGACATGCTTCTATGGCGTTGTCAAGCAGGTTTGCCAGAAGAGAAGTCAGAGAAACATCGTCAATCGGAAAACGCTCCGGTGTGATGATCTTATGTGTAAAGGAAATCCCTTCTTTTGCGGCTCTTTGCATTCGTTCTGATACCACATAATCGATCGCGGTATTGCCGGTTGAGATCAGGTTGTGCAGTGTGCGCAGGGAATCACCATAGTGATCGATGTAATCAAGCAGCTCATCCGCGTCGCCCTGCTGTGCCAGAGAGCGGATCACCTCCAGATGTCTTTGCGTATCATGCTTTACCTCACGCAGGCTTTCGTTTACTGTGATCAGATGTTCAAAGATCTTCTTATCCAGTGCGGCAGCCTGCAGCTGCTCAGAGAGAAGTTTGTTTTGCGCTCCCTGCCGCCCCAGAATCCAGCAGAAGATGATCATTGCAAAAGAAAGGATTAGAACCAGCAGAAAGACCACAGAAAGATTCCTAAGCATCCCGTGTATCGGTACGCCGCCCCAGACATACCTGGCCGACAGGATCAAAAGATACTGGGAAAACGCCAGAAAGAGCAGGAGCGCTATGACATACAGGAGCCGCTGCTTCATTTCCAGTACCAGATCCAACGCGCGGGAGCGCATGGATGCTGCAAGCAGGATCAGAATGACTGCGATGACAGGGATAAACAGCAGGGGCAGAGCCTGCGCATTCTGAAAATTGTATAGAATTGGTGTATGGAAAAGCGGCTGCGGAATCAGCATAATGGCAAGCATTGAGACCGCAGTGCACAGGAAAAACAGGACACTGACCATCAAAAGCCTGCCGGATGCAAACAACAGAATGCTGCAAAATGCCAGCGCAAAAAACCAGGCAGCCCAAATCAAAACGAAAGCCCGCATGAAAGAACCAGTAACGTCATCGGCCGCAGATATACCAAACAGATTTGCAAAAGAAAAGCCGCAGGTGCACTGCATGATCAGAACCGCAGCGCAAAAAGATGCAGCAATGATGATCACCAGGCGGAGCCAGCGGAATTTTCGTATGGAATTGTTTTGCTCCAAAAAGATATGGTTATCTGAATAAAACATGAAAAAACCCTTCAAAACCGCTCATAAATTCAGTCGATATAAGGGTATCATTTTCAAAAAGAAAAAGCAATTTCAAAGAAGTGTCGTTCGTGTGCTCTGGGGTGTCGTTCGTGCGCTGGGGTGGAAAAGTTGGAAAGGTGGAGGCAGATATACAAAATACGTTTGGAACAGAGACAAATATGATATGTGATAGCAGGATGGAAAGGACTGGAAGTACAAAGAATAAGGGAACAAAAACCAAAATATGAAGCAGTAAAGTACAATAGTCATCATATAAGAAATAACACATTACCCCGGCAGGTCAGTAAAGACCCTGCCGGGATTTTTTTGCCCCAAATCTCCTGATCCGCCATACCGTTGGCATGACCTATAAAAATCATCGGATTGCCGTTCGTGCATCCAGAATTACCGTTCGTGCGCCGATAAAAAACGACGCAAAAATTTTTTGTGTTATTCGTGCTCTCTGGATTGCTATTCGTGCAAACCTATTGAAATCCCTTTTTCAATCCTTTAAAATCCCAAACATAATATACAAAAACGAATAAAACTACACTAAATGCACAGAGTGGAATCAGGTTTTATCGGTTTTTGTGTTGCACAACTTGTAGTTTATTGAAAATAAAAATGAAGGAGGGAAGAGAATTGAAAATGAAACGACTTGCCGCATTTGCATTGGCAGGTGCAATGGTAATCGGTACATGCACGACGGCTTTTGCCTATGACACGTATCAGGGGTATACAGAGGTCCAGGACGTTAATGATCCAGAAGATATCGTAACCGCAACAGCACATCGTGCTGCAGCACCGTTGATTGATATGCTGGGTGCAAATGCGACATCAGGATTTGGTATGTTGAATGGTAGTGCACCGGCAACACTTAGTGATGCGAATGACAGTCTGGGTATTCAAATTTGGGGAACAGCAAAGAACCAGGTAAGAGATCCGTATTATGCAAATTATTACTATAATTTCTATGCGGCGGCAAACAATCTGTCACAAACACCGAATGCATTAATTAACGATGATAGGTCAGGTAGTCCGATCAATGCGGATCCGCAGACAACGTCTTTGTCAACAAGGCCGGATGTTGTAGTAGGGGTATCATCAAACAATAATCCAGAAGATATGCATGGATATGATTCACAGCTTAGCATAATTAATGCTGGATTAGATGAGAATGATGAAGACTATTACGCACCAACATTAGTTGCATATGACCCGAGAACGCTTGATACAATGATAACTACTGTTTATAACACGGCGATAGCCATTTATGATGCTGGTGAATACCGTTATGGTGATCCAAGAGTGATTGCTGATAAATACGAACAGTACGTTCAGGGTATTCAAGGATACATAGTGAAATATAAATCAAAGAAAACGGTCGCAATCGTATCAGGCTATGATTCAGAGACACATACATTTACTGCCGTAGGTCAAGGAGCAGCAGCTACGACATCAAGCGATAGATTGGTAGAATGCACTTCAAAAATCTGTAACAATATTACTAACAGTGCGTCAGAAAGTGTCTCAGAAGCTACTGTAAATAATGCTAACTGGATTATTTCAGAAAATGCTGCTACTGATGCAAGTATTCAGGCATTGGTTTCAGCTGGGACAATTACAAACACAAATATCCTGTACTCAACAGATAGGCCGGATACACTATATGGAATTACCATGAATTCTGTAGAAAATGCAATGGGACTCGCGTTCTTTGCAGCTAAGATTTATGGAAACGATAGTGATGCTACTGATCCGTTGAATGGATGGAATTTAATGCGCTATTTCTATTGCGTGTTCTGGCATGTAAACGATAACGAACTTATTAGTAATACGGGTCTGTTGTATGACGCATTAAATAATGAATTTGCAATTCAGACTACAATTAATGTAACGAATCTCGAATCAAAACTTGCGGAAGGAGAATCCTACTACGATGCAAATCTTGCCAACTAGTTAACTGCGAAACTGGAGTTGACTTATGGATAAGATTGAAAAAAAAATAAAAAGCTTACTTATTCTAAGTTTATGCATTCTGATGATGGTCTGCATGATGACTGGTTGTAGACAAAGCCCGGCATTGGTAGATAATATCTATACCAAAGATGCTACAGAGGTTGATCCGGAACAATTAGTGTCATCTGCAGACCAATCAGATGAAACGGATGACTTAGAGACAGTACAGGATCAGGAAAACAAACAGGATAATCAGGAACAGGCAAAAACGGCGGCTGTTCAGAATGATCAGTTTAGCGATCAGAATCAAACAAAGAACGTACAGGGTTCAAAAAATAATAATAGTTCGCAGGCTTCATCAGGAGAAACATCCGATAATGATCAGGCTCAAACAGGAGCGGCTGATGGGAGCAAAACCGATGGCTCTGGAGGCGTGAACGAAGGTGTTGGAACAGGTGGTGAAGGCCAGAATACTGATGGCACAGGAACTGGAGAAACTATTCCGGATACTATTCCTGATGAACCGATTGAAAACAGTGAATCTGAAACTGACAATCCGGAAACCGATCAAAGTGGTGCGTCAGATCAGGCTGGTGAAGGAGACAATTCTCAGGAATCAGGCGGGAATGGAAACGAAACTCCTTCTAAGTGGAATCTGCCAAGAAAGGCTGTTAGAGATGCTTCTGACACAGAGTGGAATATACCAAGAGATGTTTACACGGTTACCGCAGTGGGTGCCGCGGCGCCGCTTGTTGAGATGGTCGGTGGATCCGGACGTCTGATGGCGTCATCAGCAAGTTTTACACAGGGGGCATTAGCAAATAGTATTTGTCAGGATGTGATAAATGGAAATGTTCTAACATGGTGGGACGGGGATGGATCGGAACCGCTTAGTGAGAACAATTTTCAGGCATTAATGGCCGCGTCTCCGGATGTGTGTTTTGTTGTAGGCGGTCAGACTACATTTACTACAGAGCAATTAACTGCATTACAGGAAGCTGGAATAGGATATGTTCCTTTGCCTGAATTGAATTCTCTTGAAAACATTAAGTCGGCTGTGAATATCGTGGCGGCTACTCTCGAGACAAATGAAACGACACATGAACAGGCGAAAAGCATAGCAAGAGAGTACTCTGATTGGGTAGATCATATCATATCAGAAGTTAATACCGATACTGTATCTGGCACGATGGTGATTTCTGGTTGGGACGCTTCTGCTAAGATTAGATCATACGCTGAAACGGGTATGACCGATATTGAAACAATAAGCTTTCTCCCGGATGTATCTATTTTGGATTATCCACGAGCGGATGGATATCTGACAGTAGATCGACAAACCACAGGTATCGCTGTTGGGTGGGCTAGTGAAATGTTTAATCATACTCCTTGCGCTCAATTACTTGGTTGTTCTGGTGTTATGGTTGTTGGAAACAGACAGGATACTGGATATGTTCCATTTGTCTCTGGAAGTGAGGGAAAATACCAATATTATATTCCGACTTACGTACCCTTTTCTCCAATGAGCGGAGAGGAAGGATTTGGTCTATTCCTTTATGCTGGTGGAGAAGTAAATCAGCTTGTGACGACATCTTGGTGGTATGATGGCTATACGCCGATGTTGTATATTGGTCAAGGACGATCTGATCCGTATATACGTTTGGGAGATCCGGAATTTAAAACAGTTATAGCTGAAAGCCAGGAGGCAAAGACAGCTATTGAATCCAGCTCCTTATGGCGATATTACACAAATGAAGAGTATGGGGCTAAATCAAACAGGCCCAGACAGACACTTAGCCTTGATAGATATACCATAAGTATCAAAGGTCCATATAATATTTACATTAATCCAATTGGATTTAATTCCTGGTTATATGGTGGAGTGGATAGTCCTCTTGAAGCGGTATGGGCTGCGTGTAAAATATCCGGTACTGTTTCGGAAAGTAAGCTAAAAAGTGAAGTAGAAGGATTCTATGAAGAGTTTTTTGGTGTAACTCCAAATTACAATTCAATTATTACGCAATAACAGATGGAAGCCGTTACAATAAACGGCTTCCATTTATTGTATATGAAAAAGAATAAACAAAGTATCAATCAGAACCGAATTCAGCTGAATATCGAACGTACAGAAGTATCGAAGCTGAATGAGAAAAGGAAATCACAGACTGGCAGGCTGACAGTACCTGTGATTCTGTTACTGATCTGGATCGGATTATATTTAGGATCAGCCGTATTTGGATTTCGTTTTTATTCTCAACAATATGGTGTGGACAGGAGTTCACATCTCTTTAGCATGTCTTCTTCTTTCATTGAGCATAGCTACAATCTGTTCTTTCATGCAGGAGATACCGGAAGTGTCGAATATGTCTATTACATTCTGATCATGGTTGCGCTGACAGGCGCAGCACTCGCTGCATGCGGTGCTGTCTTCCAGGGCACATTTAAAAATGTGCTTGCCGGTCCGTCTACGATGGGTGCCATGTCGGGATGCTCGATGGGATGTATGATCTACATGCTCTGTTTCTATGAGGCGAATGCCGTGGCAGTGACTTATGTACAGCAGTATCAGATGGAGCTGTTGATCCTTGCGGGAGGATTCGGCGGGGTATTGCTGATTCTCCTCGTATCAATGGTTGTCGGCCGGGGGAAGGTATCATCCTCCACGATGATAATTGCTGGAACAGTGTTTTCAGGTGTGATCTCGAATGTCATGCTGCTGGCACAGTACTGGATCATTGCAAATGATCCGTCGGATCCCAGAGTAGAAGACTTAAAAGAACTGATGATGGGACATTTTGACAACTGGCCGCCCTTATCGACGGTGATCATGATGTTGATCCCGATTCTGGGGTGTCTAATCATTCTTATGTTTGTCAGTGGAAAGCTGAACGTGCTCTCTCTTGGGGAAGATGAAGCAACGACGATGGGATTGAATGTCCGGCGGTACAGGATGTTGATGATTATCATCGGTACGGTATTGACCTCGATCGTCGTGGCGTTTTGCGGCAGGATCGGCTTTATCGGCTTCATGGTGCCGCTGATCATGCGGCGCTTTGTGGGGCCGGATCTGAGAAAGCTCCTGCCGGTATCGATCCTTGGAGGAGCAATATTGTTAACGGTTATTTATGACATCGCGAGGCTGACGGGATTTGAGTCTACGATTAGTATGCTGACGGGACCGATCGGATGTTGCGTGATGGTGGTTGCGCTGTTTCGGAAGGGAGGTGGCCGGCGTGCAGATTAGTAAGGCAGAGCTGCGTCAGAGCTGGATCACAGAAAACAAGAAGAAACGTCAGAGAATGGTCTTGCTGTTGATTGCGACGGCCTTTGTCTTCTGGGTATGCATCTGCATGCGGGATACAGCCTATCTGAAGCCGGGAGAGCATGCCTTTGTTCCTCTCGAGTCCATGAAAAGTCTGTTCTGGCAGATTGCGATCTCGATATCCGGAATCTTCAAGGGGACGCTTTGGCATACACGCATGGATGTGTTGGAGACCTTGAATTTAAGTGTATCGGAAAATATAAAGGTAACACTGATGGGATTTGTCGCCGGAGCAGGTCTTGCAGTATCCGGTGGCATCTTTCAGACCGTCTATAAGAACCCAATGGCGTCACCGACCATGCTGGGTGCCACGACGGGCGTGCAGCTGGGAAACGTGCTGATGGTGACGTTGTATTCCTCACAGGCGATGGCGATGATCGTGATGCGGTATCGTCTCTGTTATCTTTTAACAGCTATCTGTGTCGGCGGGATTCTGCTGTTGGGGAAGCTGGCCGGTGACCGGACAGGAAATCCGTCCGTGATGCAGATGGTCATGGCAGGCTCAATTATCAATCAGGCGATCGGTACGGCGACGATGTATCTGATGTATCAGCTGAAAGATGAGGATCTTCTGACCTATCAACAGATCGGGATGGGGACTTACATTGATCTCGAACTGATTTCGATGGTTCTGTTTTTTGTAATCATGGGAGTGGCATTGGTTCCGATGCTTGTGCTGCGATACCGGTTTAATATTACCGGCATCGATGATGCCGAAGCTCGTGTGGCAGGTGTGAATCCATCTCCGTACCGGATGGTCGGCCAGATCTGTGGCGTATTGATGGTGACGGCAGCGGTTATCCACTGCGGTCAGGCAGGCATGCTGACGATGGTCATCCCCTATATCGTCCGGAATGCGATCGGGTCAGATTTCAGACGGATCTTTGCTTACAGCGCCATGTTTGGCGGGATGCTGATGATGATCTGCCGGACCGTGACCAGGTGTGTGGCAATGCATAATGCTGCCGGAGACATCATTGTAGATGCAAACTGGGATGTTCTGAGATTTCCGGCTACATTTATCGTAAACATCTGCCTGCTTCCGTTCTTTATGATCATACTGGCACGACAGGGGAGGGCGTTCGATTGATATTGGAATTACGGGATCTGGCCTGTGGCTATGAGAAGGACAGGCCGATCATAAAAAACATCACATTTAATCTGGAGGAAGGACAGATCTGTGCGCTTTTAGGGCCGAACGGTGTTGGAAAGACGACGCTTTTTAAGACCATCCTGAACCTGATCCCGCCCCTGGCAGGAAAGGTCTGTATCGATGGAACGGACATCAGCAAATGGATTCCGAAGAAACGGGCCAGATATCTGGCCTATGTAGCACAGGCGCATGTCCCGTCCTTCCCGTATCTGGTCAAAGACATCGCGATGCTCGGACGCATCGGTCAGACGAATGCCATGGGGCAGCCAAGCCGAAGGGACTTTGAAGTCGTAGAGCAGGCATTAGAGGATGTCGGGATTCGCCATCTGCGGGACATGGTCTATACCGAGATCTCCGGCGGTGAGCGGCAGCTTCTGATGATCGCAAAAGCACTGGCGCAGGAGCCGAAGATTCTGATCATGGATGAGCCGACGGCCAATCTGGACTATGGAAACATGCTCCTTGTCATGGACTGCATCCGGATGCTGGCAGAAAAGGGGCTGTGTGTGATCTTTACGACACATATGCCGGACCAGGCATTCATGTGTCATGCGAAGACCGCCATGATGTTCCGGTATGACCCGCTGGTATTTGGTGACTGTAACAGGGTCATTACAAAGGAAAACCTTTATAAGGCATACAAAACAGACATAGAGGTCGTGGAGGTGCTCGATGCTTACGGGAATCCCGTCAAGCTCTGCGCGCCGGGCTTTCAGAAGCGAAGAGAAGAGTCAACGATTCATACAGTCAGATAGAGCAATACGAAGGGAGAAAAAAGAATGAGCATGTATGAAACATTGCAGCCGGATGCAACGGATGCAGATATTATGACGATGCAGGAGGCAGCAGACTTGCAGCAGAAGATGTACCGGATCGTAGAGAACATCGAGACGGTCATTACGGGAAAGAGAGAAAAGGTAGAACTGACGGTTCTGTGTATGGTGGCCGGCGGCCATATCCTGATCGAGGATATCCCGGGAACCGGCAAGACGACACTGGTCTCTTCACTGGCAAAGACCATATCCTGCGGTTATAAGCGGATCCAGTTCACGCCGGACGTCATGCCGTCGGACATTTCCGGTTTTTCAATCTATAACCAGAAAACAGCGGAGTTTGAGTTCCGTCCGGGAGCAGCGATGAGTAACATCGTCCTCGCGGATGAGATCAACCGTGCATCGGCCAAGACGCAGTCTGCCATGCTTGAGATTATGGAAGAGCGTCAGGTGACAGTAGATTCCAATACCTATCAGCTCGAACCGCCGTTCATGGTGCTCGCAACCCAGAACCCGATTGAATCATTGGGAACCTATCAGCTGCCGGAGGCGCAGATCGACCGATTCATGATCAAATTGTCTTTAGGCTATCCGGCGCTGCAGGATGAGGTGGATATCGTTCTGCACGGAAAGAAGAATAAGAAACGGATTTCCTATGCGATCGGTCAGGCGGACGTTGTGAACCTGATCGAACAGTGTGACCGCGTGCGGGTGGATCCGATGATCGCGACCTATATCGTGCATATCGTTAGCGCGACGAGAACACATGCGGACATCAAGCTGGGAAGCTCCCCGCGTGGCAGCATCGCCCTCCATGCCATGGCGAGAGCGTACGCACTCTACAAAGGCAGAAACTATGTGATTCCGGATGATGTGAAGTATCTGGCACCGTATGTACTGGCACATAGGATCTCGCTGACCCATACGGCAAAGACGGAAAAGAAAGATCCGTCAGACATCATCCGCGGTATCGTGGCTACAGTGGTTGTGCCGGTGACACCTGACTATTACGGCGGAGGGAATCAGAGATGATCAGGAAGGCTGGAAAGATCATACTGTTGATCATCATATTTGCCATTGCGGCAATCCCGGCAGTCTATATCAATACATTGTACGGATATCTGCCGATTATCTTCCTGGCGATATCGGTCATCCTGTCTCTGCTCTGTCTGCAGATCGTACGTCGGAGGATCGAGGTTACATCTGATGTAGAGACAGAGAAAAGCGTCTGTGAGCGCGGAGAGAAGGTATCTGCAGGGCTGCGGATCATCAACCGCTCCATGATCACAACAGGAAAGACGGTGGCAAATGTCTACATTTCCGACTTGTTTGGCGGAGAGGACGCCATGAACCAGATGCAGCTGTCGCTTGCTCCGCGCGAGGAAAGCGGATTTGGTATGAATATCGCGATGCCACACATCGGTGTCTACCGTGGCGGTATTCGTGATGTGGAGATGTGGGACTGGTTTGGACTGCGGAGGACAAGAGTGCCGGCAGAGGGATCCTTTGAGGTCTTCGTCCGGCCAAAGATCCGGCCGTTGGAGGATCTCTGGGATTCGGAGATCGTCTATACGGAGAGCATGAAAGATACCAGAACGGTCGTGATGGGTGGTATGGACTACATCGGCGTTCGGGAATATGTCATGGGCGATTCCATGAAGCAGATCCACTGGAAGCTGTCCGCGCATTCGCAAGGGTATATGACAAAGCTTCAGGAAAGCAGCAGAGAGCTCGATTATGCCGTCGTACTCGATTTTGCGGCAGAGAAGATGGAGGATACAGAGGTTCTGATGGACATTCAGGATGCGCTGATCGAGACGTCACTTTCCATCATTGACTCGGTAGCACAGAAGCATTCCAACTACTCTCTGATTTATGCGAACCGGGATCAGGAGATCGTCAGATATCAGCCGAGAGGCAGAGAGGATGACCTGACACTGATACAGGACTTCTCTCTGATTACACCGGAGCCGGATGCGCGCTATCCAGATGCCTGCCGGATCCTCTGGGAGGAGGGCAGTGCGGCAAATCACAGCACGAATGTGATCGTCGTCACATCACGTGTGACGGATGAGTTGTTACAGGAGCTGATGCGTATCCGCAGGCAGCAGAGAGTACCGGAACTGTATCACATCGTTCCGGCCGGCTTAAACAGCAGGGAAGTAGGCGCGATCCTGGCCAGACTGCAGCAGCTTGATGAGGCGGGCGTGAGCCATTGCCTGGTCTACACGACAGATGCGGGAGGTGTGGCAGCATGAAAGACTTTTTAAAGCTCAGGGTCTATGACTGGATCCTCTGCGCGATGCTGGCAACAGGACTGGTCTTTCACATCTTCAGTGGATTCGTGCTGGACGATTCTTTTTCCCAGCGTATCCCATATGTCATCCTGTTCCTGCTGGTGGCAATGGCAGTCATGGTGCTGCTGACCTATACGAGGATTACGATCTTCATCGGCGTGGTCGCAGGCGTTGCCTTACTGCTTTTGGTCATGGTGTATACAAGGACACATCAGGTCTTTACCGATGAGACATCGGAGACGGCAAACAGCCTGTTTATCGCGCTGACGGTTACGATCATTGCGGCGGTGCTGGTGTACCTTGCCTGCCGCAGCAGACCGGGGATCATTGCATTGTTCCTGGCAGGAAATATCATCATCTGCGGAGCGTATTTTCTGCAGTTCCCGGTACAGCGCTGGAGCTTTCTGCTCTTTGAATTTGCGGCTGTCGTGATGTTCCTTTATCGGAACCATATGGTGACATTGAGCCAGTCACAGACCGGTAAGGTCAGAGTACCGCGGTTCATGATCCAGACGGTGATCGTCTGCCTGGTCGCATTTGTTCTAAGCGGGACAGCTTATCTGGGCATCGTAAAGCCGATCGAACCGCCGACAAGGGAACTGAAGCTGATCGAGGAACTGAAGCAGATGTCCATCGTAAAAAAGATGGGACTTTACAGTGTAGTGGAGCTTTTAGATCCCTCCCTGCAGTCATCCGCAGAGCCGAACGGGACAGAGACCGGCGATCCTGAAGAACCGACAGATCAGGGAGAGCAAGGAACCGGACAGGATGAAGGCGGACCGGATCAGTCACAGAAAACACCGGAACAGAAGCAGGAGGAGACACAGAGTATCTTCTACAATATCCACTTCTGGTATATACCGTGGTTTTGGATCATACTGGCAGCGATCATAGCAGCTGTCTTTACAGCCAGATGGCTCATCAAGCGCCGGTGGAAAAAGCATGTGGATGAGATGCCGCTTGCGGACTGCATCGTAAACTATTACAAGTATTTCCTGACACGGCTGTCGCGTCTTGGATATAAAAAGCCTGCAAACCATACCCTCTATGAATATGCGGCGGATATGGATCATACTCTGGAGACCTTTACAGACGGGGAAGCATCCTTTGCCAGTCTGACAGATATCTATGTCAGAACACTGTATGGCAGAAATGATGTATCAAAGGAGGAAGCAGGACTGTTTCAGAAGTTTTATGATAAATTTCACTCTGCGCTGCGAAAGGAGGTTGGATTCTGGAAGTATATGATTCATTTTTTCCGCATCTGATGCGGTCTATGGGTTGATGATATGTGTACAGGAACTGACACGTGGTTTTAGTTTTTTTTGAAAGGATATATGGAAGATGAAGAATAAGAAAGTGGCGGCCTTACTGCTGACGATGGCTCTATGTGCCGGGATGGCGATGCCGCAGAGTGTGGTTGCTTTTGCTGCTGAATCAACAATATCAGAAGCAACATCGGGTTTGGAAGAGTCTGCATCGAGCACAGAGGCAGGGAGTTCTGATGGAGGACAGGAAGCAAATACAACCGATGATTCAAGTGCGGAGTCTGAAGATAGTGGTGAGGACGGAATCCAAGGAACAGATGAAGTCTCTTATTATGATAGCGGTAAAGTGAAAGAAGCATATTGCTCAGATACAGATAGTCTGAAGACAGCACTCGCAAATGCGAGTACGACGGCTGATGAGGTATCGACGATTTATATTACACAGGATATAGATTTGGCATTAGGAGCGACAGAGTATTTAGAAGTTCCTGCAAAAACTTATGTAGAAATCAAGTCTACTCCGGGTTCTGATAAACCGTATTGTATTAAAAACAAAACAGCATCTGCTTGCCTTGATAAAGAAAACTGCATGTTCTATGTTCATTCGGCGAAACTGATTTTTTCAGATATTATATTGGATGCGGGTGGAAATAGAAGATGCATAAGCTATTTTGCCAATAAAAAGTCTGCTACTGCTAACGCAGAAATAACTTTAAATAGCGGAACTACTATCCAAAATGGCGGAAATGCGACAACTACGGCACTTGGTGGTCTTGGTATATATGTTGATATCAATACAAATAAAACTGTAAATGTCATTTTAAATGAAGGATCAAAGATTACGGGGTGCAATGCAAATTGTAAATATGGATCTATCCATGGAAAAGCGATAGACAATGAAAAAACAGGTGGAATTGTATACATAAAGGGTGGAGATATTTGTAATAATGATGACCTTTTTGATGAGTCTGCAAATTATTCGTTAAATATGAATTCGTCTTGTTCGCTTGGGGCAGTATATTGTACTTCATTAAACATGACTGGTGGAAAAATATATAATAATAATTCCCTGGGAGTAGGAGGAGTATATCTGACAGGGTCAAAAGAATCTATCATAAGCGGAGGATGTATTGAGAATAATATTGTTGATACAAGTAAGGCGGATGAAATATATAAAGAGAATGTGTCCAATAGTCAGTTGTATTCTGAAGAGGCAGGAGGCGTGTATGTTACAGGGGGACATATTTTGACTATTGCGGAAGATGCCTCAATAAAAGGAAATAGAATTACAGGAATGCCCACACAGAAAAAGTATCACAGAGTAAGCGGTGGTGGTATTAAAGTCTCTGGTAATAGCACGGTTAAAATGACGGGGGGCGAGATTACCGATAATACGGTAAATAGTTCAGTAGAAACATTCACAGCTGAAGAATGTAAAAATATTGCTGTGGCTAACGGCGGTGGTGTTTATGTTCAGTCAGGAACATTTGAAATGACCGGTGGTACGATCACAGGAAACACCGCAACAGCAGCTGACAGTACGAATACACAGGCAGGCAATGGCGGTGGTGTTTATGTTGCGACAGATGGAACAGTAGCATCTGGAACGGGGGCAACATTTACCATGAGCGGCGGAACAATCAGCAATAATACAGCTACGCGTGGAAAAGATGTTTATGTGTCAAACTACCTGAAATATCTTAAATCATCAGTAACAAATGGTGTGACGACATATACTGCACTTGATGTAGCTGGAACGCCTTCTGTAACTATTGGCGGTAAAGTGGATATTGGAGATATCTATCTTCCGGCGTCGTCAGAAGTGACAGGTAAAGCGGAACTTACGATAGCAGATAGCTTAGCAGGTTCTAATATAGGAATCACTCCGGAAAACGCTGTTGTTAACACTGTGATTGCAACTGCGGCAAAAGATTACGAAGGGTTGAGTGTCGATGCAAACATGTTAAAAACCATGGATGCAAAGACCATGCGGGAATCTGCTACTGTTCAAGCTGGATACGATGAGACACAGGAAAGTATTGTCTTAAAGGAAAAGGCTTTATCGTCAGAAAGTATCGCTAAAGCAGAAATTGGTGCGATTACCGAATATACATATGACGGCACGGAGAAGAAACCTCAGCCAACAGTCACGTTAAATGGGGTCCAACTGACTAAGAAAGAGTATTCCTATGCATATATGAATAACAAAAATGCAGGAACTGCAACAGTGATCGTTAGTGGTAATTCACCATATACGGACTGGACATTGAAAGATTTTGTGATCAAACCACTTTCAATAAAGTCAGATTCCATTTCTGCAGAGACTTTGCCGGATCGTTATTTTACAGGAGAAGAAATTATACCGGCAGATGTTAATCTGATGTTTAATGGTGCGAAACTGGAAAAAGATAAGGATTATACGCTTGAATATCATAACAATACAAATGTAGGTACTGCTTCTGTAACAGTTACAGGTAAAGGGAATTTTACAGGCGAAAGAGAACTGACCTTTAAGATAAAAGAGGTAGAAGAGGAAGCGACTGCAATTGAAGATGGCGCAGCGTTAAAGAAATCAATTGAGTCATTGGAGCCGGGAGAAACATCAAAATCTAATCCTGCAAAGTATACGTTGACAAAAAACATTTCTATTGATGAAGGAATAAAAGTGCCGGAGGGACAATATGTAGAAATATATGGAAACCATATGACAATGACTTCCGGGAAAGAAAACTATGCAGTGGCTGATGAGAGTGGAACAGCTACAGAAAGAGGTATGTTTGTTGTGAGCAAAGACGCATCTCTGACGTTATCTGACAAAATGACACTCGATGGGAAATATCAGGAGCGTCTGGTCTATGTATGTGAAGGCGGCACTTTTGAAGCAGAAAAAGGAGTTACCCTTACTGGAGGTCGCGCAACTGACCAGAATGTGACCAAAGAGGGAAATGTAACAACGTTATCAGATGTTCCGGAGTATGGCGGTCAGTGTATTTATAACCTTGGAACAACGGTGTTTGATGGAACGATTTCGGATAATGTTACGAAAGCGAATGGTTATGGTGCAATCTACAACAACGGATCGTTCACTCTTGGAAAAGACAGCGTGCTAAAGAATATCTTAGTCAATGCATATGGTGCATTTTATAACGATACCGAAGGTAAGGCTGTTATGGAAGGTGGAACCATCAGTGGAAATGCCTGTGAACAGACGTATCTTACCACGAATGCAAAAGGTATTTTCAATCTTGGTACCTTCACAATGAAAGATGGAGCAGTTAAAGAGAATGAAGGCCAATATTCTGTAATTGCAAATTGTGGTGCATTTATTATGGAAGGCGGGAGCATTGTCGACAACAAAAACGATTTCAAAACCGTAGGTGGTGCCGGTGATGGCGCTATCCTTCAGAGAACATTTAATACAGAATCAGCTGAGCCGACATTTCTGATGACAGGTGGGGAGATTGTCGGAAACGAATCCATGTATCGTGGCGGCGGAGTTTTTGTTGCGAATGGAACATTTACCGTTGATGGAGAGAATGCTGTTATCAAGGACAATACTGTCACGTCCAAAGGAAATGAAGATAATTTCGGCAGCTATACCGTATTGAACAATGGCGGCGGTGTTTATGTTCAGGGCGGCACCTTTGAATTGAAAAAAGGAACCATTGAAGGGAATGAAGCTTATCTCAAAACAGAAAGCGCAACCCAGAAACAGGCATTTAACGGAGGCTCCTGGTACTATAATTCCAATGGTACACCAACCGCAACAAGTGGCCAGACCATGGGTAATTCTAAGGACAAGCATTATGGACTTGGCGGAGCGATCTATGTTGACGGCGGTAAGCTGAAATTAAGCGGTGGAGATGTGAAAGGAAACATTTCAGTTCCGTTAAATAAGGATAATACAAAGTCAGCGTTTGAGGCTGCATCAGGAATCTATGTTGCGGATGGATCTGTAGAAATGTCCGGCGCGCCGGTTGTTTCAGATGTCATCTATCTGGAGCAGGAACAGAACATCACGATCACAGGCAAGCTGACCGGCACAGAACCGTATACCGTATATCAGACGGAGAACGATTTGAAGCTGAAGGAAGATTGTTCTGCGTCTGTCGGAAACGCTGTTGCAACCTATGCGCAGGAATCTGATGCTTATCAGGAAACAGACGGGGATCACTTCAAACTGTATGCATATGATGATACGTATGATTATGCTGCAAATAAGGCATATACACACTACACTGCATTTGCTGATGATGGCATCTATGTAAACATTGATGATATTGATATTAGTAAACTGAAGTATTACTTTGCTAATGCTGATATGACAACAGGCATCCCGAGCTATGTATATAATGGTGCGGCTCAAACTGTCAAAATCTCAGCACCGGTTGAAGGATGGCTGGATGAGAAAGGAAACATTGTAGATGCAGGCGGCAGTCTGGCGTTTACCGTTGATCAGAATGCGATTGTCAATGCAGGCCCATATAACGTGGCGGTAAAACCGGATTCGAGTAAACCGGGCGGATATCATTATACAGGTGAAGCGTCATTACAGTTTGCAATCACACCTCGTGATCTGAGTGTGCGGATCTATGAATATGACAATGACGGCAATCTCAAAACGGATGAAAACGGAAATCACATTGTAGACAGACTCTATGAAACAAGCTACTCATTTAAAGACGATATTTCATATGGTGTCAATGACCCTGATGAAATGGAATATATGCCAACTTCTGAAGTGCAGGTGCATCTGGCAAGTCTCTATCCGACCACTTTGGTAGAGGGTACAGATTATAAGGTGACCTATTCCAATAATAAGAGCGGAAGCAAAGAGAACATTACCGCGACGATTACCGGAATTGGAAATTACCAGGGTGTGCTGGCAAAGAACGTTGATACCGGTATCAAAGTGAAAGATGACCAGACCCTTACGACATCTGTAAAAGAAACAAATGTAACTGCCGGTGATAAAGCATTTTCACTTGGGGCAAGTTCCTCCGACACTACGGCAACATTGACCTATAAGAGTAGTGATGAGTCTATTGCAACGGTAGATGCAAATGGTCAGGTAACACCGCTTGGCAAGGGTACGGTGCAGATTACAGTGACTGCTTCTGAGACAGCTACTTCCCGTCCGGCACAGCAGGAGGTAACGTTTAACGTTGCGGCTAATCCGGCTGTGGTAGATCAGGAAGCAGCGGACAATGTAACACGTCTTGTAAATAACCTGAATACCGACGCTATGACGGTTGACAACCTGTCTACGAGTAAGACGAGTGTAGATCATGCAAGAGCTGCTTATGAAGCGTTGACAGAGGCCCAGAAAGAAAAGGTGCCGCAGGATACGCTGAATAAGCTCACGGCAGCGGAACAGAAGATCAAGGCGCTAGAGGATGAAGCGGCGGCTATCGAAAAGCAAAAAGCGGATCAGGCAGCGGCCGCCAAAGTGGAGGAAGCACTCAATGCACTTCTGGCAGCTGACCAGATGAATGCAGACAATTATGCAGATGCAGTCAAAGCGATCACAGCTGCAGAATCCGCATATAACACGCTGACAGATGCACAGAAGGCATATGTATCAGCGGATGCAAAAGAAAAACTAAATGCTGCAAAAGCAAAGGCGGGAGAGATCGAAGCGCAGATGAACCAGGATGCGGTCGATCTCGCAAAGGCGCAGGCGGTATCTGATCAGATTGCAAAGATGCCAAATGCTACGGAGATCTCTAAGCAGACGATTACGGAAGATGAAGCGGCTGTAAAAGCTGCGCGTGCGGCATATGATGCGCTGACTGACGCACAGAAAGATAAGGTTCCGCAGGAGGCGCTGGCTGCGTTGGTTGCAGCAGAAAACAAGGTCGCTGAAGTACAGAAAGCAATTGCAGATGCAGCGGCGGCAGAGATTCCTGAGATCAGTCTGGTTCAGACACAGAATAATGCAGTGAAACCGGTGACAAATGCGGATGGAAGCCAAGGTCTGGCATTGGATCTGGATGAGAATGGTCAGATCATCATCACACTTGGTGATAACACGCATCCAATCCTTGACGCAGAGAATAAGGCGATTGATAACGATTATGTATTTGGCACAGCGGTTGAAGAGATCAATAAAAATGGCGACGTGATCCCGTCTGACCTTGAAGTGGCTGAAATCTTTAACATTGACTGGTATGTCAATGGTGAAAAACAGGAGTTTGACGACTCCATGTATGTAACATTCGGTGCAGCAAGTGTAAAAGCTTCGGATACGAAAGTGATCGTTTTGCATCAGCATGATGGTAAGTGGACACAGCTGGCTGTCGCGGGTTACGGAGATGGATGGGTCAAAGCGAAGTTTGACGGCTTCTCTCCGGCAGTTGTTCTGGTAGCGCATAGTGCATCGGAAGATACGACAGGCGGATCTGATACGTCAGGCACTGGTGGAAGCACAGATACATCCGGTAGTGGTACACCAGAAACAGGCGGTTCCGATGCAGCTGGTACAGGTGGAAACACTGACACAACTGGAAATGACGGATCTTCTTCAACCAGCAATGGTGGAAGCGGCGACACATCCGGCAATAATGGATCGGATAACGGAACGACCGGTGATAACGGATCGGGTAACACAACTGACGGAACGACCACAGACAATACCGGAGATACAAATGCCGGAACCACTACGCAGGGTGGTACTGTCCAGGGTGCGACAAGCCCGTATACAACGGCCGGACAGAGCACTTGGAGCGGAACCGGAACCGGCACCACGGCTACACCGGTATCTTCAACAGCAGCAACCAATGCGGTAAGTACACCGAAGACAGGCGACCGTACAAACATGCCTGCAGCATACGCGACATTGCTCGCAGCACTTGCGGCACTGTTTGGCGCAGGTTTTGTAAACAAACGCCGTCGTGAGGAAGAAACAGAGTAAAAAAACAGATATTATGTTTTGCTTATGCCGATCAGATAGGATCGGGCAAGAGGACAAATCAGATGAATAAAAAATCTTATACAGCAATCATTCTTGCTGCCGCTATGGTGGCAGCCAGCCCTGTGGCGGTATTCGCACAGGAAACAGACACACAGATCTCATCAGAGGCTAAAACGGCGGATGATGTATCTGATCAATCACTTTCTGAACAGACATGGCTGCCGGTTCTTCCGGCAGCCGCACAGGCGCAGGAGTTCAAGATGGTCTCATTTGCAGACACAGAAGCAGTCGATCAGGATGGCATCCTCAGCAGAACCGTTGCAGATGATGAGAATGGTCTTTACGTCATCACATACGGAGATGAGGAACATCCGGTTTTGGATGCCGACAAAAATGAGATCACAGATGAATATGTAGATGCGCTTGTGAAGGATTTAAAGTATTCCGAAACCGAGCTTCAGAAAGTCGAAAAAGAGCAGAATAAACAGGAAGTACAGGAGACACAGGAACCGCAGGCAGCGTTGGAAACGGCAGAATCAGTGGTAGAGACTTTTGAAATCGACTATGTCGTGAACGGGGAAGAGACACCGCTGGAAGCGCCGCGCTATGTCGTATTAAAGATTGACGGTCTTTTGGCGACGGATCCTGTTACCATCCTGCATCAGGGTGAGGTTGACGGGAAAGCGGAATGGGCTCCGCTTGAGATCGTGGCGCAGGCAGACGGACTGATATGTGCGCGGTTTGACAGCTTTTCGCCGACAGTAGTTCTTTCAACAAAGGAAGTAGCGCTTACGGCAAGTGCCGCTGCGGCCAATGACCAGACGACGACAGCTGGAAACGTAACCGCAAACCAGAACACTGCGCAGAGCAACTCACAGGATAGCAGCAATACAAATGCTGCACAGAACAATGCAAACAACACGCAGAACACCACAAACAATGTGCAGGATAATGCAGGAACCGTTACGACGAGTGAGCATACGCACACATTAACATTTGTTCCGGCAGTCGCTGCCACATCCACGCAGCATGGTAATATCGCATATTATAAGTGCGACGGCTGTGAAAAGATGTTCTCGGACCAGAACGGAACAACGGAGATCACAAATGTGATCGAGCATAACTGGGGACAGTGGACGATCACAAAAGCGGCAACTGCGACAGAAGCCGGTTC
Source organism: Lachnospiraceae bacterium (assembly GCA_015057865.1). Taxonomy (GTDB): domain Bacteria; phylum Bacillota; class Clostridia; order Lachnospirales; family Lachnospiraceae; genus SY8519. Next base: position 29,432 of record SVDH01000021.1, read on the forward strand.
CCAGGAACATACCTGTACAATCTGCGGTGAAAAAGAGACCAAAGAAATTCCGATCGGTACAAACATGCAGACCTACAATCCAAATGCGGCAACAGGTCAGACGGCCACCTGGAATGCCGCAAACAATACGACAGCGGCTTCTACGGACGGCAAGGTTACGCCACCGAAGACCGGTGACATGGCAGGTATGCCGGCAGTGTATGGCGTTCTGATCGCTGCTGTAGCCGCTCTGGTTGGCGTCAGTGTGTCAAGAAGACGTAAGACATCAGATCTGCAGGGTTAACAGGAGTGAAAGAAATGAAATGGAAAAGATATCTGCCGATGTTACTCGCAGCAGGTATGACAGTTACAGCACCGGTTTCTGTGTATGCACAGGAACCGGCCGGAACTGTTTTGGATACGGTTGAAAATACAACACTTTTAAACAAGGCAGATGGAAAGGATGTGGATTCCACAGGACTGCCGCTTTTAAAGGTCGCAACAGCAGAGGATGCTTTTACAACAGAAGACAACCCGGACGGCACAGTAACGATAACAGGATATACAGGAACCGATGAGTCTGTCGTGATTCCAGCGGAAATCGGCGGAAAGGCAGTGACGGCCATTGGTGACTATGCTTTTCTGGAGCATGACGAACTAAAGGAAATCACATTTCCGGATTCTCTGGTAACAATCGGTGAGAGTGCATTTGCTGGCACCGGACTAAAAAATGTGACGATTCCGGAAGGCGTCAAAGAGATCAAGGAATATGCTTTTGAAGGGTGTAAGTCACTGACAGATGTATGGTTTGAAGGCACAAAGACGGCACTTGACGGAAACGGTGATTTCTTCCCGTTTAATAATAAAGATGTGGTCTTACATGTGCTTTGTGGTTCTTCAGCATGGATCTCCGCGCAAAAAGAGGGATATCAGTATGAATTCACTGGCGGACACACAATGCAGACAGAGGCAGCAAAAAAAGCTTCTATGCGCACAACATCTGATGGTGTGATCACAGAGGATGGCATCCTGGAGACAAAGTGCAGTGTCTGCGGTCAGATCGAAAAGACGGAAGCCATTGCTGCACCCACGAGTGTTGTGTTGTCCCCGTCATCATTTGTCTATAACGGAAACGACCAGCTTCCGCAGATTACGGTGACGGATGCAAACGGTCAGATCATTGCAGCGGAGTATTATGCGGTGGAGTGGCCAGAGGACACAAAGTCTGTCGGCAGCCATGAGGCGGTCATCACATTCCAGGGGGATTATTACTTTGGCCATGCCTATGTCACGTGGAATATCACAGAGGCGGCAAATGTGATTTACAGTGCATCCGAAGGAACAGATGATCAGAATACCGTTCAAACAGTAAGTTACAATCCTGTTGCAAGCGGTACTGCACAGACTAACGGCGGAACTACATCCGCCAATCCGCAATCCGGCACTGGAACAGCCACAAGCACAGCAGGAAAGGTAAGCCCGCCGCAAACAGGCGATAAGGCAGGTGTTCCGGAATTGTATGGCATTTTGCTCACATCATTGGCAGCGCTTGCAGGCCTTGGCGCAGCAAGAAAGCGCAAAGAAGAAAGACAGACATAAACAAGGCACGATGATCGGATTGCTGTATGCGATCCATGTTTATGGGGAAAAGAATGACGGAATTAGAATTACAGAAGAAACTGGCAAAAGGGGAACTGTTCCGTGGATTTACTGAGGCTGAGATTCGCGGGTTCCATGCCGGCGGATTCGGCAGGCTTTCTGAATATCAGAGAGGCGATATGATCTGTGGGAGGAGCGGTCAGAAGATGCCGGTGACATGCATTCTATTCGGGGCGGTAGGGATCTACCGCCTCGGGAATGCCGGGGAGATTCTGCTTGAAGACAGGGTTTGCGAAGGTTCGTATCTTGGACTTGACAGCATCGGAAAACCACTGACAGACGAACTTCATCATTATTATGCAGAAACAGAAGTGCTGCTTTACCAGGTAAATCCGATATGTTTTGCAAATGAGAACTATCTGGGCAAGCAACTGTACACAAAATTTTTGACAAATGTAACTCGGATCCTTTCGCATACGCTTTTTCATACAAACAGAGACAGAGAGTATCTGCTTGCCGGGTCGATCAGGACAAAGCTGTTATTATATCTGGAAGAGCAGAGAGAACTGGCAGGGGAAAATGAATTTCATATTCCATATACCAGGGATGAGCTGGCAGAGCACCTGCACACGAACCGGACGGCGTTGTCTCGTGAAATTGGCAGGATGATGCGGGAAGATCTGATCGAGACAAAGGGGAAGTATTTCCTGATAAAATACTAAGCATGATGAAGGAGATATTGAAGAAAGAAGAAATATGGCCGAGAAAGCAAAAAAGAAAGAATGGAAAAAGAACCCTGTGAATCTGCTGATGATCGTGGTCGGCATCATCATCGTGGTGGTCATCGTTTTGCTGCTTGTCACATTCAATGATCCGATGCACAAAGCCAGACGGATGGATCAGGCAGAGCTTGATGCGCAGTGTCAGACCATTGACTATGAAGCCTATAAGGCGGATCCGGCAGGTTACAAGGGCGAATATATCAAGCTGCGTGTACAGGTTTACCAAAAGGTCAATGACAGCTTGTTTAACGTCTATACAGCAGCTGATGGGGAGACGGACAGCGACAGCTGGATGGGCGGCCACTATCTGCTGAATGATGACCGCCGCCCGCAGGAGCCGACTCTGGAGGAAGGCATGATCGTAACCGTCTACGGCGTCTGCGCCGGAAAGCAGAAGATGACTGCGGCCAATGAGAATGGAGACGACGGCCTTCCGGCAGTGGATATCGTGTATATTGACTTTGAAGGATATGAACCGATCGAGGAAACGGTTGGCGAAGCCGGTGTGGAAGGAATGACCGATGGTGATGGTATGGTTGGCACGGATGAGACGTCTGGTGCTGACGGGACTGGCGGGACTGCAGAATCGACGGATTCTAATGATGTAGGTACTGTGGAACAATAATCTTGAAAATTATTGCCATGGCAACGGAAAGATCTCGAGAGGGATTCTATAATTAGCTCTGTATGATTTGAAGAGAGAAGAAGGCAAGGCTTTGCTTTTGTTATTTAAGAATGAACAAAGAAGCGGGCCTTTGTTTAGCAGGAGAATTACAGTTTTATGAACTGGAAGAAATATATGGCGGTCTTTCTGGCTGCGGGAATTGTGTTTACGGCAGCTTATGCAGGATCGCCTGCCGCAGCATTTGCAAATGAAGCTAGCGCGACATATGAAGCGAATGGATCGGACACGGGGAGCGTGGATACGGATCTGACTTCGGCTTCACAGGGGAATGCTGCATCAAATGAAACAGGAAAAGCGAGTGCCGGCTCCGGCGCTTTAACGGTTGGCGCGGACAGCGCTTTGGATGCTGGTGGTTCTGGCGCGAGTGAGTATGGCTCCGGCGCGGGTACCACACCCGGCGGAGACGATGTTTTGCCCGGTGGCGACGCTGTAGACATTGGATCGGGTGAGGATGGCTCCGGAACGGACAACACGCCCGCAGAAGGTTCAGATTTGCCCGGCGGCGATGCTTCAGGCAGTGGCGTGGGTGAGACTGGCTCAGAAACGGGCATCACGCCCACGGAAGGCATAGATCAGCCCGGCGGCGATGCTACAGGCAGTGGTGTGGGCGAGACTGGCGATGGGACGGGTACCATGCCCACGGAAGGCACAGATCAGCCCGGCAGCGAGCTTACAGATGATGGCACGGGTGAGATTGGTGACGGATCGGATACCACACCCACAAATGACGCTACCCGGCCCGACACGATCCTGCCCGGCAGAGGAGCAGGCCAGGGAGCCGGCCTTCCGGCAACGGTCCTGCCGGGACCTGATACAGTTGGTGAAGCGCAGAATGCCATGAGCAATGAGCCTGGCATCATGGAGCAGATCGAAGCTGCGCAACGCATCATCACCGGAAAAGATACCGGATATGCTTCGAGCAGGAGAGCAAATCCTGCCGGCACAGCCGGAACCGGCAGTGCAAATGCAGGAAGCCCGTTCACAGTACGAAGAGGGAGTGGCAGTTACTATGCCAATACGATCCTGCCTGTCGTAGGCGAGGTCGTACCTTCGCCTGTTCTAAAAAAGGAATTCCGCTTCTGGACGGTCGCAAAAGAAGCTGCGATCGCTAAAAAGAAGCTCCCCATTAGGGAAGAAATGAAGTCAAATTCCCGCACCATCGGCATCCTGCCGGAGGATGCGGTCTGCTATATCTTAAAGGAAGAAGACGGCGGATGGATCTATGTGGAATCCGGGACTGTCAGGGGATTTGTCAGAAAAGAGCTTCTGATCAGCGGACTGAAGGCGACCATGATGGTCGAGACAAGAGAGTTTGCGGCCAATGTCCTCGGGAACATGACAGGCCAGACGTTTACAGAAGAAGAGATCTTAGGCGTTGCTGAAGAGAAAGTCCCTGCATTAGAGAACGCTGCGCTGACCTTTCGGCGCGCAACGGTCTACCAGACAGTGGTCGATAAGGATCCGGCACTGGCGGCACAGGACGTCGCGATCCGGGAGAGTCAGTCTGATGACGCGCGTGAGATCGGTACATTGAAGTCAGGAAGCATCTGCTATGTGATCGCAGATAAGGATCAGGAATGGATCTATGTGGAGTCCGGTGATGTGCGTGGATTTGTAAAAGCGCAAGATTTGCTTTTGTCAGATACAAAGATCAATGAAGAGGGAAAGACCTTAAAGGATCAGATCGAAGAGAAAGGGGAATCTACTTATTCTCTTGCAACAGAACTGATTTCCGCAAGCGAGAACGAAGCCCTTTACTATTCCCTGATGTCGACACGCTCCGGTGTGCCGGGATCCTCAAAGCGGGAAGCAGTGCTCTCTTATGCGGCACAGTTTATCGGAAACCCCTATGTCTGGGGCGGAACTGATCTTGTAAATGGTGCTGACTGCTCCGGGTTTGTGCAGTCGATCTATAAGCAGTTTGGTTATACCCTGCCGCGAACAGCGGCACAGCAGGCGCTGAGCGGCGAGAAGATCCCGGTATCGGAAGCACTTCCGGGTGACCTGATCTTTTACGGGAATGCATCAGGCATCTATCATGTCGTAATGTGTGCCGGCGGAGAGAACACGATCGAAGCAAAGGGCAGCAAGTATGGCATCGTTTCCTCGACTTTAAATAAGAAGGCTGCGGTCTGGGCGATCCGCGTCATGGATGACGCAGATGCCTTGGAGTACGAGATCCCGGAAGGCCTTGGTATGATCCACAGCTATATGGGATGGCAGAAGGTCACGAATACCAGAAGCCAGCAGTACGCGTTCCGCGAGGCGGCGGGCATGACCTTTGACAAGGAAGGCTTTGCGGTCGTAGACAACCGCTATGTCATCGCCTGCACGGATACGTTCGGCGCGATCGGAGATTATGTTGATTTCTATCAGGAAGATGGCACGAAGATCCCGTGTATCATCGGTGATTTCAAGAACGAACACGACGGCGGATGCAACAAGTGGGGGCATATGAACGGCCAGTGTATTATTGAGTTCGTGGTCGATAAGAACAGCTGGTACCCGACAAACCATGCAAATCCGGGAACGGCATCCTGTCATCCGGAGTGGCACCAGTATCTGGTGAAGGCTGAGCGGGTCGGAAGCTTTTATGAGTAGAATGCAATAGATGTTGGAGGTAATAATGGAGAACTACAGAGATTATTTACCGGAATTAAAGAGTACAACGTTGTTCAGAGATATGGCAGATGAGGAGATTATCTGTGTCCTCGAGGCGATGCAGCCTGCGATTATTGAACAGAAGGCTGGAGAGATGCCGTCGATTAAGAAGGATTTCCAGGTGTTCCGTATGATTCTGCAGGGCGATCCTGATAAAGAGCAGGAACCGCGTAAGCATAAGTATGACATGCCAAAGTTTGGCGAGCCGGGCATGCTGATGGCAGAGATCCCCTCTCTTTCACGGATCTTTGAAGGCCGGAAACCGGGAGAAGGGCCGGGCGGCAGTCCGAAAGATGGTGAGCGTCCGCCGAAGCCGGAAGGCGGCAAAGGTGAAAAACGTCGCCCGAAGGGACCGCCGATCAAGCCGCTCCCGTGTGACATGAAATTCCTGGAGCTTTCCGGTGAGATGCTGACAAAACCCTACGGCCCGGAAGTTTCTGAGGCACAGGGGAAAATGCTCAGAAATCTGCTCGGGATTCTGGCGCAGAAGGTCATGGATGTACGAAAAGAGAAGGCTGAGATGATGAAAGAGTATGAGAAGAAACTGGAAGAATATGATGCATAAAGAAAATATCACAAAAAAGGAAGCACTGGATCTGATCCGGAGCGCATGGACACCGGCATCGGTCACAGAGGAAGTAGCGGTTGCGGATGCTATGGGACGCATCCTTGCAGAGGACTGCCATGCAAAGTATGACCTGCCGGTGGTTCGGGCAGCCGGCATGGATGGGATCTGTGTCAACTTTGATCTGTTTGAAAACGGGATGCCGGATACGTCCGAATGGCAGCGAGGTGTGCAGTATGACAGGGCGGATACAGGAGATGATTTCCCGGACGCTTTTGATACGGTGCTGCCGATTGAATGGGTCAAAACAGAAGACGGTACGATCCGTATCGAACCGCAGAAGATGCACGGCCCCGGCGGCAGGCCGGACGGGGCGCCGCAGATCGAGCGTGGCATGAATGTCCGCCCGGCGGGCAGCATGATGAAGAAGGATGCGCTGCTTGCAAAAAAGGGAATGCGCATCACGGCATTTGATATCGCGGCGCTTGCAACGGGCGGCTATGGAACGGTGAAGGTGATCAAAAAGCCGCGCATCGCTTTTTTGCCGACAGGCAGCGAGCTGATCCCTGCTGGAAGCATTCCGCAGCGCGGGCAGAATTTTGACGCGAACAGCCTGATGGTGTCCGCGATGCTTCGCGAGATGGGGGCGGAAGTAACCTGTTTTCCGATCGAGGCGGATCATAAGAACAACCTCAAGGAACGGCTCGCGGAAGCACTGAAAAAGAATGATATCGTGCTGATCAACGGCGGCTCTTCGAAGGGAGAGGAGGATTTTAACACAAGAATCCTTCAGGAGATGGGTGAGTTCTTATTCCATTGGATTAAGGCTGCGCCGGGACGGCCGATGAGCGCTGCTGTGATACAGGGCAAGCTGGTCATCAACCTGGCAGGTCCTACGATCGGAGCGTATTACGGCGTGATTTGGTGCGTGAAGGAATTGCTTGCGGACTGGTATGGCTGTGAAGTGCCATGGGGACATGAGATCGAAGCAGAGCTGACGGAAGATTTGATGGCACCGCCGATGTCGATCTTTATGCGGATGCGCGTGACAGATGAAAAAGAAGAGTCCGAGAAGGCACGGTATTTTGCTTCGCGGATCGGCGGAGGCCCGGGACGGACGCATCCGGGGATCAATCAGCCAGATGCGAACGCGATCTATATGACGGAACCGGATCAGCCTGCGCCAAAGAAAGGTGATGTGATCCGGGTGATAATGGTGCGATGAAAAAGCGACATATCTTATGGATTGCCGCGGCCATCATCATAGCGGCATACATCATCCTGATCAACGTTCTGATCAGCGCCGCGTTGATGCCGTCATTTATGGACCGCCTGGAGACGGCAGACAGGATCACGGAGCGAAGCTACAATGAGCAGGTGCAGAGCGATGAACTGGACCGGCAGGTAGAGGAGACGATTGACGAGACAGTCGAGTGGTACAAGACGGTGCCGCTCGACTTTTTGGAGACGGAATCTTCGGATGGGTACAGGCTCGTTTCGGTGGAGTTTTTCCCCGGAGTGGAAGGTGCAGAGCGACAGCCGGAAGATACCCATATGTGGGTGCTTTTGCTGCATGGTTATACCGGGCAGAAGGAGGAGATGTATCCGCTGGCCCGCTGGTACCAGCAGCAGGATTTCCATGTGATTGTTCCGGACATGCGCTGTCAGGGCGAGAGTGAAGGCGATTTCATCGGTATGGGCTATACAGACAGCGAGGACAACATGCTCTGGATCCGTGAGATCCTGCGCCAGGATCCGGAGGCGAAGATCATTCTGCACGGACAGTCGATGGGCGCATCTTGCGCGCTGATGATGAGTGGGAGAGAGGATTTGCCGGAGAATGTAATGGCTGTCATCTCGGACTCTGCGTATACGGATGCTTACAGCATGTTTTGCGACCGGTTTCATGCGTGGTTTCACCTGCCGCCTGTTCTGGCAGTGCCGGCTGCGAATCTGTTTTTGCAGATGCGTGGCGGATATGACCTGCGCGATGCTTCCGCAGTGGAGGCAGTAAAGAGCAGCACAGTTCCGACACTGTTTATCCATGGAGAAGAGGATAAAATGATTCCACCGGCGATGGTGCAGGAACTGTATGATGCAGCGTCATGCGAGAAGGAGCTTATGATCGTTCCTGGAGCCGGACATGTGCAGGCAGCGGATGTTGCGCCTGAAGGGTATTTTGATACTATATTGATACTATTAAAAAATGAAACTTCAGTTATAATAAAAAATATATAGAAGAAAGTTCTGATTCGCCAACAGGCTTAAACAAATAAAGTTAAGTTCCGAACAACATGGTCGAGTGGGAATGACGCTCGAAACGGCGAAAACCCGCATGAATACAGGCTTTTTTGCCCGTCCATACTGCTCTTGATAC
>SVDH01000022.1 GCA_015057865.1 Lachnospiraceae bacterium
GAATATTAACATATTTGCGAAAGTTTTTCCTGCGAAATCACCTCAAATACACCCTACTATATCTGAATTTGCCGAGTACGAATGATCGCGAACATAATAAACGATGCAGAAAAAAGACCGTATCCGCGAGAGCTTGCTCCCGAAAGGATACGGTCTTATTTTATTGATAGCGCACTGGAGGTTCAGTTCTGTTCATGAATCTGCTCTTCCGTGATCAGCGGGTATCGGGAAAGATCTGTCCCGTCCAGATTCTCTTTGTGCATATCTACCTTCGAAATCTGATGATTGTCATAGCAGTTGTAATACTGAACCCCTGTCCGGGTATTAAAGCAGGAAGTATAGATCGTGATTTCGTATTTTTCGTTTCCAAGGTTGCAGAGCCCGCGCGGCTGCGCGACAGATTCGAGTATGTGGAAGAACTGGCTGACGCTCGACATTTCATCATCCTTTGAAAGGGAATTCATTTTTGTGAACGCGACCCGTGCAAATCTGGATTGTGATGAAAGATCACCCGGAAGCCCGATGCCGCCCATTCCTCTGCTGTAGGCATCCAGATCAAGGCCGGTGCTGAACGTGTTTTCCGGATTTGTGGTCTGAAGATGCCTGTAGTTATTGAGGCTGAACAGTTGTTGATCAAATGGCGGATTATTGGTCATTACACCCACAGGGTTATCATAGACCCTGAGACCGTCTTTGACAGATTCAACTGTGATCGCTTTGTCTTTGTCCGCAACGATCCAGTGAAGCGGAGACAGGGGAAGCTGGTCGCTGAACGGAATATTTACAAGATTGATTCTGTCGAGTAGGATGCGTGCATCCGCTGTGGTTTTGCACTGACTGAGGATCCAGGGAATCAGTTCAAACGGTGAAATATTATCTTTGTCTGCAGATTCTTCGAAATAGCAAGCGTTGCCTGCAAAGTTCAGTCCGGCCATCCCGAGTCCTTTTTCGTTAACTGCTTCATAATAAAGGGGATATTGATCTGCCACAAAGGCGGTGCCGATCATTGCATAATGATGGCTCATCTGCCCTTTTCTTCTGAAATCAAAACGATAATCTCTTGGGGTGACAACCACTTCTTCACCATAAGAGAATTCATAATCAAATGTTCTCCCAAAATAAAAGTCCTTTGTTTGATAAGTAGCTGCTGTACACATATAATTGCCCTCCGTATGGTTGTCTTTTTGATACTATTATAAACAAGAATCGCAAATCCAGGCAACCAGGCAACGTTTCAAAACAAGCCTTGCGCCGTAACCAGTATTACGGCATGAGGCTTGTTTTATGTTCTAAAATATGGCAGCAATATTCCGCTCGGGCCCTAAATATCTTATAATAGCTATGTGTGGAAAATACCAGACTCTGGCGGCCTTTTTTCCGGAAAAGGTTTATACCGCTATCCCAATAAAGAACTGTTTGCCAAAAACAGAGATATTATTGAGAAGAAGCTCGTTCGGTAATAATGGAAATTCTTCTTAATTTTCAGTATAATCTATAAAAACATATTAGGAGGACCAGATCATGGTGAAGAAAAAACTATTTGTAATACCGGCGGTTGTTCTTGGCATAACAGCGCTTTTGGCGGGCTGCGGGAGCAAGACACCGTTGACAATGGATATGGCAGAAGACGGATCGTCTTGTACCATAACATTTGACAAAGCGACGCTTGATGAAAATACCATGACCGGAACGCTTACCGTAGGCGAGAATGATACGGTCGTCGTTGAACAGGAAATGGAAGGAGACGGTACAGGTACTGTGAAGTTCATTCCGGCGGACGGGGCGGCTCTTTCGGATGAAGATGCCACATTAGATGAACTGGAAGGCGCGCTCGATGATGAGAATGCTGCGTTTGAACTGGTTGCATCCGGATCAGGCTCAGAAACATACACGATTGCAGCGGGGGATTACTATCTTGCCGTAACTGCAGAAAACAAAGCGACCGGAACCGTGACCATCCGGGTAGAGGAGTAGACAGATCTGTTTGCCGTAGATTTGTAAGAGGGAAAACGATGATCATCCGCAATCTGATTGAGAATACAGAAGGCGCAAATGCCTGCACTCCGCAGCATGGATTGAGCTTCTATATTGAAACGAAAAGACATAAGATCCTGTCGGACTTCGGACCGGGAGAGGACATGCTTGCCAATGCGGAAAAGCTTGGGATCGATCTGAAGCAGGTGGACATTGCCGTGTTAAGCCACGGGCACTATGACCATTCCGGCGGGCTCCCGGCTTTTGCCCGGCTGAACCCGGATGCCGCGATCTATCTTCATGCAAAGGCGGACAAGCCGTATTATTCCTTTGACGGGAAAGAAAAAGGGTATCGCTATATCGGCATCGCCCCGGAGATCATGGCGCTTAAACAGGTTCGTCTGCTGTCAGATGATTTTGTGATCGATGATGAATTGTCTGTGTTTGGCAATTTGACGGGATGTATGGAAAAACAGATAGCGGCCGGTAACGACAGAAGGATTCCGGCTACAAACCGTTATCTTATGATAAAAGAAGGCGAAACGTATATCAAAGACGATTTTTCTCATGAGCAGTGTCTGGTGATTCGGGAAGATGGGAAATGTGTCCTGATCTCAGGATGTGCACACAGCGGGATCTTAAATATTCTGGACCGTTATGAGGAAATCCATCACAGCCTGCCGGATGCCGTGGTCAGCGGGTTCCATCTGATGAAAAAGAAGGATTACACAGAAGATGAATGTGACGAGATCCGTGCGATCGCGCGGGAACTGACGACATATCCGACGCGCTTTTACACCTGTCACTGTACGGGACTCGCGGCTTATGAAATGTTAAAAGAGATCATGGGCGATCAGCTTTCCTACGTGCATTGCGGGGATGAAGTGATTGTCTGAATCGTAAGGGGTTGAATGGGAGGAAGTACTGATGAGAGAATTGCCGCGAAAGGGAAATATGAATGACCGGATCGACACAGTCCTTCATAAATTCCGGTCCAGGATGAGTTCTTATCCGCCCGGAATGTGTCCGATCTCGTTATATCGTTCGCTGCTGCAGATTTCGATGAACCAGTCCTGCGGCAAGTGTGTTCCGTGCAAAGACGGTCTGGTGGAAGTAGACCGTATGCTCCATGAGATTCTGATCGGGGCTGCGGATGAAGAAGCGCCGAAGCGACTGGAAAACATGTGCCGTATGATCATGGAAACGGCAGACTGTGCAGTGGGGATTTCGGCGGCACATCTGATCCTTGACAGCCTGGAACAGTTTGCGGATGAATATGAGAGTCATATCACCCATCATAGCTGCGTTGCCCAGGTGAAACAGACCATCCCGTGTGTCACATTGTGCCCGGCCCATGTCAATGTACCGGGATATGTTGCGCTGATCAAAGAGGAAGATTATGCGGGTGCCGTCCGTCTGATCCGGGATCGGAATCCTTTCCCGACAGCCTGTGCGATGATCTGTGAGCATCCGTGTGAGAAACGATGCAGGCGGGCACTGGTCGATGATCCCATTAATATCCGGGGACTGAAAAAATACGCAATTGACCGGACACAGCCGGAAGAGGTGGCCAATCCGAACAAGAATGTCAGCACAGGGAAAAGGGTTGCTGTGATCGGCGCCGGACCGTCCGGGTTGACTGCCGCATATTATCTGTCGCTGATGGGACATGCCGTCACTGTATATGAAGAACATGAAAAAGCCGGCGGGATGCTCCGCTACGGCATACCTGAATACCGGCTTCCCAAAAATGATCTGGACAGAGATATTGATGCGATCCTGGCTGCCGGAGATATTACGATTCACTATAACACCAAAATCGGGCGCGATATCTCTTTTTCACAGATCAGGGAAACATCGGATGCCGTTTATCTGGGACTTGGCGCACAGATCGGAAACCGTATGCCTGTAGACGGGGCAGATGCGAAGAATGTGATCCCGGCAGCTGATTTTCTGCAGCTGGCGGCAGATGGGGATCTGCCGGATCTGACAGGAAAGAAGGTAGCGCTGATCGGCGGCGGCAATGTTGCAATGGACGCGGCCCGTACAGCGGTTCGCCTAAAGGCAGAATCCGTACATGTATTTACCAGAAAACGGGATGACTATACTGCGCTGGAGGAGGAAATCGTCGGGGCGATGCAGGAAGGCGTTCGCTTCCGTACACTGCTTTCCTTTTTGAATATTGAGACAGATCCGGAGACCGATGAAGTCCGTGCATTATGGCTGCAGCCCCAGATCGTCGGACCTTATGATGAATATGGCATGATGACGACAGAACATTCGAGTAATTACCCCTATCGGTTTAAATGTGATTATCTGATCCTGGCGGTAGGTCAGCGGAGTGATGTGGAACGTTTCGTGTCAGCAGGAATTCCTGTGGAACGGGGGCGGATCCTCGCTGATACGACAGGAAGTATCCATGGATTTGATGGTGTATTTGCCGGAGGGGATTGCGTAACGGGACCGTCTACTGCGATCAATGCGATCGCTGCAGGACAGGTGGCTGCTTACAATATCGATGAATATCTCGGATACCATCACAAGATCCCTTGCGATGTCAAGGTGCCCCCGGCGCTGCCGAATCCGTGCATCCCGACAGGAAGGGCACAGATCGAGGAGAAGGATCCTTTTGAACGAAAAGAAGATTTTTCATTTGTGGAACTGCCTATGACCTATGAGGAAGCGATGCGGGAAACCGAACGCTGTCTGCGGTGTGACCATCACGGATGTGGTGTTTTGGATGGGGGATTTGGAGATGTCTGAAAAGATTACGATCACGATCAATCAACAGGTATTTACAATAGAGCCGAATATGACGATCCTTGATGCGGCACGCAGTAATGGAATATCTGTTCCGACGCTGTGTTATCTGGAGGGCGTTTCCGATGTCGGTATGTGCCGCCTTTGCATGGTGGAAGTGGACGGATTTGAGAATCTGCTCCCGGCCTGCAGAACGAAGATCAAAGATGGTATGTGTATCACGACAGAAAGTGAGCGTCTGACCGCTTATCGGAAGGAAATCTTAAACCTTCTTCTGGCAAATCATAATCTGGATTGTATGAGCTGCCCGTCAAACGGAAGCTGCGAACTGCAGGAGCTTTGCAATCTGTATGATGTGGAGCATACAAGCTATCGCGGCATGAGATCGGAACACGGTGAACTGCTGGACAGAAAGCTCGAGGATAATCCATATCTGAGCTATGACCCGAATAAATGCATCCGGTGTCAGCGCTGCATTAATGCCTGTCATAAGGTCGCATGCAACGGTGTCCTGGTCAGCGGCAGAAGCGGAAACATGCTGACGGTTGCCGCACCGTTTGGAGCAGACTATAAGGAGTCCGGCTGCGAATCCTGCGGAAACTGTGCGAGCGTGTGTCCGACCGGGGCATTGACCTTGAAGAGAAAAAAGGCTTACCGAAGCTGGGAAGTAGAACGCGTCAGAACGACCTGTCCGCATTGCGCAACGGGATGTCAGTTAAACCTGCTGGTAAAGGACAATAAAATCGTAGATGTGGAAGCGGCAGACGGTCCCGCGAATCATAAACGTCTATGTGTCAAAGGACGTTCTGCGAGCTTTGATTTTATTCATGCGGAAGACAGATTGACAAAACCGCTGATCAGAGAGCATCGGTCAGATCCTTTCCGGGAAGTATCCTGGGAGGAAGCAATCTCTTTTACGGCAAAACGGTTTCTTTCCCTGAAGGAACAATACGGCGGTGATGTGCTTGCCGGTTTTGCATGCTCCCGTTCGACAAATGAAGATGTCTACATGGTACAGAAGATGGTGCGTACCTGTTTCGGCTCCAACAATACCGATAACTGCGCACGTGTCTGTCATTCGGCTTCTGTTGCCGGACTGGCGATGACACTCGGATCCGGTGCGATGACCAATCCGATCCATGATATCACGAGTGATGTGGACTGCATTCTTCTGGTCGGGTCAAACCCGGAGGAAGCACATCCTGTGGTCGGGATGCAGATCAGAAAAGCAGTGCAAAACGGAACGCGTCTGATCGTCGTGGACCCACGTGAGATCGGATTGACCAAATACGCGGACATTCATCTGAAGCTCAGACCGGGGACCAATGTTGCTTTTGCAAATGGTATGATGCATGTCATGATCAAAGAAGATCTGATCGACCATGATTTCGTCAGAGATTATACCGAAGGGTTTGAAACATTAAAGCAGCTGGTGGAAGAATATACACCGGAAAAGGTCGGAGAAATCTGTCATATCGATCCGGACCGGCTGATCGAAGCTGCACGGATCTACGCAAAGGCAAAAAAAGCGCCGATCATCTATTGTCTGGGTGTGACTGAGCACACCGCCGGAACAGAGGGCGTGATGTCTTTGTCAAACATAGCTGCATTGTGCGGCAAAATCGGCAGGAGTGGCTGTGGTGTCAATCCGCTCAGAGGCCAGAACAACGTACAGGGCGCCTGCGATATGGGTGCACAGGCAACAGACTATCCCGGATATCAGAAGGTGAATAACCCGGATGTTTTGAAAAAGTTTGAGGAAGCATGGGGTGTGCCGCTCAATCCGAAACCGGGACTGAAAGCAACGGAATGTTTCCCTGCGGCAATTGAGGGAAAGATCAAGGGATTGTATATCTGCGGTGAGGATCCGATCGTGTCTGAACCGGATACCCATCATATCGTGAAAGCCCTTGAAAGTCTGGAGTTTCTGGTCGTGCAGGATCTGTTCCTGACGAAAACGGCACAGTATGCAGACGTTGTTCTTCCTGCGGTCAGCTACGCAGAAAAAGAAGGTACTTTTACCAATACCGAGCGACGGGTACAGCGTGTTCGAAAAGCCGTTTCTCTGCCGGGGGATATGAGACCCGATACGGAGATCATTTTTGATCTCATGAATGCAATGGGATATCCGCAGGAATATCTGACGCCGGCACAGATCATGGATGAGATCGCACAGGTGACGCCAAGCTACCATGGAATCAGCCATGCGCGTCTGGATGCAGAGGGCGGCCTGCAGTGGCCATGCCCGGAGAAGGATCATCCCGGCACGCCGATCATGCATGCAGGAGGACCGGTCAGAGGGTGTGTGCTGCTCTATCCGGCAGCATATCAGCCGGCAGCCGAATTGCCGGATGAAGACTTTCCGTTCCTGTTAAATACAGGTCGCATCCTTTATCATTATAATGCAGCATCGATCACAGGGCGCGCACCGGGATTAATGGACATTTCGGGGGAAGGCTTCATTGAGGTGCATTTCAGGGATGCAGAAAGACTGCAGATCAGGAATGGAGAGCGCATCCGCGTCAGTAGCAGAAGAGGTGAGATCACAGCAACGGCACGGGTTGGAAGAAAGGTGTCAGAAGGAGAAGTCTGGATGCCGTTCCATTTTGAAGATTCCCCCGTCAATCAGCTGACAAACGCAGCAGTTGATGAGATCGCGCGGATACCGGAATATAAAGTATGTGCCGTCAGACTCGGCAGGATTGCATCAAATGACACAGAATGAAAATCCGTGATAAAGGAGAGATAAAATGAGTCGTGAGCAGATCAGATGTCCGCATTGCGGTGAAGTATTTACGATAGATGAAACCAATTACGATTCGATCGTAAAGCAGATCAGAGATCATGAGTTTCAGGAAGAGATCCGGAAAAGAGAACAGTTCCTGAAAGAGCAGCAGGATGCAAACATCCGGCTGCTTAAGATGGAGCAGGAAGCGAATCTGGAAAAGGAGCTTGCAAAGTACAAAGAGCAGGTCGGAAATCTGAAGCGTGATCTGATCGTGCAGGAGGAAAAAGCAAAAGCGGAGCAAGCCGCCAGAGAAACAGAAAAGCAGCTTGCGGTGGAGAAGGTACAGGCGAAGCTGAAAGAAGAGATGGAGCAGATGCTGCTCGAAAAGGATAAGGAGATCGAAAAGCAGCAGGAGCTGGTTCAGCAGTACAAAGATTTTAAGGCGCGGCAGTCGACCAAGATGGTCGGCGAGTCACTCGAACAGCACTGCGCGTATGAATTCAACAAATACCGGATGGGAATGTTCCCGCAGGCATATTTTGAAAAAGACAATGACGCGCGCACCGGTTCAAAGGGGGATTTCATTTTCAGAGATTATGATGCAGACGGTGAGACAGAGATCATCTCCATCATGTTTGAGATGAAAAATGAAAATGAGACGACGGCGACAAAGCATAAGAATGAGGATTTTTTAAAGGAACTTGATAAGGACAGAAATGAAAAGGGCTGCGAGTATGCCATCCTGGTCTCGCTCCTTGAAGCAGACAATGAACTCTATAATGAAGGGATCGTGGATGTTTCATACCGGTATCCGAAGATGTACGTGATCCGCCCGCAGTTTTTCATTCCGATCATTACGATCTTAAGAAATGCCGCACTGAATACTGTTTCCTATAAGAAGGAACTGGCGCTGGAAAAAGAACACAACCTGGACATCACACATTTTGAAGAAAACATGGAAGACTTCAAACAGCGGTTCGGAAAGAACTACGAATTGGCAGCGCGGAAGTTTAAAGAAGCGATTGAGGATATCGACAAGACGATCAAAAACCTTGAAAAAACAAAAGCCGCATTGCTTTCTTCTGAAAACAATTTACGGCTCGCCAACAATAAGGCACAGGATCTGAGTATAAAAAAACTGACGAAGAATGCGCCTTCGCTCAGGGAACAGTTTGAAGCGTTAAAACAGGAATAATCAGATAACAGAATTCAGATACTGCTCGATGAGGGATAATGCAGCGGTAAGATCCTTGCCGCGGAAGATGTGTCCCGCGCCGGGCAGTATTTTTAATTCCGCATTTTTAAAATGCGTAAGTGCCTCCTGGGCATAAGATAGATCAACAAAGTCATCGCAGTTCCCGTGGATGATCATAACGGGCGTTTCACAGCGCTCCATCGCATGTGACAGATCGTAATCCCAGATGTCGCTTGCATAGCAGCGTCCGGCTTCAAACCAGCCGTAGTAGCTGAAACGTTCCGGGACTTCGTCCAGAGATGAAAACTTTTTGTGGAGGGCATCAAAGATCGCAAGATCAGGATACAGAAGGATCAGACCGCAGTTTGTGGCAGAAGGCTGCGCCGAAACGATCGTTGAGACGACAGCGCCGAGACTTGCGCCCATCAGAATGATCTTATCAGGGTCAACGAAATCCCATGTAGCGGCTGTACGTAAAACGGCAGCAAGGTCAGAAACCTCCGTCATGACGGACATCTGAGACATATCGCCGTCGCTTGCACCAAAATAACTGCCACCACAGAAATCGAACAGATACACTGCGATCCCGTGTGATGCCAGATACTTTGCATAGTCAATGCCGGAGGTGTAGGTATTTCCCAGTTCGTGTGAAAAAATAACGAGCGGAAGCGGATCATCGCTGTAGGGGATATAAGCCACACCATAAATATTCTTTTCATAATTGTGGCAGTTAAGCTCGCGGATCTCATAGCGGGCGAAGCTGCTTTTGAGTTTTCTTAATTCTTTTCGAAAGTCGAATGCCATGACCAGTCGCCTTTTCCCTCCGAAAATGATAATTCAGTCTGTGAACATAGTATACCATTTATGACAGGAAAGTAAACAAAATGTTACGAAAGAAAGACATTGTGAATTTGCCACAACTGAGAGATTCATAGTCACAACTATTTGTTGGCAAGTTTACCAAATGTTAGAAGAGACTAATATAGTAGGTATCTGTTATAATGTCGATATATGGCATTATGCCAAAGTAAGTAAAAATAATATTGTAAAGAGGGGGGACATTTATGAGCAGACTTCAGGTAATTGAAAAAAGCGATGCCGAAAAGCTCATCGACGAACTGAACCGCGATCTTGAGCATCGGGTGGCTGCCGGTCAGTATGGAGCTTGTCCGGTAGATTTTATCGCTTCTTTCGTAAAATTCTGTCATGCACAGTCTTGCGGAAAATGTGTTCCGTGCCGTGTCGGACTTTTACGGTTATCGGAGCTGATCAATTCTGTACTGGACGGTGAGGCAGATGAGCAGACTTTGGAAGACATCGAGAACACAGCTCGGTCAATCTATTATTCTGCTGACTGTGCCATTGGCTTTGAGGCAGCCAAGATGGCATTGAAAGGAATCCGTGGCTTCCGTGATGATTTTGAGGAGCATATCCATAATCATCGCTGCGCAAATACCGATCATGGTATTCCGTGCGTATCACAGTGCCCGGCACATGTTGATATTCCAGGTTATATCGCTCTGGTACATGAAGGTCGTTATGCAGATGCGGTAAATCTGATCCGTAAGACGAATCCGCTTCCGGCTACCTGCGGTCTCATCTGCGAGCATCCGTGTGAAGCACAGTGCCGCCGCAGCTTTGTGGATGACGCGATCAATATCCGTGGTCTGAAACGGTTTGCGGTCGAGCATGAAGGCGAGATCAAATTACCGGAGCCGATGGAAGATACCGGAAAGAGCATTGGCGTTGTAGGCGGCGGACCGGCAGGTCTGACGACAGCTTACTTCCTGCGCCTGATGGGCCACAGTGTAACGATCTACGAGCAGAGAAAAATGCTCGGCGGTATGCTTCGCTATGGTATTCCTGCATATCGTTATCCGAGAGAGATCCTGAATCAGGAGATCCAGGCGATCCTTGATCTTGGCATTGAAGTAAAACGTGAAGTTTCCGTTGGTAAGGACATTACGTTTGATGAACTGCGTGCAAGTCATGACGCGATCTATCTTCCAATCGGTGCGCATGCGGGCAAGAAGCTCGGTATCGAAGGTGATGACGCGAAGGGCGTTGTTTCCGCAGTAACCCTGCTCCGTGATATCGGAGACGAAGAGGCACCTGACTTTACGGGTATGGATATCGTTGTTGTCGGCGGCGGCAATGTTGCTATGGACGTAGCGCGTTCCGCAGTCCGTCTTGGCGCAAAGACCGTTAAGATCGTATATCGCCGCAGACGCAAAGATATGCCTGCACAGACGATCGAGATTGAAGGCGCTGTGGCAGATGGCTGCCAGCTTCTCGAGCTGAAAGCACCGTCCCGCATTGAGACAGATGCAGACGGCAATGCCGTTGCGCTTTGGGTGAAGCCGCAGATGGTCAGCGAGATCAAGAAAGGCCGTCCGACTGTCATCCCGACAAAGGCAGAGGAAGAGCGCATCGCGTGTGATCAGGTTCTTGTTGCGATCGGTCAGGACATCGATGCGATAGCATTTAACGAGATCGGTCTCCCACTGACAAAGAAGGGTACCTTCGAAGTAGATAACACCACACACATTTCCTACATGCCTGGCGTATTCACCGGTGGTGATGCCGTAACAGGTCCTGCAACCGTAATCCGTGCGATCGCGGGTGGAAAAGTGGCAGCAGCAAATATCGATGAATACCTTGGATTTAATCATGTTCTTCCGAATGATATTGAGATCCCGCCGATCCGCCTGGTAGACAGAGCACCTTGGGGGCGTGTTGATATGCTTGAGCGTCCGGCACCGGAAAGCATCCATGATTTCAATATCGTAGAGTATTGCATGACAGAAGAAGAAGCACATCAGGAATCCGGCCGATGTCTGCATTGTGATCACTTCGGAATGGGCAAATTGAGAGGAGGCAGAGTACGCACATGGTAAATCTTACGATTGACGGAAAACAGGTTTCCGTACCGGAAAATACAACGATTTTGAATGCGGCTGCAAGTGCCGGCATCAAGATCCCGACACTCTGCTACTGGAAAGATTTGAATGAAGTCGGTGCATGCCGTGTTTGTGTAGTAGAAGTGGAAGGAAGAGATAAGCTGTTTGCTTCCTGCAACAACGTTGTTGAGGAAGGCATGGTTATCCGTACGAACACGAAAAAAGTTCGTGACACCAGAAAATCAAATGTTGAGCTGATCCTTTCTGAGCACAATTCAAACTGTGCAACCTGTACCCGCAGCGGCAACTGCGCGCTGCAGGAGCTGGCAACAGATCTGAATATTCAGGATCTGCCATATGAGAAGCATCTGCCGAAGAATAACGGCAATCCGGACTTCCCGCTGATCCGCGACAATCAGAAATGTATCAAATGTATGCGTTGTATCCAGGTTTGCGAGAAGATCCAGCACAGCAACATCTGGGATGTGGTCAACTCGGGCGCCCGTGTAACAGTTGATGTCAGAGATTTTTACAGACTGGAAGATTCCCAATGCGCACTTTGCGGACAGTGTATCACGCATTGCCCGGTCAACGCACTCAAAGAGCGTGATGACACACAGAAGATCCTGGATGCGATTGATGATCCGGAGATCATCACACTGGTTCAGATCGCACCGGCGGTTCGTTCTTCCTGGGGTGAGGCATTTGGCCTGGCACCGGAGTTCGCTACGGTAGAGCGTCTGGCTGCATGCATGCGTCGTGTTGGTTTTGACTATGTATTTGATACCAATTTCTCAGCTGACCTTACGATCCTTGAGGAAGCAAATGAGTTCCTTGAGAAAGTGAAGAACGCAGAAAATGAGAAGTTCCCGATGTTTACATCCTGCTGTCCGGGATGGGTACGTTTCGCAAAAGCACATCATCCGGATTTTGTAGATCAGATTTCTACTTCCAAATCACCACAGCAGATGTTTGGCGCGATCGCAAAAACCTATTATGCGAAGATCCTGGATGTAGATCCGAAGAAGATCTTCTGCGTATCGATCATGCCGTGTCTTGCAAAGAAGGCAGAGTGTGCATATCCGATCATGAATGACGCCTGCGGAGATCCGGATGTCGATGCATCCCTGACCATCCGTGAGGTTGACCGCCTGATCAAGATGATGCAGGTTATGCCGGCTGCAGTTCCGGAAGAAGAGATGGATGTACCGCTTGGTACCGGTACCGGCGCAGCTGTCATCTTCGGCGCGACCGGTGGCGTTATGGAAGCAGCACTTCGTTCTGCATACTTCTTTGTTACAGGCGAAGAGCCCGATCCGGATGCGACATTTGTCGATGTTCGTGGTATGGACGGCTGGAAAGAAGCGACCTACAAGCTTCCTGGAATCGACTTAAAGGTAGCGGTTGTACATGGACTGGGGAATGCAGATAAGTTGCTGAACGCACTGCGAAACGGCGAAGTTTCCTATCACTTTGTAGAAGTGATGGCTTGCCCGGGCGGCTGTGTCGGCGGTGGCGGACATCCGATCCATAACCAG
This sequence comes from Lachnospiraceae bacterium, assembly GCA_015057865.1. Taxonomy (GTDB): domain Bacteria; phylum Bacillota; class Clostridia; order Lachnospirales; family Lachnospiraceae; genus SY8519. The sequence goes on from SVDH01000022.1 coordinate 13,096, forward strand.
TACGATATGTATGTAGACCGTGCACCGGTTCTTTACACACTGGATAAGAATCTGCCGCTTCGGTTCTCACATGAGAATCCGTCGGTAGTGGCTTGCTATCAGAACTTCCTGGGAGAGCCGCTTTCGGAGCTGGCAGAGCATCTGCTCCATACAGATCTGCATGGATGGAAGATGCCGGGAGAAGAATAAGATTGTTATGTAAAATGGTGTAAAAATGAAGAAGATGCCAGGCAGGGATGCCTGGCATCTTCTTTGATATTATTCCAACAGTGTTTTTACATCCTCCAGCACCAGCCGGATGATCTTGGCGGTAATGCCCCAGATCAGTGGGTCCGTATCGGTGTAGAACAAAACCGTATAGTGTCGTTTCTTCCATGGATAATCCCGGCCGCCCGGGATTTTTTCAAATGGGAAATCTTCACAGGGGATCGTTACCTGAAGTGTCTCATAAATCTCCGGTTCTGTTTCCAGAAAGTAAGAAACCGGGACGCTGAAGGTATGGTCGACCTCTTCATCGGACCATGTATTTTCATAATCAGAAAGAATCCCAAGAACCGGCCAGATCGACGGACCTCCGGGGCCCGGCAGCGCATCCAGTGGCGCAAGTACTTCGATCTGATCTTTTGCAACCAGTAATTCTTCCATTGTTTCACGAACAGCGGCCTCAACAGGTGTTTCTCCGGGTTCAATGCGCCCGCCGGGGAAACAGACTTCACCGGGCTGCGCGTCCAGGTCAAGTGCGCGCACTTCAAACAGCAGATGCCATTCATCATTCTTTTTGATCAAGGGAATCAGAACAGCAGAACCGCGCCGGTTGCTCCAGGGGCGGACCTTGGCTGTTCGGTCATGCCATTCTGAACGGATCAGATCTAAGGTCCGGTCAATATTTGTTTCTTTCATTTTATCCTCCGAATCCTGATACAGGAATATGTAATCGATGATAACCCGAAAACCGTCTTTTCGCAAGTCGTGGATCCGGGGTTTACAGCGTGCAATATTTTCAGTTATCTTCCAGAAACACAGGTTAAAAGTTGCTTACACAAATTTGCTTCATCAAAAATATGTTAAAAATGCACAAAAATCATTACGCTTGACCAACACATCAGCCAGTCGTAGAATAATAATAGACAATTAGGCATCACTAGTTAAATCTAGACACAACTAGAAAGGAGTTGTTTTATAATGATGAGAGGAACAAGATGGTTATTATTCGGCGCAGGATTTCTGGCAGGTACGGCAGGCATTAAGCTGCTTTCCAGCAAAGACGCGAAGAAGGCATATACGCAATGCACGGCAGCAGTACTGCGTGCGAAGGATCAGATCCAGGCCGGCGCGGCTACACTGAAGGAAAACTGTGATGATATTCTGGCAGACGCAAAAGAAATCAATGAGGCACGCGCTGCAGCAGAAGATGAGATCATCGAAGATGCTTCTGATGAAGTGACGGAAGGATAATTCTGCGGGGGTGAAACGATGAAATGCAAGATCTTACATGAATCACGGGGCAGGATCCGCATTCATGTGATGCAGAATCGTGTCACGATGGCGCAGGCTGATCTGCTGGAATACTTTTTGAATCTGCAGGACGGCGTCCGGGAGGCAAAGGTCTATGACCGGACCGGTGATGCCGTAATCCTTTACGATATGCCGCGAGACGAGATGGTTGCCTGTCTGGCGGGTTTTTCGTTTGAAAAATGTGAGCTGGAACAGCCGGATCCTTCAGCGAGAGAGCTTGCACATGAATATCAGGACAAGCTGTTTTTTACGATCGTCTGGCGCTATACAAAGAAGCTTCTGCTTCCGGCTCCGGTCCGGATCGCGCTGACGATCATCCGGTCGATCAAATATATCCGGCTTGCGATCGAGTCCCTGAAGAACCGCAGACTGCAGGTAGAAGTCCTGGATGCAGTGGCGATCGTCGTATCGATGCTTCGTGGCGATTTTGCATCTGCAAGCTCTGTTATGTTTATGCTCAAGCTCGCATCTCTTCTGGAAGAGTGGACTTATAAGAAGTCGCTGAATGATCTGGCGCAGACCATGCGGCTTGAAGTCGATAATGTCTGGATGCGTGTCGACGGGCAGGAGGTACTGACACCGGTCAACCAGGTGCAGATGGGCGATGAGATCATTGTCCGGACAGGAAACCTGATCCCGCTTGACGGAAAAGTGATCGAAGGCGAGGCGACGGTAAATCAGGCAACGATCACAGGAGAATCCCTGCCGGTTGAAAAGAAGAGCGGCAGCTATGTTTATGCCGGAACGACTGTTGAAGAAGGCGAATGCGTCTTTGTAGTTGATAAGGAGCAGGGAAGCGGGAAGTATGACCGTATCGTCAGGATGATCGAGGAGTCCGAACGTCTGAATTCCGAGACGGAGGTGCGCGCGATGAATCTGGCGGATCGTCTGGTACCGTTCAGCCTTGGCGGTACGGCGCTGACATGGATGATCACGCGTAATGCGACAAAAGCACTGTCCATTTTAATGGTAGATTTTTCGTGTGCGATCAAGATGGCGATGCCGATCGCGGTATTGTCTGCGATGCGGGAGAGCAGCCGTTACCGGATCACGGTAAAGGGCGGAAAATTCCTGGAAGCTGTATCAGAGGCAGATACCATTGTCTTTGATAAAACCGGTACACTGACACATGCACAGCCGACGGTCAGGGATGTAGTGCCGTTTAATGGAAACGATGCTGACGAAATGCTCCGACTGGCAGCCTGTCTGGAAGAACATTATCCGCATTCTCTGGCAAATGCAGTTGTGACGGCTGCCAGGGAAAAGGGTCTGATGCATGAGGAGCACCATACGAAGATTGAGTATGTGGTGGCACATGGGATCTCAAGTATCGACGAAGGCAGAAAGGTCATCATCGGCAGTGCACATTTTGTGTTTGAAGATGAGAAAGCAGTCATTCCGGAAGAAGAGAAGGATATCTTAGATAAATTACCTGCGGAATGCTCGCAGATCTATCTTGCGATTGATGGTATTCTTTCCGCAGTGATCTGTGTTGAGGATCCGCTGCGCGAAGAAGCGAAAGATGTGATCGCAAAGCTTCATGAAATGGGCATCAAAAAAGTCGTAATGATGACAGGTGATAACCGGATGACTGCAAAAACGGTGGCAGAGCATGTCGGTGTAGATGAATATCATGCAGAAGTCCTGCCGGAAGAAAAGGCAGCTTATGTGGCTGCAGAACGAAAAGCAGGTCATAAGGTGATCATGATCGGAGACGGCGTGAACGATTCGCCTGCATTGTCAGAGGCTGATGTCGGCATCGCGATCAGTGATGGTGCAGCATTGGCAAGAGAAATTGCGGATATTACGATCGCCGCGGATGATCTGTATTGCCTGGTCACGATGAAAGAGATCGCTGACAGGTTGATGAGAAGAATCGATACGAATTATAAGAGTATCGTCGGATTCAATCTGGCACTGATCATTCTGGGTGTCGCAGGTGTACTGCCGCCAACGACCACATCGGTATTGCACAATCTATCCACGATCGGATTCGGTCTGCACAGCATGACCAATCTGCTGGAAACTTCATAGGGGTTTTGAAATAGAGATAAAAAAGGGCGCTGCAGGTTTTTCCTGCAGCGCCTTTGACGTAATGATTTACTTCGCGCAGAGCTCGTCTGCCATCTGATCCAGAGCAGCGATGTTTTCTTCGCTTACTGCAGAGCGGATGGTGACGGTTGTGTCGATGAAGGTAAGTCCCTTGAACTCTTCTAAGATCTTCATCATGGTCTTTGCGGCAGTCGGTGCCCAGGTGCCGTTCTCGATCAGACCGATCGTACGGTTCTTATAGCTGCGCTCTTTCAGATGATCGAGGAACTCACGCATGAACGGGAAGATGTCAGCGTTGTAGGTTGTGGTAGCAAGGACCATCTTGCTGTAACGGAAGGCATCTTCTACATTCTCTGCCCAGTCATCTCTTGCCAGGTCACAAACAGCTACCTTCGGGCAACCTTTTTCTTCAAGCTTCTGAGCAAGGATCTCAACAGCCTTTTTCGTGTTGCCATAAACGGATGTGTATGCGATCAGGACGCCTTCATCTTCCGGCTCGTAGGAAGACCAGGTGTTGTAGATGTTTAGATAGTATTCCAGGTTTTCGGAAAGAACCGGTCCGTGGAGCGGGCAGATGATCTGAATGTCAAGATCTGCAGCAGCCTTTAAGAGCTTCTGTGCTTGCGGGCCGAATTTACCCACGATACCGAAGTAGTAACGGCGTGCTTCGCATGCCCAGCCTTCCGGATCTTCAACATCGTTTGCACCGAATTTGCCGAATGCATCTGCGGAGAAGAGTACTTTGTCTGTGCTGTCATAAGTCACCATAACCTCAGGCCAATGTACCATTGGGGCAAAAACGAAGGTCAGCTCATGCTTTCCGAGGGAAAGGGTCTCGCCGTTTTTGACCTCTTTTCTATTAGTCTCTCCTTCAAATGAGAAAAACTGATCCATCATCTGGAATGTCTTTGCATTGCCGACGATCTCTGCCTGAGGATATTTGTCAACAAAGGTTTTGATGTTTGCGGAATGATCCGGCTCCATATGCTGCACGATCAGATAATCCGGTGTTTTTCCATTGAGAGCGGCCTCCAGGTTAGAGAGCCATTCTTCGCCGAAGTGAATGTCAACGGTATCAAAAACAGCAATTTTATCATCCAGGATCACATAGGAATTGTAAGCCATGCCAAGCGGTACGTCATACTGTCCTTCAAACAGGTCTACGTCGTGATCGTTTACGCCGATGTATTTGATGTCATTTGTGATTGTCATACGGGCACCTCGCTTTATCGATATTTTTTAACAAAGATTCTGTAAAAAATAGTACCCGAAAACGAGCATTTTTTCAACCTTGCACAGTGAAAAACACATGATTGTCAGACCCGGATTGCGATTGTCGCAGTCAAACGATATAATAAATACAAATTCGGGAAAAAGGAAATGGCTGAAAATGAAAAATGAGACAAAAAAGAAAAAAGGGAAAAGAATCGTTCTGATCCTGATTCTTATTATTGCTGTGCTTCTGATTGCGATGCTTGTTTATCTGGAGCGGTACTATCATGCGGATGACAGTGCAAAGGAGGCGTTACAAAGTGATGCACAGGTAAACGTGACACAGATTCCGGAAGGATATCTTTTTGACGGCCCGGGCGAGGATACAGCGATTGTGTTCTATCCCGGCGGGAAAGTGGAAGAAGAAAGTTATGCACCGCTGATGCATCAGCTTGCCGGAGACGGGTGGGATGTATTTCTTTTAAACCTACCGTTTCGGCTTGCGGTCTTTGATATGGATGCAGCGGAAGATGTGATCGGCAATTATGCGTATGATAACTGGATTCTGGCAGGGCACTCTCTGGGCGGCGTAGCAGCGTCTGCATATGTTTCAGAGCATGGAGATGAAGTAGACGGTCTGGTGCTGCTGGCATCCTATCCGGCAGAAGAAATCCCGGAGCAGGTACGGATGCTGACGATCTATGGAAGCGAAGATCAGGTCCTGAATATGAAATCCTATGAAGAAAGTCGCAATCTGTGGTCGGCGCAGACAGATGAAGTTGTGATCGAGGGCGGCAACCATGCGCAGTACGGAAACTACGGTGCGCAGAAGGGTGACGGGGAGGCACAGATCTCTGCGGATGAGCAGCAGGAGGAAGTGGCAAAACTCATATCGGATGCGTTTTCGGAGTGACAGGGACGCAGATATCAGGATCATACAAACGGAAAGAATAAAGGAGTTACAGGCGATGGGATTATTTGATTTTCGGAAGAAAAAGCAGGAAGAAACGGCTGATGTAAATCAGAATCAGAACGAGCAGGTCAATGCTGCCAAAGAAAAAGAGGCAGATCGCTGGAGTCTGGCACATCAGGCAAATCCGCAGGCATATCAGGACAGCAATGGTGCTCCGTTTCTGGTCTTTACGGTCACGGAGGAGACCGATACGATCCTGCCGATGGATCCGCGTCAGATGTATAAGATCAAAGGAAAAGAAGTGCGGGATATCCGGCTTGGTCTGGTCAGCACCAGTGAAGATCAGGTGATCGGTGATCTGCCGTTTTACCTGTGCTCAGAGACACTGGCTGTCAATACGGTTGAGAGCCGTCCGCCGTTTGCACTGGTGCGAGGCATGTCTCTGGAAGAAATGAAAACCCTGATCGAGGAAGTGCAGGCAGAGATCGATGCCAGAATGGAAATGCAGGCGCTCTTTGCGGAGAATCTGGATTTCTTAAGCAGGGATGAGATCACACCGGAGGTCGTCACACGTGCTTTTGAAGGAGATGATCTGGAAACCTATACATTTGAAGATGTGTCATTCCCGACAGGGGAACTGATCGCGGCAGATCCGATCAGCTATCTGCAGGATCCGGATTCGACCGGGTATTTGCGTCAGACTGTAGCACCGGGACGGTATCCTGTTACGATCAGCATTCACCATTCCGAAGACAATCCGGTGCGTATCGTCGGCATGCGCGTGAAGTTTTTGCCGCAGGAAGCCGTTTCCTATACACTGGCAGAGGATTACCGGCTTGTAGGCGATGAAGGAGAGGAGCACGAAGAGAAAGGGTATTCCGGGTTTGCCGTTGAAGCAGGCATGGCAACGTTCTGTGACAGACAGGCAGCGGAAAGCTACTGGGAGTTCCTTGATGAATGGGAAGAGGAAAACCCTGACGGAAACCTTTATGATGACTATCTGGCAGACCTGTTTGTGCAAAGCTACGAAGAGCATCCAGACATCCAGCGTGAGGGTGGAGACTTTATCCGGTTTGCAGTCCCCGGATCCGAAGACGAGATCGTTATGGCGGCAAGCGGCTTTGGCGACGGCTTCTACGGAATGTTCTGGGGACAGGATGCGGACGGCAAGATTGTAGAACTGGTTACCGTATTTATTGATCCTGATTTGTATGAGAAACTGTAGCTTTTTGAGGAGACATCAACAGTTATGAAAAGCTTTAAAAGGAGTACAACATGACGATCATACAGATGGAGTGCTTCGTAGAGGCAGCAAAATGGCTGAATTTTACGAAAGCGGCAGACAATCTTTACATCAGCCAGCAGACGATGAGCCGTCAGATCAAAGCGCTGGAAAATGAACTTGGATTCCCGGTTTTCGAACGGAAGAATGTCGGCGTGCGTCTGACACCCGCCGGAAGTATCCTGTATCATTCCTGGGAAAACCTGCTGGCGGAATATCGGAGTTCCGTTGATCAGGCATTGGATTTGTTTCATGGAGAACAAAAGAACCTGCGGATCGGGGTATCCGATATCGGGAATCTTGTCTCACAGGTGACGCGTACGCTGCTTTTGTTTAATGAAAAGTTTCCGGATCTGAATGTGCAATATGAGATCGACACCTATCCGCATATGCGGGAAGCGTTAGAGCAGGAAAAGCTTCATATGATCATCACATTCGGTGCGGAGCTTCTGCATGATCCGGATCTTTCTGTTGTGTCTGTCAATGATACGGCGTTTCGTGTGGGGATCATCCTGAGTAAAAAGCATCCGCTATGCCGCAGGAAAAAGATTACGATCGAACAGATTCAGAATGAACCGATCGCGGTCCTGGGGCAGGGACTGTCGATCGATCATGAAGACCGCATCCGGAACTGGTTTTTGCGTCATGATATCATCCATCCGCTGGATCTTCGGGAGTTTAACTCGTTTTATAACCTTCAGATTGCGCTTGCGACCGGTAAGTGCATTGCGGTCATGTATGAGCGTGTTCTTGACGGGATGGAAGACAAGCTGGCATGTTATCCTCTGGAAGACCCGGATACGGAGGGCGCAGAGGTCGTGGTTGCCTGGAAAAATGATAAGTATGCTGTGAAAGCGAAGAATATCGCGCAGCTGATGGCAAGTAAGGAGCTGTAATCCAGAATGTAACGGTTCAGATCTCCTCGCAAAGAAATATGAGATGCGACGAAATTGCAACACCTGATTGGGTGTTGCAATTTTTTTTGTTGGGAGAACGGATTTTCAAGATCGATGCTAACATAAAATCAGGAAATATCGTTTGGCGAAAAAAGCAAATTAACCATTGAGGAGGTATCTTATGAACCGTGTATGTGAAGTATTAGGAATCGAAAAACCAATCATTCAGGGACCAATGGCATGGATCTCTACAGCACCGCTCGTAGCAGCAGCATCAAATGCAGGCGGCCTCGGTGTACTGGGTGTTGCATTTGCGCCTGAACCGTTTATCCGTGAGCAGGTTGCTGCGACAAAAGAGCTGACAGACAAACCGTTCGGTATGAACGTCGATATGTATGTTGGCGATCTGGAGATGACAACAAGGATTATTGAAGACCTACGCCCACCGGTCATTTACGCAGATACCTATATCAATCTTTGTGAGAAAAAAGATCTGGCGATGAAATATTTCAAGATCTGGCATGATCTGGGCTGCAAGGTTGTCGTAAAGGCGTCTACCGTAGCAGATGCTATTACAGCAGAAGAAGCCGGCGCAGATGCGATCATGCTCAAAGGCTGGGAAGGCGGCGGACATGTATCCTATGAAGCGACAACCGTCCTTGTACCGCAGGCAGCAGATGCAGTTTCCGTACCGGTCATCGCATCCGGCGGTATTGCTGACGGCAGAGGTGCAGCGGCAGCGATCGCACTTGGCGCAGAAGGCGTGGAAATGGGTACGATCTTCATGGCAGCGACAGACGCACCGGTTCATCCGAATGTAAAGCAGGCCGTACTTGACTGTGGCGATATGGATACCGTTATCACCGGAATGTGCACAGGCGAGCCATGCAGACAGATCAAGAATAAGCTTTCCGATGAGCTGTTAAAGATTGAAGCAGAAAATGTCAGAGCCGTATCCGGACCGAAGGTTCAGGAAATCTCCATGAGCTCCCTTCGTAAAGCGATGGCAGAAGGCGATATGGAAAACGGTGCAGTTATGGCCGGTCAGATTGCAGCGCTCATTACCGAGCAGAAAACGGTTGCAGAGATTATCGATGGCGTAATCGCAGAAGCGAAAGAAGTGCTGGCAAAAATCAGCAGCTTCGAGTTCTAAAAATTCGTCAGTGGGGATACATAAAAGGAGGTCACGATGGAAAAGAAGAATCTTGTCCCGGTAACAGAAGAAGAGAAAAAGCTTAGCTATTATAAGTATTTTGAGCAGGAGATGGCACCGGTTGCACCGGAACACATCGGGATGATGTTAAGAGGTCCGATCTCTCCGGACAAAGCGCTGAAGTTCTCAGAGAGAAACCGCCTGTTCGAGCCGGGGTATTTTGAGGAAGAAACCGGATGGTGCGTAATGCCTGACGGAACAGGCTATATTGCAAACCTGACAAAGATGCCTGGCGTTACTACAGATATGTTTGACTGGTATTTTGCATGGCATGGTCTCAACAATCTGCGCTATAAGATCTGGAATCCGACGGAGCATTATGAAGCAGTGACACAGAACCGCATCAAGGCTTTGGATCCTGATCTTACCTACAAAGAGAAACTTTGGGATACGACACATGAGATCCTTGAAGATACCGGTGCTGGTCCGGACCGCTTCGCGATCAACTTCAAATATCCGGGAGATGTCGGATTTGACGCTTCCAAGCTCGGCACAGAAGCCTGCTCTACGATCGTATGCGGAAAGGGCTACGGCCATGGCCAGCTTCCGTTTGCGGTACCGAATACATTCATGACGCATTTTGTGCGTGAGATCGAGGGCGGTATCGAGCTGCGTTCCCGCTTCTGGATGGGATGGAACTATGAAAACGGTCGTGATGTGAAAAAGATCGAAGATGGAGACAGATATCCGGATTTCGCCGTGATGGGACTGGCTATTCACAATGTCAAAGAGTTTACGAACCTGGCAGCGATCCTGCCGAGCCTTTATGCAGAAGAAAAGGACAACTGGGAATAATCGTGGGGGAGAAAAAAGATGATCTACACAAATCACAAAATTGAATTTGATGAGAGTAAATGTGTCGGCTGCCAGATCTGCTATAAAGCCTGCTTTGTAGATGTGATCCGTTGGGATGCTGACAAGAAAAAACCGGTCTTCAAATATGTGGAAGACTGTGAGCACTGCAACTATTGTGAAGTAAAATGTCCGAAGGGCTGTATCAAAGTCATTCCTGATTTTGCAAGCCAGAGCTTCCGCCAGACCTTTGACATTTATTCAAAGAACAACAAAGAGCTGATCATTCGCGATTAAGGGGGGGGGAGAGACGATGCAAAAACAGGAATTTGAAACAAAGAGAATGTCCGCAGATATTCTGATCATCGGCGGCGGAATCGCCGGCCTGACCGCAGCGATCAGCGCAAAAGAAGTCAATCCGGATACAGATGTCCTGGTCGTTGAAAAACAGACATCCGGATACTCCGGAAAAGCCAACAAAGGCGGCGGCGTACTGCAGTATTTTGATCTGGAAAAAGTAACGCCGGAAATGTTTAACGAGTATCATGCCAATGCAGTCGGCGGCTATCTGGCAAATCAGAATCTTCTGATGAAATATGTCAGAATGAACAACGAGATGCTCGACAAGCTCGAAGAGTGGGGTGTGAATGTTCCGAAAAAACGTATCCCGACAGGCCCGATGACCTATATGATCGGACTGGATCTGGACATTACATTAAAAATGCGCCAGAAGGCAACAAAGCTTGGCGTACGCTTTATTGACAAGACAACCATTTCTGATCTTTTAACCAATGACGGAAAGATCGCAGGCGCTGTTGGCTATAGTATTATCGATGGTACATTCTATGTATTCGAAGGCAAGAAAGTGATCCTTTGCACCGGCAGCCAGAACTATCGTGTGGCATCCATGTGGAGCAACGGACGCGGTGACGGATACCATGCAGCATTCCGCGCCGGAGCGAAAATGCGGAATCCGGAATTCGGCAACTTCATGCAGCTGTTCCGCGTAAATTCCAACAGAGAGTGCGTGTTCTGCGAGAACGTTATGTATGACAACTACGGACAGAATATCACAAAGAATTTCCGCCGTTTCTTAGAAGCAGATATCAGCTCAAGCGCGGTTGCAGAGTGGTACAATCAGATGGCAGCAGGCAAAGGCCCGATCTTTATCCATCCGCATGAGAGCCCGATGACCGACAATGAGACGATGATGTTCCATGCATGGGAGCGTCCGTATGGTCTGCGTTTCTGGGAAGTGGATTTTGAGAAAGACCAGCTGGTTGACAAAGAGTACAATGGTGCGCTTGAAGTCGTTCCGGGTCTGGTTGGAGAGCAGTCTCCGGTCAGAGTTGATGAAGACATGCAGACGACGATCGAAGGCATGTATGCAGCAGGCGATGTCTGCTATGATGGTTCCTGTGCACCGGGCGCCGTACCGGCACCTCCGGGACGCAACAGAGGGTCAGGTATTCTGAATGCAGTATTTGCAGGTATCGTCAGCGGACAGGAAGCTGCAAAAACCGCTGCAGACGCCGTACAGCAGCCGATCGATGAAGCAAAGGTCGCAGAGCTCAAAGAAGCAGCATATGCGCCGCTGTTCAGAGAAGAAGGCATCCATCCGAAAGAAGTCATTGATAAGGTACAGGACATCATGTGCCCGGTAGAGAACTCCGTATACATGAGCCAGCACCGGATCGATGTCTGCCTGCGCAAGATCGAAAAGGTAAAGGCAATGGTGGACCAGATGAAGGCGGATGATTTCCACTATCTTCTGACCTGCCATGAAGCAGAGGCCATGGTATTCTCGGCAGAGATGCATTTCAGGGCAGCATCCATGAGAAAAGAGTCCCGCGGCTGGTTCTTAAGAGAAGACTTCCCGCGTATGGACAACGAAAACTGGCTGAAGTGGATCGTGGTAGAAAACGATAACGGCGAGATGAAGTTCTCGACAGAGGACGTGCCGATCGATGATTATCCGGTCAAACCGCCGCCAATGTTTCATTGATCAAATTACATGAATAGAAAGCAGGCTTCGGTGTAAGAGAAATCACACCGGAGCCTGTTTTTGTGTTACGATAGATTTAGGTATCATTGAAAAAGAAAAAGCCTACTGAAACAGTCGAATATACAAAAAACGTATGGCATTCTTAACATTTATGGGGAAACGTAAATGATAGGAATGCCATATAATTATGCCATGGAAATCAAATGATCCATGTCTGTGATATGGAATGAAGGGGCTCATGAGATGCAAACAGAAGGAGGATATGGCAAATGTATAACATTAAAAGAGTTGTTGACGTAAAACTGAATGTGCAGCTTGTTTACGTGGCATTGATCCATGAGTATGTATATGAAGGACCGTGCCGGTTCGGACCGAAGGAATGCCTGACAAAGGAATTCGATCTGATGAACCAGGGTGAGATCTTCAAAGCATGGTCCGGCGGATACGGCGGAGCATTAAGCCAGCTGCCGGGAATCAATCTGATGGATTCGATCTACATCAAGATGTCCGATGAATTCTTCATCACGGATGAGGATGAAGCAAGAATGGCAGAGCACAGAGCAGAAACAGATCTCTACATCTTTACCGGTATGAGATGTGAAAAGATCGCGAAGGAATTTGCGATGAAATATCATGTTCCGGTTGCAGGTGAAGGAATGTTTGCATCAACTGTACTCGCATCTACACTTCGAGCGCGCGGATATGAAGAAGTATATGACATGCTCGACTTCCCGGATGCAATGCGTCTGTTAAAAGCGCTGAGAGCGAAAAAAGCGCTGCGCAATATGAGAATCCTTGCGGCAACAAGATATAACTCAACAGATTCTCTCGGCGGACTCGATACGGTCTGCAACGATGGCGCAACCAGGATGCTTGGCGTTCGTTACAATTACTTCAGCGCACATGAATTCCTGGATATGATGCATCTGAACGAGAATGATCAGAACCACACCCTGCCGGGACGTGACGTATATAACCTGACAGATGAGGATATGGTCGAAGTAGAAAAGATCGTCGAGCATTATATCTCCAATGCCAAAGAAAACGATATGGACAGAAAATATGTGGTGAATTCCGTAAAGGCATCTGTTCTGGCAAGAAAACTGATGGAGCACTTCCAGTGTAATGCATTTACCATTCCGTGTCCGGATCTGTGTGCGACCAGAAGAATGAATCAGGAACAGTTTACATTCTGCTTCAACCACACGATCTTAAATGAAATGGGTATTCCGTCAGCGTGTGAATACGACCTGATCGGTCTGTATTCGATCGCAGCACTGGCGACATTAACAAACAAAGCACCGTATATGGCAAATACACAGCCTTGCGTATACCATGACGGAAAGGTCGAAGGAGAGTACGCCGGAATCAGCTACATTCCGGAGATGGATTCCGATTCGAACATTTACTACACAGGACATGCAACGCCGAACTCAAAGATGCACGGATTTGATGCAGAACCGATGGAATATGCACTTCGCCCGTTCACGGCAAGCGGTTTTGGCGCAACGATGCGTGTTGACTTCAACCAGGCAAAGGGAGAGACCATCACCCTGATGCGCTTCAATCCGGAATGCACCAAGATCATGGTTGCAAAAGGTACGGTCGTAGGCGGATTCGGTTATGATTCGACCGGTTGTACAGAAGGTATCTACTTTTCCGTTGAGGATAAGCTGGATTACTTCCGTAAACAGGCACAGTTTGGTCTTCATATGCCGACCGTATTCGGTGATCATGTAGAAGACGTGAAACGTTTTGGCGAAATCATGGGACTGGAAGTTGTGGTTGCATAATGCGAAAAGATATCAAACAAATGATCATGGAAAAAAAGCAGTCTGCTCAGAAATATCTCGACATGATCCTGGCAGACCGATATATGGCATATGAGATCTTTGATCATTTCTTTACATTGTATCTGTGTGAAAAATTCCTGCTGACACCGGAGGAACTGACGACGGATAATTTTTATGAAATCTGTCAGCTTTCTGCAGAGAAAGCGTCCAACTTGCCTAAGGGCTTGTTGGACGCTTCGGAGCTGGCATCAAAGTGCGGCGGTGCGACAACCGCGATGAATAAAAAGGTTTTGTTCTTGCTGGCAGTCAACCGTGAATACGGGATTGTGATCGATGCGGATGAAAGTGTGCAGATTGAAACCTTTACGGCGTTGAAACAATTGGTGTATGATAAACTCAATTCAAAATGATTGACGGAGAAACCAGACATGACAATGCAGGAGATTGAAGAGGATATCATAAAGGATTTCAATGACCTTGGAGATACGATCAGTCAATACACGTTTCTGATCACCTGTGCGAAAGAATGCCTGCCGCTGCCGGAGGCTTACAGGACAGAAGAATATCTGGTGAAAGACTGTCAGGTGAATACTTGGATGTATGCCGGGACCAAAGAAGGAAAGACATTCTTTCTGGCAGACAGCGAGTCCCTGATCGTAAAAGGGGGGCTGGCACTTCTGCAGGAAATCTACCAGGACAGATCGGAAACAGAAGTCAGAGAATATCAATGTCATTTGCTTGATCATGAGGTGTTTTCAAAACATTTTTCCGCGACACAGCTTAAAGGATTTCAGGCAATTGTAAAAAAGGCGGGGAACATATGATCTCGGAAAAAATAGATGTCTTTCTGGATGTCGGGCAGGAGCTGAATTTTTCGACAGTGGCAAAAAAACGATATACGACGCAGCCGACCATCAGTCGCCAGATCACGGATCTGGAGGACGAATGGGGTGTGCGTCTGTTTGTTCGTTCCAATAAAGGTCTGCGATTGACGCCGGAAGGCGCGATCATGCTGAACTGCTGCCGGAAAATGGATCAGCAGATGGATGTTGCACTTAAACAGGTAAAAGAGATTGTTGTCAGCAAAAGAGACCGGCTTCGTCTGGGATTTCTGACGGATCTGAATGCGGAAAGCGTTTTCATGCCGGCAATCTGCACACTTGCAAAAGAGCAGCCCGGGCTGGATATCTCTCTGGACTACGGATCGTTTGGAGACCTGCGGCTGGGGCTGAAAAACAATCAGCTTGATGTCATCTTTACCTATGATTTTGAGGTACAGAATATCAAAGAAGACATTGTGGTGGATTATGTGAGAGAGGCGAGCCCGTGTGTCGCGATCTCGGCAGCACATCCGCTGTATGAAAAAGAGAACCTTACCATGCAGGATTTTTCCGAGGAGATATTCTACCTTCCGGAAGAAGCGGATTCGCCCGGAAGGGAAAAAGATTTTCGTTATGTCCTGCGTGCAAATAAAATCACGGATGGGAATATCCGGTTCGCACCGAACCAGGAGTCGGTCCTGCTTCAGGTACGTCTGGGCCGGGGCGCGGCACTGATCGATTCAGGCGCTTCCCAGATTGAGATGTACGGCCTGCGAACGGTTCCGCTGGGCCGGGGAGAAAAATATGACCGTCTTGCGGTGGTTGCTGTCTGGAAGAAAGAGAATCTCAACCCGTTTCTTCCGATGCTCATGAAGGAAGTCACGGGGTGAGAGAGTCCTGATTCATCGTTTTTCATCCGACACAGAAGCCAGAAACAGCTTCAGTGTCGGATTTTCATTGTCTTTTTTCCATATCATGCTGACGCCGCTCTCTGTATGAATGAGTGGACGGAACTGCAAGATTCCGTTTGACGGGTTGTGATAACCGCTGAAGCATCGGTCGCAGATAAAGATATCATGGTCATCCTGTAAATTATACGGTAAGGAGATTGCGTTCGATGTATATCTTACAAAGTTAGGTGTAAACCCTGCCTGCTTGCAGAGGTCTCTGATCATTCCGCAGTAGCTTGGTGTAAAGATTGGAGATACGCCGATGAAATCCATTTCCTTTAAATCAGAAACTTCCAGATATTCTTTATCACAGAGTGGATTCGAAGATAACATGCAAACATTATGCGGGAACCGCTGCAGCACGAAGCCTGAAAAGTCTTCACCTTCTAATTGTTCCAGATCGTACAGAACGGTAAAAGCAATGTCCAGAGCACCATGGATCAGACGGCTTCTGATTTCCTGTACAGGATATGCATTGATCAGAAACTTAAACTCAGGATGGTCTTTTTTAAATGCCTGTAAATAGGGTAAAGATACTTTTTCCTGTGTATGGGAATCCAGCACGCCGACGGAAAGCGTATCCGCATATCCGCCTTGCAGAACACGGCATTCATCCGTTGAGCGTTCGATATCCTGCAGGATCATTCCCCAGCGTTCATAGAGATGTCTGCCCGCTTCTGTGAGTGTGACACGCTTATGAGAGCGTAGGAACAGCTGAACATTTAGTGTCCGTTCCAGAGAGGAAATCGCTTTGCTTAAGGTGGACTGTGTCGTGTACAGATGCTGTGCGGCAATCGTAAAACTCTGACAGGAGGCAACCTCCAGAAAATACGACATTTGCAAGGTGTTAATAGGAGAACGGTCCGGTCCGGTCATGTTAGATCCTTTCAAAAATCTTTCTATCAATAATTCCACATACGATAAACTTAATCATATTATATCCTTTCCGGGCAGAAAAATCTCCTGTTAATCCTGTGATATGCAGGAAGAATCCGACTGATATCATTCCGGTTCGGAATACTAGACTGTCAAATAACGGATGATTCATCTTTTTTTATGCGTTCAGATAGAAGCATTCGCTTTTGGAATGATCATACGCATCCGATTCGTTTTCTTTTTGAGAAAAATGTCTATATCATAACAGCAACAGCGAAAGCAGCTGCCTGACTGCAGTGAGAATTCGCATTGGCAATGTAGTGGAAAAGTGACATGGAGGAGAAGCAAATGATCAGAAAGTTAGCAGAAGTGAAATTGAATGTTCGCCCGATCTTTATCGGACTGGTTCATCAGTATTATTACGAAGGCCCGTGCCGCTTCGGAAAAGGTGAAGAGCTTGAAAAAGAATATGATGAGTTCATGAACCAGGAGCTTTACAAGCGTTTTAAAGAGGATGTGGAAAACCGTCTTCCGATGGATGCGATCAATCTGATGGATCCGATCTATGTAGAGAGAGATGACTGGTTCCATACCGATGAAGAGATGTTTGAAGAGATGGCAAAGGATATGGATCAGGTTGATTTCTATCTGTTCTCATTCGGAATCGGCCGTGGTGATATCTATCTTGAGTTTGCGCAGAGATATAAAAAACCGGTTGCAGTTATGCCGGCGCAGTGTTGTGAGGCAACCGTTAACACGTCTGCTGTACGGGCACGCGGGCTGGAAGCTTATGCATACCGTACATGGGAAGAGCTTCAGAGACATCTGCGCGTTCTACGTGTCAGAAAAGTACTGGCAAGCGCACGTGTCATGGTCGTGACTCGTTTCAATTCTTCCAGATCCTACAGTTCTTCCGATAACTTTGTAGACCTGAATCAGGTTTCGGAAAAATTCGGATGTCAATTCCGATATATGAATGTACATGAGCTGATGGATCAGCTGGTCGTAAGAGATCCGTCTACAAACCCGTCGCTTCCGGGACGTGAAGCATCGAACCTGACAGAAGAGGATATGAAAGAGGTAGAACGTCTTGCAGATGAGCTGATTGCAGGTGCGACAGAAGTCCGCATGGAGCGTGAGCAGGTAATCAACAGTATGAAGGGTTATGTGCTGGTTCAGAAACTGCTTGAGGTAAACGGATGTAACGCATATACCATGCCGTGTCCGGATTGCTGCTCAACCAGAAGACTGAATCATGAGCAGCTGACCTTCTGTCTGACACATTCATTGAACAATGAAAGCGGAATTCCTTCTTCCTGTGAGATGGATATCAACAGTGTTCTCGCGATGGTGATCATGGAAGCAATGTCCAACAAAGCGGTTTACATGGGTAATTCCAATCCGGTTCTTTATGATGATAACGGACAGATGGTTCAGATGCAGGGCTTCGGACAGGAAGCACTTGAAAAAGGAACCAATGAGCGCGAAAACCTTTATCTTGTATTCCACTCTACGCCGAACCGGAAACTGCATGGTTACGGAGAGGCACCGGGTGAATACAGCCTGGCACCGTTTGCGAACGATCAGGGATTTGGCGCTACCATTCGTTATGATTTTACGCAGGATGCGGGACAGGAGATCACACTTCTTCGGATCGCACCGGATGCAAAGAAGATGTTTGTCGGCAGCGGTACGATCCTGGCAGGTTCCGGTGCAGACCGTACGAACTGTGATCAGGGCTTCTTTATGAAGATCGCTGACCAGGAAGATTTCTTCTATAAGCACATCAACTTTGGAAATCACCTGGTTGTTACTTACGGCAACTATGTGAAAGAGCTCAAGCTCTTGGGCGATGCACTCGGACTGGAAGTTGTAACAGCATAACATATACAAGACCGTCATTTAGAAAGCAGGGCATGGGATGTCTATCTTAAAAGGAAAAAGTAAGCTGCTTGCATATCGTGAAAAAGCGGAGCAGTTTCTTAAGAAAATGAAGACAACAGAATATGATTCTGAGGAAGCTTTGCATGAAGATCTGTATGCTTTTGTTCTTTGTAAGTATCTGCTTTACGGAGATGATCTGGGACAGATGTTTTCGCTCGACGATCTGGCAGAAAAAAGTGTTGCAAAGACCATACAGATGACCGGGCAGGATGCATTCAAGGCAGACAGTAAGGTTTCCTGTGAAGGGACGACATCCGCCATGAATAAAAAGGTATTGCTTCTGATGGCGCTGCAGAGAGAACTGGGGATTAAGTTCCGGCTCTCTAAAACGGCAGACCTGACGGACACAAAGAAGCTGGCATCAGAAGTATATTACCTGCTGACTGAGAAATAGTATTGATTACAATAGCATATAAGAGAAACACAATCGGACGGACTGTCTGGTTGTGTTTCTTAAGTTAAAGACAAACCTATCAAACAAGTGGGTATTTAGGAGGAATTGAGAAATGAAGGAAGGAAAAAAGAATGAACTTTTCGGCTTTGGAAAAGGCTGGGGAACGATCATCTACTGTCTCGTCATGTTCTGGTTTTACGCAGGCATGGTCAATGACAGCTCTAACATCGTCGCACCGGCAGTAGCAGAAAAACTTGGCATCCAGGCAGGTAGCGTCTTAAGCATGGGTACCGTTGCGGCAATGGTCGGCGTTATCTTCTTCTTTGTTATGGGCGCGGTCAACCGTAAGATCGGTCCGAGAGTGACATCGTTCATCTGCCTGATCTTAGGCGGTGTTGGTTACTTTGGCATGGGCCATGCAAACAGCCTGGCACAGTATGCGATCTCCCTTTGCATCTGCACGATTGGCTGCATGAGCGCAGGCTACATCGCAGGCGGCGCACTCGTTGCACAGTGGTTCCCGAAAAAGAAGGGTATCGTCATGGGTTACACCACAATGGGCCACAACATGGCAACCGGTTTCTTCGTACCGCTGATCAACTTCCTCGTAGCAAAACTTGGCGTTACACACGCCGTTGTATTCCCGGCGATCCTCGTTATGATCGTTGGTGTAGTCGGCCTTCTCTTAATGAGAAACACACCGCAGGAGCGCGGCATCAATCCGGATAACGTATCCGATGAGGTTTACAAGGCAGAATACTTCCAGGAGGAAGTAGACGACGATGCAGGCTGGACCGTAAAGAAACTGTTCAAGAGAAAAACCTTCTGGCTCGTAGCAGTCGGCTCCGGCGGATTCCAGTTCGTTTCCACCGTTATCATCACACAGCTTGTTGTCAGAAACACACAGGTCGGTTTCTCACAGAACCAGGCGATCGCGATTATGACGATCCTCGCATTTGCAGGTATCCTGGGTTCCTGGATCATCGGTGTTCTGGATCAGAAGATGGGAACGAAAAAGACCATGATCTTCTTCGGCTTCTGGTATGCGGCAGCACTTCTTTTAGAAGTCACAGAGACCCGAGTTCTGGTCATCATCTTCCTTGTTATGTTCGCACTGGCACTCGGCGGGTCCGCGAACTTTACGACATCCCTTCCGGCAGCGGTATTCGGTCGCCACGGATTTAAGAAAGTCAACAGTGTACTCTTCCCGATCCAGGCACTGGTATCCTCCTTCGGATTCCTGGTAAACGGACAGGTACTGAACGCAACCGGCAGCCTTAGAATGTCGTATGTCATCGCAGCCATCGCGGCGATCATCGTCGTTGTCATCGTATGCTTTATCGATGAGCACAAGTATAATCGTGACTTCATGACAGAAGCAGAGGCAGAAGCATTCACAAAGCAGCTTGAAGCAGAAGAATGATATGTCATAGAAACGGATAATGGTGGGGAATGATGACAGTGGCATGCGAAAAGGAAAGCATACAGGAATTACAGGATGAGTTTGTCAGGGATTTTAATGAGATTGGAGACTGGATGTTCCAATACAGCAGCCTGCTTGAGCTGATCCCGGATATGAAACCTGTTTTACCGGAAGAAAAAAACGATGAAACTTTGATCCATGGATGTCAGGCAAAGCTTTGGGTCGTGACTGAGTATGATCGGGAGACAAATCTGGTGTCTGTCAGAGCTGACAGCGACGCACTAATCGTCAAAGGAATTGTAGCTGTGATCATAGCACTGTTTGATGAACGGCATCCGGAAGAAATCTGTGAAGCAAAGATTGATTTTCTGGAGCGAACACCGCTGCGGGAACAGATCTCCACCGACCGGTTCCGGGGGATGCAAATGGTGATCGGACGGATCCGGGAGTTTGCTGAAAAATCTGGTTGTAACACTTGAAATTACAATAACAAAAGCATACAATGGGTGCATGAGTGAAAAAGGAGAGAAGATCTATGCAGATTTCCAGCAGATTTACCATTGCGGTTCATGTACTTGTTGCAATCGAAACATTTAAGGACAGCTATAAAACGACCAGTGAATTCCTGGCTTCCAGTATCAATGTCAATCCGGTCGTGATCCGACGGCTTTTGCAGCAGTTGAAAAAAGCCGGCATCATCAGTGTGAAGAGAGGGAGCGGCGGGGCAAGTATCGAACGGCCGTTACAGGACATTACACTTCTGGATGTATATCGCGCAGTGGAACCTTTGGAAAACGGGGAATTGTTTCATTTTCATGAAAACCCGAATATGCTGTGTCCTGTCGGGAAAAATATTCATAAGATCATGGACCACAGACTGCAGGATATTCAGAACGCCATGGAGGATCAGATGCGGTCTGTTACACTTGAAGACATCATGACCGATGCCGAAAAAACAATTCGATTCTAAAAAGAAAAAATAAATGCGTTGTAATACTTGACATTACAACGTGTTTGTTTTATATTTCGTTGTAACAACAAACATTACAATAAATTTCAGGAGGAAAACAAAATGGCAAATTTCAGTAAAGTAAGTGTAAAAGATGATGCAAGAACAGAACTGCATGATGTGTTGGGGCTTACAGGTGCGGAGATCAGTGTAAACAATCTTCCGGCCGGTGCAAGTGTTCCGTTTGTTCATGCGCATAAAAACAATGAGGAGATCTACATCATTCTTTCCGGAAAAGGAAAAGCAGTTGTGGACGGGGAAGAGATTGCACTGGCAAAGGGAGATTTTGTAAAGATCGCACCGGCAGGCAAGAGACAGTTTTTCGCAGCGGAAGATGAAGGGATCAGCTATGCCTGCATCCAGGTGAAAGAAAATTCGCTGGAAGGCTATACCATGGATGACGCTGTGTTATAATTGAGAAGTAACATGCGTACAGGCGAAAAGTGTGAGATCAATACCATGATTCGTCGGAAAAAGTGTTGTATATAACAGGAGATGGCGATGGAACAGATGATTCGATTAAAACAGGAGATTTCACAGGCGGATGCCATTGTGATCGGAGCCGGCGCAGGCTTGTCGACATCCGCGGGATTTGAATATTCCGGAGAACGGTTCCGAAAATACTTTGGAGATTTTTCTGAAAAATATCAGTTCAAAGATATGTATGCGGGAGGGTTTTATCCGTATAAAACCCTGGAGGAAAACTGGGCTTTCTGGAGCCGGTATATCTACATCAACCGCTATGAAAAAGTACCTAAAACAGTATATGAGGATCTATTGGAGCTCGTAAAAGAAAAAGACTGTTTTGTGATCACGACAAATGTCGATCATCAGTTTCAGAAAGCCGGATTCGACAAGGAGCGTCTGTTTTTCACACAGGGTGACTACGGTCTCTGGCAATGCAGCAAACCGTGCCATAAGCGGACTTATGTGAATAAGGAAAAGATTGTAAAAATGGTCCTTGCGCAGGGGTTCGGCATTGGGGAGCATGGGGAATTGCTGCCGCCGTTAAAGGAAAACGGAGAGACGGATTTTGACAGACTGAGGATGACGATTCCGTCGGAGCTGGTTCCTTATTGCCCGGTATGCGGCGAACCGATGAGTATGAATCTCCGGGCGGATGACACTTTTGTGGAAGATGAAGGATGGCATCAGGCCGCAGATCGCTATGCTGACTTTTTGCGTTCGCATAGGGATCAGAAGGTTCTGTTTCTGGAGCTGGCAGTCGGATATAATACACCCGGTATCATCAAATATAATTTCTGGAGAATGACAAACGAATGGCCGGATGCGACTTACGCATGCCTGAATCTGGATGAAGCGTACGCGCCGGAACAGATCCGGGAAAAATCCATCTGTATCAATGCTGATATCGGAGAGATCCTGAAGGAATTGAAGGGCTGATCATTATGACACATGAAGAACAGCGTATCTGGCTGATCCGTCAGCTGCTGGATGAGAAACCGGAATACAGACAATATGCCGTGCCGGATGATGCACAGGAGCAAAAGAATCTTCTTCGCGCATTGATGAATGTCAGAATGCCGGATCCGATCGGTGAAGATTTCCTGGAAATACAGGATGAATATCTGAGAGAGGAAAATTTCAGTGCCGACATTACAGATATTACGGAATTGAAGCCTTGTGCTGCAGATGGACGTATTTACCTGTGGCAGGGAGATATCACAACGCTGAGAGTGGATGCGATCGTGAATGCTGCGAACAGCGGGATGACCGGCTGTTATCAGCCGTTGCACAACTGTATTGATAATGTGATCGGCTCCAAGGCGGGGATACGCCTGAGATTACAGTGTAACAGCATGATGCAGGCACAGGGTCATGAGGAACCGACCGGTCAGGCGAAGATCACGCCCGCGTACAATCTGCCCGGTAAATATATCCTTCATACCGTCGGACCGATCGTAAGGGGACGCCTTACGAAAGAACATGAACAGCTTTTGGCTTCCTGTTACCGTTCGTGCCTGAAACTGGCTGTGGAAAATGACCTTGCAAGTGTTGCCTTCTGCTGCATTTCCACAGGAGTCTTTATGTTTCCGAACCAGAGGGCGGCTGAGATTGCAGTGGAAACAGTAAGAGACTGGCTGGATGAGACGGGCAGTGAT
>SVDH01000023.1 GCA_015057865.1 Lachnospiraceae bacterium
GAATCACGGTATCGTTTTAAAACGGAATCACGGTACTGCATTCCGGACTGGCGGTTCAAATCCGCCCGGAATATTCAACGTACAAAAATAAAAAGATCGAAAAGGTCTGTACGAATGCCAAAACCGCAGAAAGAATGTACGGCCATGAAATGGCCGGTAAAATAGATCAGCGTATAGGTGAAATTGGTGCTGCAGATACTGTCGAGATGATGATACAGTTTCGTATCGGACGATGTCATCCGCTTACACAGAATAGAAAAGGGCAATACGCAGTGGATTTGGTTCATCCGTATAGATTAGTATTTGAGAAGAAGGGCAACGAAATCCAAATAGCAAACATTTTGGAAATAGTCGATTACCATAAATGATCAAGATAACAAGTCAGGGAGGTAGCACTATGGTGAGGAGTCGCAGTTATATTGCAACGCCACCCGGGGCGACAATTAAAGAACAGTTGAATGACAGAGGAATGAGCCAGAAAGAGTTCGCGGCCAGGATGGATATGTCTCAGAAACATATCAGTAAGCTCATTAATGGAGATGTACAGCTTACGCCTGAGACTGCAGTCAGATTAGAGTTGGTATTAGGTGTTCCGGCCAGGTTTTGGAATAATCTTGAGGCAATCTACAGAGAGAAGATTATTAAGGCAGAAGCAGAAAACGCGATGGATGCTGATGCTGAAATTGCTAAACAGTTTCCATATAGTGAGATGGCAAAATATGGATGGGTTCCGGAAACCAGAAAAACGAAAGAGAAAGTCATTAATCTTAGGAAATATTTTGAGGTTGTTGAGCTATCACTTCTTGGAAGTGAACAGATTACAAGAATTGCCTGCCGTAGACTGGCGATTACGGAAAAAGGCGATCTGGCTTTGATGGCATGGGCTCAGGAGGCAAAGCTTAAGGCTCGTGATATCCTAACTGCTCCAATCAATATTAAAGGGTTGATTGCCATTTTGCCAGAGATGAGAAAAATGACAATACTGAAACCTAAAGAATTCTGCCCTCGCATAAAAAAGTATCTTGCAGACTGCGGAATCGCCTTGGTTTTTCTTCCACATCTTAAGGGTTCGTTCCTTCAGGGCGCTTCTTTTATGGATGGAAATAAGATTGTTGTTGGACTTACTGTAAGAGGGAAGTATGCAGATAAGTTCTGGTTCAGTTTATTTCATGAACTTGCACATATTATTCTTGGACATGTGGGCCAACTGAATGGCATATCTGAAGATGATGAAAAGGCTGCGGATAAATGGGCATGTGATATGCTGATCTGCTTCGAAGATTTTGAAAACTTCAAAAGAACCGGAGATTATTCGGAGAAGAGTGTTCGGCAATTTGCAGTTGCTCAGGGAATTGCTCCCGGAATAGTAGTTGGGAGAATGCAATTGGAAAGAATGATTAAGTACTCCGTGCTGAATGATTTGAAAGAAAAATATGAAATAGTAGTGTGATGTAGTAGTGTAATGTGAATTGCGTTTTGCTTGAATACATGAGGGTAAAACTGATGAAACTAAAAAACGTTTTAATTGTGGTAAAGGACATAGAGCGTTCCCGGCAGTTCTATCATGATCTGTTCGGTCTTGAAGTGATTCTGGATAATGATGGGAATATGATCATGACCGAAGGACTTGTTTTACAAGAGGAAAAGATATGGAGAGAATTCCTGAATGATGACATCATCCCTCAGAACAATGCTTGTGAGCTGTATTTTGAGGAAGACGATATCGAAGGCTTTGTGGAAAAGCTGGAGAAGTATTATCCGGAAGTGAAGTATGTCAACCGGCTGATGACACACAGCTGGGGGCAGCGGGTGGTGCGCTTCTATGATCCTGACGGGAATCTGATTGAGGTTGGTACACCGATGAGGTTGAAGGTATGGCAGTAAAAAGGGATTTATTTACTTTGCGATCGGGGAGAAGGTTGGCGATGCCTTTAAGACAGGTGCAGAGATGATGAAGAGGATGAAAGAGCCCAAATGATTTCTTCGGGCGTTGAATTTACAACGGCAGCGACGAATCTCGTCAATGCCATCATTACTGCAGTGCTCATCTGCATGGTTCTTCGAAGTGTCAAATCAGAAGTCCGGAGAAGCGTGTGGTCTGTATTTCTGGGACTGTTTCTTGTGATCTGTATTCTTGGTGCGGTCATTCATGGGGTTGTATTTGATGATTCTGTCCGAAAAGTTCTTTGGCTTGTGCTGTATGGAATCATGGCGTTTATGATCGGCAGTTTTGTGGTCGCGATAGTATATGAGACGCGTGGCGAAAGCGGCCTGAAAAGAGCAGTGAAGATCAATGTGGTGCTTGCGATTGCGTTTGTCATTTTCATGGCGATCGTTTCCTTTTTTCTGGAGTATACGTTTACGGTATTCATCATTTATTGCGCATGCTATCTGCTGGTGATCATCGGGCTGATCCTGTCGGCAATAAGACAGAAAGCATATTGCGGGTGGTTTTTGGCGGGCGTCGGGTTCATGGTTGTCGGAAGCATCCTGCAAACAGTGAAAACGATCCTGTTTCATATCGGACCGTTGGAGTTCAACTACAATGCGGTATACCATGTCTTTACGCTCCTGTATATCCTGTGCCTGTTTGTTGGAATTATGCGGGCGGAAAAGCTTTAAGAATACATTGCAAGCATAGCAGCGTATTTGTTACGATATACATTGTAAATAACAATGATATCATACAACCAAGTACTATTATGTAGTTTTTACGGTGAATGGTTTTAAGGAGAAGACCTGGATGAAGAAGCGGATTTGGAAAAAGCTATCAGCAGTTTGCCTGGCAATCGTTATATCTGTCAGTATTGTTCCTTTGACAGGAGAGTTCTTTAATGGGGCAACTGGTACGAATGAGGCAAAGGCAGCGGAAACGGAATCGATCGGTGATATCAGTGCGGAAGATGAGATCCCCGTTGCAGATGCTTCGGACACTGTCGCCGCTGTATTAGAGGAAGAAGAAGTTACATCTTCTGTTCCTTTGGATAATGAGGAGCTTTTTGAAGATTATGTAGAGATTAAGCTGGAGTTATCTACTGCACCGGAATCATCCTCTTCGAGAGGTTCTCAATTAACCGGAACAAATCGGAAAGTATATTTAAAACTCAAGAACGAGATCGCCAAAGTAGCAGATGGCAATTTGACATCTACTGTTTTTGAAGTGTCGCTGGATGAACTGGGGTTTGCAAATAAAACATGGACAGCTGGTGAGTTAGGAGTTCCCGCGATTGTTGTGGATGGCAGTATTTCGCCGGATGCAGCGAATGCAGTAACACAAAAGCTGAATTTAAATCTTAATAAAGTCGTATCTGCTTTGCTGGCGGATTGTCCGTATGAATTGTACTGGTATGACAAGGTTTCAGGCGCGTCAACAAAGGGACCGGATATTACTGCGGTTTTTGATGGGAAAGAATGGAAGATTGGGTTTGATAGTGGAATCACATTTTCGTTTTCAGTGGCAACGGATTATGCGGCAGGCGCTTATCTTGTAAATACTATAAATGCGAAGCGTGTGCAGAATGCAATAAACAATGCAGATTCGATCATCCGTGCGTATGCAGGAGCTTCCGACTTTGAAAAGCTGGATGGGTATAGAACAGAAATTTGTGATCTGGTTTCTTACGATCAGAACGCGGCATACGATGATACGATATCGTATGGTGATCCCTGGCAGATCATATCCGTTTTTGATGGCGATGCCGGTACGAATGTTGTTTGTGAAGGATATGCGAAGTCATTTCAGTATCTGTGTGACAAGACAGCATTTGATAATGATATTACCTGCATTTCAGTTTCAGGAATCATGAGAGGTGGCACTGGTCAGGGGAGCCATATGTGGAATATCGTCAATATGGCGGACGAGAATAACTACCTCGTGGATGTGACGAATTGTGATGAGGAAACGGTGGGAGCTGACAACTTACTGTTTCTGGCAGGATTCACATCCGGTTCTGTTGATGATGGATATGTCTTCACATGTACGCATGGAAGTACCAGCACATCGATTGCATATCAGTATGATGTGGATACTCGTTCTCTTTATGCAGACGAGGATCTTGTGATTAGTGATACAGCTTATAAAGATGGGGAAACTCACTTACACACCTATGGCGCGTGGATCGTTACAAAGGCGGCAACATATACTGCAACAGGTACGAAAGAACGTACATGTACGATCTGCGGACACAAACAGCGCGCAGAGATTCCGATGTTAGACAGGATTTCTATCGCAAACGCCAGTGTATCTAACGTAGTTGAGAAAACATATACAGGAGCAGCTATCACACAGTTGCCGGTTGTAAAGGTTGGCACTACAACCCTTAAATCCGGAACGGATTATACCGTTGCATACCGGAATAATGTAAATGCCGGGACAGCATCGGTTATTATTACAGGTATTGGGAAGTATAATGGCTCTAAGACAGTAACATTTAAGATTACCAAACTTACTGGTTGGCATAAGCAAGGTGGCTACTGGTACTTCTACGATAACAATGGCAAAATGGTAAAGAATGCCTGGAAGAAAGACTCAAAGGGCTGGTGTTATCTTGGGTCAGACGGAAAGATGGTAGCCAATGGCTGGGCGAAAGACAGCAAAGGCTGGGTATGGATGAATAGCAGCGGCTATTGGGATAACAGCACCAAATGGATCAAATACAATGGTGGCTGGTACTATATTGAAAAAGGCTATCGGGTAGCAAAATCCTGGAGAAAGGACAGCAAGGGTTGGTGTTATCTTGGAAGCGACGGCCGGATGGTAACAAACGGATGGGCAAAGGACAGCAAAGGCTGGTGCTGGATGGGGTCAAACGGTTACTGGGTCAAGGGCAAGTGGATCCGGGATAAAGGCGAGTGGTATTACATCAAGTCCAACGGATATATGGCAGCGAATGAGTGGGCTCAGGATAGCGGTGGCTGGATGTATATGGCTTCCAATGGTAAGATCAGCAAGAACAAGTGGGTTAAATCCGGTGGATACTGGTACTATCTGAAGTCAAACGGATATATGGCAACCGGTACACTGACAATCAGTGGGAAGTCTTATGAGTTTGATTCATCGGGAAGGTGGATTTCCTGATTCGGATTATAAAATAGGGTATCAGTTTCCTGGTACCCTTTTTTCATGCTAAAATGTAAGACAGATGATAGTTCATTGGCGTTATGTATGCAAAAGGAGAAAGATGGCAGCACGGGTTCTTTGTCTGATCATTTTCATACTGGAGGTAAAAGGCCTTTCGATCAGTCTCCCACGGCGGAAGTGGGCGGCACTGGCTTTTTATACGCAGCTTTCCAATATCGTGACGGTCATCTCGGCATTGCTGCTCGTGGTCTTCGGACAACGACTCTGGATCACAAATATCCGATATTTGAGCACCTGTATGCTGGTGATGACATTGCTGATAACGGTTTGCGTGTTGATTCCAATGGGCGGGGATCCGAAGAGATTACTCTGGAGCGGAAATGGTCTCTATCATCATATTCTGTGTCCGGTCATTTCAACGATTTCTTATGTTTTTTTTGAAAATCATGCCGGCCAGAAAATGATATGGTTTCCGATTTTGATCACGCTGCTCTACGGACTGGTGATGCTGTATCTGAATGCAAAGAATAAGTATGATGGTCCGTATCCGTTCTTTCGGGTTCATCACCAGACAAGGCGTGCGACAGTCTTATGGATCGTTGTTTTGCTGTTGATCATTGCGGTGATTTCAGCAGTGGTAATGGCCGTGGCGAGATGAAAATGCGGATGCTGCAAAAAATGGAGGAGTGCAATGTATAACATCCTTTTTTATGGAGATTCAAATACTTGGGGATATGATCCTTCGTGTGGACTAAGATACGCTTATGAAAAGCGCTGGACGAGTGTCTGCGCCGGTCTGCTTGGAGAGGGATACAACTGTATTCCGGCAGGGATGAACGGGAGAACGACAGCGTTTGATGATCCTGAGAAGCCGCTTCGAAACGGCTGCAAAGAGATCGATCATGAGTTGCAGTCACAAAAGCCGTTAGATCTGGTTGTCATCATGCTTGGGACGAATGATATGAAGTACATTGACGCAAAGGGTTGCGCGGATGGCATGGAACAGCTGATCAGGATGGTGCTTGATGTCAATGAGCGCTTCAGTGTTTCATCGCCTGTATTTATGGACACGCCATCGGTACTCATCGTTTCACCGGTTCATCTGAAAAGCAGTTATGGAACGAGTGGATATGATGATATCGCTGAATCGCGTCAGCTGGCCGGATATTATGAGAAGCTTGCAGATCAATACGGCCTCTTTTTCATGGATGCAGCCCGGTATGCGGAGGCGTCCGATATCGATGGGGAGCATCTGACCGAAGAGGCACATCAGGTATTGGGAAAAGCCGTAGCGGAGAAGATTATGGAGATTGCGGGTGATATAAAATGAGGGGTACCGTTTTTGGTACCCCTTTTCATACAAATCTAAATCTCGATCTTTGCGCCCATCAGTTTTGCAAACTCACGAACGATAGCGGTATCGCCGGGCCATGCGGGAGCAGTCACCAGGTTTCTGTCAACGACTGCTTCGTCAGCCGGTACTTCTACATATGTGCTGCCTGCAAGTGTGACATCCGGGCCGACTGCAGGGTAAGCGGTCGCTTTGTATCCGTTCAGAACGCCTGCAGCTGCAAGCACCTGCGGACCGTGGCAGATCGCAGCGACAGGTTTATTTGCCGCAAAGAATTCGCGGACAATCTCTAATACCCGTTCATTCAGACGGATGTATTCCGGTGCGCGTCCGCCGGTAATGAACAGTCCTTCATAATCTGCTGTATTAACAGCGTCAAAATCAGCAGTCAGAGCAAAATTGTGTCCGCGGAGTTCGGTATAAGTCTGCTCGCCAAGGAAATCATGGACAGCAGTAGCAACTGTTTCGCCGGCTTTCTTGTCCGGGCAGACAGCATCTACCTGGTATCCCAGCACGCCAAGTGCCTGGAACGGAACCATGGTTTCATAGTCTTCTGTAAAATCGCCACAGAGTAACAGTACTTTCTTTGCCATTTCAAATACCTCCTTCTTGAATCCAGAGTTGTTTTGAGCATCTCTTGACTTAAAGATATCTCATGAAATATCGCATGGCAATATCATTTTTTTGATTATAGGGTACATTTTTTGTTAGAATAGAAGACAGATGACAGTTCAGTCAAAAAAACGTTTTACAAGGAGAGAGATGCTGACTTCAACAATCAAGAATCTGATTACCGGTAACATTTTGCTGGTCATATGCTGCGCGTTTTACCTGGCGTGGTGGCTGATCGCGTTCAAACCGGCAGGCGCGGTAAAGGGGATGTCGTCGGGATGGCTTCTGCTTCCTGCAGCAGTGGCAGGGATCGGAGCTATTTTCGTACTGATCCTTTCGTTTCGTCATGCTGCGATCAACCGCTCGCTCATTTCCGGGACATTGCTTCTGGTTTTGGGTGTGATCGCGTATTTTGCTTTGCTTGCCATTACAGGTTTTTTCCTGCACCGGATGGTGACGACAGAGCTTCTGCTGATCGTAGGGTGGTGTATTCTTGCCCTGTCTGAAGTGAATGTTTTATATGGCCTGGAATTGTTCTCGTTTTCAGGGGTGGTTCTTTGGTTTGTGATGATCATCATTTCTGCCGCAGTCAGCATGATCTGCTATATCCTTTACTATGGGCTCGACGAGGTGAAAGGGTATATCGATGGAATGGTGCCTCTTTTGATCATAGGGGTTGTAATGTGTATCCTGACGGTGGCGATTGTTGTTAGAAAATAATTGAAGCAAAGGAAGTTTGAACGGATGAAGTTTGACACCAGAGATAAAAAGCCAAATGTTTGGAATATCGCGATCCTTTCGGCAGTCGTTGCCGTGCTGACAGGGATCTTGATCCGCGGCGATCTGCAGGAGCATGCAGTCTTGCTCAGCGTGATCTATGATGTGTATTTTGTCGTGGTCTTTTTTATGCTGATCGTTGCGTTCCGCCGGCAGATCCAGTACAATCCGTATTCCTATAATACGATTTATTATATGGGATTTGCATTGTTTTGCGTCTCTCTTTTGATCACGCATATCGTCCTGACAGTATATATCATCCGATATCCGGCTGTGCATGATGGGATGCAGATTTTCTATCTGCTGAAGAGTTCGGCGAAAAACTGGATGATTCTGACATCACCGTTTATCCTGGTTTATTCTATCGTACTGTGTGTTTCGAATGTATCGCTGATCCGGCATGAAGGGAAGCGGCTGGTTAACTTGCTTGGGATTCTCCTTGCAGCTGTTCTGGTTGGTGGAGAGGTGTTCCTGTATCTGTTTGATTTTTATGCATCAGGGAGTGAGATGCAGGTTTTCGTGCATGATATGGTGGTCAGCATTTTTGCGGCGATTTACCTTTATTTTGAGTGTATGCTGGTCGGCGCGATCATTGCAAATGTGATCGCTGCCAGACACGAGCCGGATCCGGATAAGGATTTTCTGATCATTCTTGGATGCGGGATCAGAAAAGACGGCACGCCGACGCCGCTTTTGCGCGGGCGGATCGACCGCGCGATCGCGTTTGCGAAACGGCAAAAAGAGGAGACGGGAAAAGACTTGATCTTTATCACATCGGGCGGTCAGGGGCCGAACGAGGTTGTATCGGAAAGCGCCTGCATGAAGCGCTACATGGTTGAGCAGGGTATACCGTCGGAACGGGTTTTTGAGGAAGACCGGTCTACGAATACGTTTGAGAATATGAAGTTTTCAAAAGAGATCATACAGAAAATCAATCCGGACGGAAAGGTTGCTTTTTCTACGACCAATTATCATGTGTTCCGCAGCGGCCTTCACGCAAGGCGATTGAAAATGCGCGCGGTCGGCATGGGCGCGAAGACGAAGTGGTACTTTTTCCCGAATGCGTGGGTGCGGGAATTCGTCGGCATCCTCACAGACCACAGGGTAAAGCAGGCGATCATCTTTGCAAGTCTGATCTTTTCGTATGCTCTGATGACCGTGCTGGTGCATTGGTGGTAGTAATTTAGCGATTTGGCGCTTTAAAGCGTGTGTTTGACTTTCTTTTTTGCAGGATATAATATTTTCACATGGTAGCATAGTAAAGTGAAGATAATATGAGGGTTTGCGATGAAAAGAAAGATTATTACACTGATCATAGCAGCGACAATGCTCGTTGGCCTTACAGCTTGTGGAAGCAGTGGCTCTGGCCAGGCAGGTGGAAGTGCAGGGGCAGAAAGCGCAGACGGACAGGTTTATTCTGTAGGAATCTGCCAGGCGCTTGAGCATGAGTCTTTGGATGCTGCGACAGAAGGGTTTGAGGCAGCGCTGAAAGACAAATTAGGAGATAATGTCGAGATCGATGTGCAGAATGCGCAGGGAGAATCGGCAAATAACGCGACGATCTGCAATCAGTTTGTATCGGCCAAGGTGGATCTGATCCTGGCGAATGCGACACCGGCATTGCAGGCGGCTTCCCAGGCGACGGCAGATATTCCGGTTCTGGGAACGTCGGTAACGGATTATGCATCTGCGCTTGGCATGCAGGATTTTTCCGGAACAACAGGAACCAATGTTTCAGGGACTTCGGATCTTGCACCGATTGATCAGCAGGAAGATATTTTTGTAGAGCTTTTGCCGGATGCAAAGAAAATCGCGATCCTGTACTGCTCGGCAGAGCCGAACTCGATTTACCAGGCAGAAGCATTTGAGGAAGAAGCAGCAAAAGACAATATTGAGACCGTTATATATACGGCTGCAGATTCCAATGAGATTCAGAGTGTGACCACAAAGGCGGCGCAGGAGTGCGACGCAATCTATATCCCGACGGACAATACGTTTGCGGCAGCGATCGGGACGGTGAAAAATGTGACCGCACCGGCAAATATCCCGGTCGTAACGGGCTGGGGTGATGTGGATACCGGTATCGCCGCTGTATCGATCAGCTATTATGATCTTGGCTATCAGACAGGACTCATGGCATATGAGATCCTTGTAAATGGCGCGGATCCGGCCACGATGGAAATCGAGACCGCTGCAAAGACCACAAAGACCGCCAACATGGCACTTTGTGAATCACTTGGCATCACAGTGCCGGAAGGATACGATCCGGCTCCGTAAGTTAGCATTATCTAAGGGGTCAGGCACCTTCACGCTTTAATGCGTGAAGGTGCCTGACCCCTATGTGGGACGACGGGACTCACACGGGACGGCGGTCTGGCATTGACCGCAGCCGTATCTTGGGGCATAGCGGATCTTGCTTTCGTCGATCCGTTTCCCGCATGGGACATGGTCCTTGCCGGCTTCTAAGCTGATCGCATGAACGGGGCAGCGGATGGCGCACCTGCCGCATTTGGTGCACCACTCGTCGTATTCTTTATAAGTGCGGTCCGTGACGGGAAGCAGCATATCGGTGACGATGCTGCAGAACCTGCCGGCGATCCCGTTCTGGGTGATCAGACCTCTTGACAAACCAAATGTACCGAGACCACTGATGTAGGCGACATGGCGTTCGGACCATGTGCTTCCAAAGGTGGTTTCTTTGATTTCTTTATAGCCGGCGATCCCGATGCCGTTCATGACGACCTGAAACCCGGGTTCAGTCACAGGCACGCAGGCCAGGTATTCTTTTTGTCTGATTACTTCGCAGAGATCTTTTGCAAACGATACCATGGCGGCATTTCCTTCGATTCTGCCGTGCAGCCATTCCGGCGTCGTTTCGCCGAGCGACATGCGCTGATTGCGTTTGACCTGCTCCGT
Organism: Lachnospiraceae bacterium; assembly: GCA_015057865.1. Classification (GTDB taxonomy): domain Bacteria; phylum Bacillota; class Clostridia; order Lachnospirales; family Lachnospiraceae; genus SY8519. The sequence goes on from SVDH01000023.1 coordinate 10,737, forward strand.
GTATGGGAAAAACATGGAAATGACGCGCTTGCCTTCTTTTAAAAAACCAGTCGGCAGCTTGTGCCAGGGGCCGACGATCTCTTGTTTTTTCAGGGAGCGGTAGAGGGGATCAAACGCATTGGAAATGCCAAAGATCGGCTGGTCGAAAATCTGCATTCCGATCAGATCCGTGCGCAGTGCATCTTTTTCTGAAATAAAATTCTCGTCCCAGTCCCGGAACTGTCTTGCAATCGTTTCTTCTAAATCATTCACATTTTGCCGCATTTCTTCCTGGCGTTTCAGATACTCTTCCTGCGCCGAGGCAAGAGAGCGGTAGGCAGTCCCCTTTTTTCCGGCCTTTTCCATGCCGCGCTGGCAGCCGGGCTGATGCAGGCTGCAGCCGTTCATGCAACCGTCACAGATTTCTGCTGAAAAGGTGGTATTTCGATAACTGTGGTTCATGGTTATCTCCTCAAAAAAGCCGCAGCTGCGGATCAATCCAGGACTTTTGTTTGGCCTGGTGTACGTTGTCGGTTTCTAACAGATTTCCGGTGATCAATGGGGAATGCGGGTCGTGGCGGCGCATGTTCTGCGCGACAAGCTGCGGGTCGGAGTTTGCGTAGCAGTACCGGCAAAGGTGGCCGCAGGTGTTGTATGCACCGATGTCTCCGGTGATGTAGCAGGCGCATTCTTTTCGGTTGTTGGGATTGGACGGAAGGTTCAGGTTCTGCCCGATCGCTGTTTCAAACGTTTTTTGGGTCATGCAGCCGGAACAGTCGGCTCCGGTGTTTGTCAGATGTCTGCTGTCGCCACATGGGCGTATCGTCATCCCGAAGTCTTTCGCGATTTTAACAAGTTCTTCAGAGATCCGGATCTGTTCTTTTTCAGGGATCAGTTTTACTTCCGGGAAATTGATCTTTACTTTTTCATACAGCATGATGAAGCTGATGACGCAGACTTTTGTGTATCCGGCAAGGGTCGAAGCCATTTCACGGAAGGTTTCAAAGTGTTTTTCCGATGTCCAGGTTTCATTTATGATGATGGGATCATAGCGCCATGCGATGCAGTCCGGTCCGACGATTGAAGATAGCCGGCGAAATGTTTCCATAACCGTTTCTTTTGGCGGAACGTTTGGCTCCATGTCTTTGTCATATGGCGTGATCGTCACAAACCAGTACTGGTGATATGGGCGCAAAAGGTCCATGTGTTTTAACAGCGGTTCCGGATTCTTACTGCAGAAACCGATCAGGTCGACGACATCCGGTGTGAGTTCATACCGGGTGACGGAAATTGGATTGTATGGGTTTCGGACCAGCACATAGCCTTCTTGAAGGCGGTTTGCAAACCATTCGGAATAATACGCCGGGATGTCGGTCCGCTGTCCTGTTTGAATGATCATAGTGGATTCCTTTCGGTAGGGGTCAGGCACCTTCGTGCTGTGAAGTGGTGAGGTGCCAGGCACCTTCGTACATTAAAGCGCGAAGGTGCCTGACCCCTAAGTGGATTGTAACATATTTGTAATTGGGAACGATACGTTATTTACGATTTAGAAAAACTTTAGAGACAGCAGGTGTTTGGTAATAGAAGCGTTACATAAGATGTGTTACAATATGGACGTAGCTGGGTGTTTTTTATGTAAGGAGGAAAATAATGGCAGATTATTATCAGAATTTAGGAAGAAACCTGATGGGAACGAAGACCTTTGATAACCTTCTTGCTGCTTTTGCCGGCGAGTCGGAAGCGAGAAACAAATATACGTATTTTGCTTCCAAGGCAAAAAGCGATGGCTATGTACAGATTTCAAAGATCTTTGAGGAGACAGCAGCAAATGAAAAGGAGCACGCTAAGATCTGGTATAAGATCTTAGAAGGCATTGGCGACACAAAAACCAATCTGGAGCTTGCGGCAGATGGCGAAGCATATGAGTGGCAGGAGATGTATCCGACATTTGCAAAGGAAGCACGCGAAGAAGGCTTGAATGAGATTGCTGATCTGTTTGAAATGGTTGCTGAGATTGAAAAGGATCATGAAGAGCGTTATCGCAAGCTGCTTGCCAATATTGAAGGCGGACTCGTTTTCTCACGGGATGGCGATTGTGTTTGGATTTGCTCGAACTGCGGACATGTTGTTGTTGGACCGAAGGCTCCGGATGTTTGCCCGGTCTGCAATCACCCGCAGGCGCATTTTGAATTAAAGGCAGATAACTATTAAAAATGAAAAAAATTGTGATTTTTGGCGGTGGCACGGGGTTATCCTGCGTGCTGTCGGGACTGAAACTGTTTCCTGTAGACGTGACGGCTGTGATTGCGGTGAGTGATGATGGCAGCAGTACCGGCGTTTTAAAGGAAGAACTTGATATTCCAGCGGTTGGCGATGTGGGGAAGGTCCTTTTGGCGATGGCAAATGTGGATGATGATTTTATCCGGCTGATGGGCTATCGCTTTGAAAAGGACGGGACCCTGCATAACCATCCGGTGCGCAATATTTTGCTCGCAGCATTGATCGATCTGAAGGGAAATCTGACAGAGGCGTCCAAATATATGAGCAAGCTTTTGCAGGTAAAAGGCACGGTTTTGCCATTAACAGAGGAAAAGGTAGAACTTGTCGGACACGGCGACCTGGTGGATTTTTTCGGTGAGGAGGCGGTCAGCGAAAACGTGAAGGACATTAAGTCTTTGACGTATGACCACTCGTTTAAAGTGAATCCGGAAATCGCGGGCAAGGTGGAAGAGGCAGATCTGATCATTTTGAGTCCGGGAAGCCTTTATACCAGTATTTTACCGCATCTGATCACGGATGACGTACGGGATGCGCTGGCAAAGACCAGTGCGCCGATTATGTACATTTCAAATCTGGTCAGTCAGCCCGGCGAGACGGACGGCTACACCGTGCGCGATCATGTCGACGCTTTGAATTTTTATCTGGGTGAGCGGTCTGTTGATGTGGTGATCGCCAACGACGGCCAGGTTTCGATGGAAGTGTCGGACGTTTACCGGGAAAAAGAGCAGAAAACGGTTGTCAGACTTGACCGCCAGGAAATCGAGATGGATGACATCGAGGTCATTGCCGGAGATATTATTAAGATTGAAGATGGATCGATCCGGCATGACGAATTAAAGACTGCATATCTGGTGTTTTCGTATTTAATGCGGTAAGGCGGAGGATTACAAATGGACCTGGTGCATGTAAAAGGAAACACCTATTATATTGATGCATGGGAAGCAATCCCGGTTTATGTAAAAGAAAACCGGGATTGCATTTTGTTAGACTCCGGCTGGCATTATGAGAGGATGGACATAGATCGAACGCTGCGGGAAAACGGACTCAAGCCGGTTGGAATCATCAGTACACATCTGCATACGGATCATTGCGGCGGCAATCGTTATTTTCAGGAAACGTACCACATTCCGGTTGCGCTGCCCGCAGGGGAAGCAGGCCTTGGATTCAGCGATCTGACACTCAAATCCTACCTGTATATTTTTACGTTGGAAGACGTGCGCAAAATCGATGATATTCAGGCACTGCGTTTTTCGCCGGATCTGTTGATCGGCCCGGATGTGACGGAATTTGAGATGGCTGGCGTGACGTTTGGAATCATACATACGCCCGGACACTCGCCTGATCATATTTCGATCATGACGCCGGATGAGGTCTTATATCTCGGGGATGCCATGCTGTCAAAAGATGTGATGGAAGTCTCGAAAGTGCCCTATTATGCATCCGTTGAAACGGCGTTGCAATCGATGAAAAAGCTGGCCGGGTTATCCTGCATGGTGCTTGCTGCGCACAAGGGATGCGAGCCGGATATCAAAGAGCTGGCTGCTTATAACATCTGTCAGCTTGAAGAGCGCATAGAGCGGTTCCGGTCACTGGTGACGGAGCAGATGACGCTCGAAGACATCATCAAAAAGGCATGTACTGAGATGAAGCTTCTTTCAAAACAGGCATTCAAAGTGAAGCTTTATGAGCGGGATATGCGAAGCTATATTGAGTATCTTGTTGACCGGGGAGATTTGCAAGAAATCTATGAAGGCGGGCGGCTGTATTATCGGTAGCCAATCTGCAGGCGGGTTATGGAAAAAACAAATCTTGAGAAAACCATCACATTGAGACATGAATTGCATAAATACCCGGAGCTTTCTCTGCATGAAGAAAAGACGCTGGGACGTATCCGGGAGTTCCTGTTACAAAATACATCGCTGGAGGTCGTGGACCGGGACGGCTGGTTGTTTGCTGTGAAAAGAGCATATGATCCGGAGGCGGAGCAGATCGCGTTTCGTGCGGATATGGATGCATTACCGATCGAGGAAGCGGTAGCACTTCCATATGCATCGTCAAAGGAAGGCATTTCCCATAAATGCGGACATGACGGACATTGCGCGGCATTATGCGGGCTTGCGCTTGCATTGGATCAGATGGAGACTTCCAAAACGGTGTATTTGATTTTTCAACCGGCTGAAGAAATCGGGGCAGGCGGAAAAGTGTGCGCGAAGCTGATCAAAGAAAAAGGGATCAGGGAAGTATATGCATTTCACAATCTGGGTGGATATCCTGAAGGAGCAGTGGTCTTCAGGAGAGGTCTGACGCAGCCGGCTTCTGAGGGGATGGAGATCCGGTTTTTCGGGAAATCTTCACATGCCAGCGCACCGGAAGAAGGACGAAATCCATCCGTGGTGATCTCGGAGATTGTTTTATACATTCATAAATTACTGAAGGAAACGCATAGCGGGATGGTGCTTTGCACTGTGACCGGGATTCATGTCGGGACCGGAGATTTTGGCATTTCTCCGGGTGACGGGACGCTGCGTCTGACTTTGCGGGCGGAATACGAGGAAGAATTGAAAACGCTGAAACAAGAGGTGATGAGATTTGCTGATCAATTGGCCGCTCAGTCTGACCTTCAGACAAAGTATCAGTTTTTTGATTATTTCCCGGAAACAAAAAACAGTACGCAGGGGATCGATCGGGTATTGGCGGCAGCAAAAAAGATGCAGATTCCAACGATTGAAATGTCAGACCTTTGGCGTGCATCTGAGGATTTCGGATATTATCTGAAAGAATGTGATGGTGCCATGTTTTATATCGGAAACGGCGAAAACTGGCCTGCGCTCCACACAAAAGAATATGATTTTAACGACCGCATTTTAGAGACTGCGGTTGATATGCTGACCTTATTGGCGATGGAACAGGAGGGGTACGATGAAGCTTGAATTATACAAATTTGATACTTGCCCGTTTTGCAGGCGTGTGATGAAATATATTGAACAATCCGGCAGGACGGACGTGGAATACCATGATATTCATAAGAGTGCCGCAGACAGAGAACGTTTGATTCGGGACGGAGGCATGGAGCAGGTGCCGTGCCTGTTTATTGATGGGAAACCAATGTATGAAAGCTCGGATATCATTGCATGGCTCAAGGCGAATCCGGCGGTTTAAAAAGGAGGTTTTTAGATGCAACGTGTAATTGATTTTTTAAAGGATGCGGAGACATATTATCTGGCTACAGCTGATGGGGATCAGCCCCGTGTAAGACCGTTTGGTACGGCGCATGTTTTTGAAGGAAAACTGTACATTCAGACAGGAAAAGTGAAGGATGTTTCCAAGCAGATTCATGCGAATCCGAAGGTTGAAATCTGCGCGTTCAAAAACGGCGAATGGCTTCGCGTAGCAGGTACATTGGTAGAGGATGAACGACTCGAAGCAAAGGAGTCCATGCTGGATGCTTATCCTGCTTTGAAAAACATGTATTCCGCAGACGATGGAAACACAGAAGTTTTCTATTTTAAAGATGCAACAGCAACATTTAGTTCGTTCACACACGAACCGGAAGTTGTAACATTTTAATCAGCTTATATCATGATAAAACGAAGTAAGATCTTAAAAGTCATCAGTATCCTGATGATCATTTTCAGCGCAATCTGGATTTTTGCCTGTCTGGCGGGAATCACCGGACTGTATGCGTTGGATGCACATGTGGATGCAGCAACGATCTCTCTGCTTGCCGGCTTTGGAAAACTGTTTTTGATCAGGCTGATCGTCACAAAAGCAGTGAGCCTGGCTGCGGGCATTGCAGGGCTGAGCGTCAGAAAAAAGAAACCGCTGAAAGTATTGGGGATCATCGTTTTGATCCTTACAGCAGTTTCCTGTGTAACAAAGGTGTTTATTCCATTTATATGGGTGCTGATGGCGCTGCCGATCCTGTATCTGGTCGGGATCAAAAGATGCAGGTTTTCATCCTGACAAATGAAAGGGGGTACCCGTTATCGGTACCCTCTTTTTTATCGGCCGGTTCCTTTTTGGATCGTCCCCTGCCCGAAGCGGGTATCGATCTCTTTCATCAGGTCATTCATGACTTTCTGCTTTTTTCGTTTCTCTTTATTGCTCTCGAGATCCTGTTTTTCTTCGGCCCAGGCAGTCAGGTCAAGCTGCATGTTTTCGCCGTCGTTTAGTTTGCTGATGCCTACGCCGATGAGGCGGATTGATGTGCCTTCCTGAAAAAGCTCAGGTAGTAAGTGTTTCGCCAGTTGACAGGCGGTTTTTTCGATGACATCGGCGCGGTTCGTAGCAGCACGCAGCGAAAACTGGCGTGAGATCCGTTTGAAGTCAGATGTTTTTATAAGAAGGGACACGGTTTGACCCATGACAGATGCTTTTGCCATCCTTCCCGCAACCTTTACCGAGAGCTTTTTGATGAACGGCAATGCCTCCTCCAGAGTGGAAACATCCTTTGACAAGGTGATTTCATTTGAAATGCTCTTGGCCTTTTCACGTTCGGGACGGACAGGAGAAGTGCTGATCCCGTTTGCACTGTTATGAATATAGAGGCCGGCTTTTTCGCCGAGCAGTGACTGCAGGGTTTGCAGGGGCATGGAAGCCGCTTCGCCAATCGTATGAATGCCGATTCCCTGGAGTTTTACGGATGTAGCTTTTCCGCATCCAAACAGTTTTTCGATGGAAAGCGGCCACATTTTCTGCGGAATCTCATCCGGGAACAAAGTGTGCGTGCGGTCAGGCTTTTGAAAATCGCTGGCCATTTTTGCGAGCAGCTTGTTTTCAGAAATGCCGACATTTACAGTGAATCCAAGCGTATCGAAAACCGTTTCGCGGATCCTGTCTGCAAGCAAAACGGCAGAAGCACGATCACTTACCAGATCAGAAACATCCAGAAATGCCTCATCGATCGAAACCTGCTGCAAAATGGGTGAAAACTGAAAAAGCAGTTCCATCAGGGCGCCGGAATAGTAGTGATAAGTTTCGAAATCGCTGGGGACCATAACAAGCTGCGGACATTTTTGCAGTGCCTTGACAACGGGTTCCCCTGTCTGGATGTTGTATTTTTTGGCAGGGATCGATTTGGCGGTGATGATCCCGTGACGGGTTTTGACATCCCCGCCAACCGCAGATGGAATTGTCCGCAGATCAACGCTGTCCGGATCGTCCTTTAGTTTTTTTAAGGCCGACCAGGACAAAAAAGCGGAATTCACATCTACATGAAAGATGGTTCGTTTATCATTCATATTCGATCTCATTGTCAATACACCAGTTCTCGGCGATCATGCGGAATATTTGGTCGTGAAACTGATACCAGTCATCCACCAGATCATAGGACTCGATGCCCTGTCGGAATTGATCAGACGCATCCTGGCCGGCAATCACATTTTCTAAATAATCTTTGGCCTCGCTGTGAGGCAGGTTGCTGACAAAATCTTCAGGGATATTGTAATCGTCGATATCAAATTGTGTGGGCAGCTTGAAGTAACCATCGTGATCAAGCTGATCATAGATTTCCTCAATTTCATCTCTGGACATGGTTGTTTCGCTGACCATAATGATCTCTCCGGTGGTCTCATTTAAGAAAAACTCCGAATACGGATCCGTCATTTCCATCGCGTCAATAATATCTTCAAGATTAACAAACATACGATTGCTCTCCTTTGTTTGAATTCGTACTCTGATTATAACAAAAAAAGGGGGTGTCGTGTACCATTACAGAAATGTTACAATAAGTTCATAAAGTTGTGAAAGCGAACGGAAACGATATCCGCAGCCTGCGAAAGGAGAGATGAGAATGAATCAGAAAGTAGTTGTTTTAAATGCCGCAAAAATGAATTATGACGGGCGGCTGGATTTTTCCGGTTTATCTGAGGACGTAACAGTATATGATGACAGCAAGCCGGAAGAGATCCCAGACAGGATTCAGGGAGCCTGCGCAGTCGTCACAAAGGAGATGCCTGTTCCGGCAGAACTGATCGGACAGTTTCCTGATAGTGTGAAGCTGATCTGTGAGGCAGGGACCGGGTACAATAATATTGCGATCGACGCGGCCACAAACCGCGGGATTACTGTTTGTAATGTGCCGGCATACAGTTCGCATAGGGTCGCGCATACGGCGATCATGATGATGCTTTGCCTGTCTTCAACCATGCAGGTGCAGATGAAAATGCTTGGCGCCGGAGACCGTACGAATTTTACGGATCATCTTCAGGTCCCGCATCTGGAATTGAATGGGAAAACCCTGGGCGTGGTGGGCGCCGGGAACATCGGACGGCAGGTGATCCGGGTCGCGAAGGCGCTGGATATGAATGTTCTTGTTTACAGCCGTACGAAAAAAGATGATCTGGGAGATGTTACTTTTGTTACGCTGGAAACGCTTTTAAAAGAGAGCGATTATGTTTCACTGCACTGCCCACTGAATGCAGAGACAGCGCATCTGATCGATGAAACCGCCATTTCTCTGATGAAGCCGACCGCATTTTTGATCAATACTTCACGCGGCGGGCTGATCGATGAACCGGCACTGATCAGGGCATTGCAGGATAGAAAGATTGCAGGAGCGGGACTTGATGTGCAGGAAACCGAACCGCCGGCAGATGAGAATCCGCTATACACACTTGACAATGTGATCATAACACCGCACATGGGCTGGAAAGGTCAGGAAACGCGTCAGCGGCTGGTTGATGTTGTGGCAGATGATATACAAAGCTTTTTTGCAGGTGATCCGATCAACGTAGTGAACTAAAAGGGAGGCAGCTATGGATTGCAGGGAAATCAGAGTTGACATGAGGAAAATGACACCGGAAGAAATGGCAGAAGGACAGCGTGGGGCAAAGCTCTTGTTTCGTTTGAACCATACGGAGCCGATGACGGAAGAATATCAGGCTGTAATGAAGGAATTGTTTTTGGGGAAGATCGGTGAAGGTAGCTATGTGGCTGCACCTGTGGCCGGCGCCGCATTGAATATGGTTGAGATCGGGAAAAACTGTTATATCAACAGCAATTCTCTTTTGATGGCGCGTGGCGGGATTACGATCGAAGACGATGTCATGATCGCTGCAAACGCGCAGATCATTTCCAATAATCATGATCTATATGACAGACAGGTACTTTTGTGCAAACCCGTTTTGATCAAAGAGGGCGCATGGATCGGCGCGGGCGCGACCATTCTGCCGGGCGTTTGTGTCGGGAAAAATGCGGTTGTCGGGGCGATGAGTGTTGTGACAAAAGATGTGCCTGACAATGCTATTGTTGTCGGGAGCCCGGCAAAAATCATAAAAACCATATGACGAAAAGTAAGCTATCTGTCGATTGTAGTTTACTTACCTTCGTGCTATCTTTAAATTCGGAGGTGATGAAATGCCATATGCAACTTTGGGATCGATGATCCGCTATCTTCGAAAACAAAGCAACATGACTCAGGCAGTATTAGCACAGAAGGTTGGCGTTACAGATAAGGCGGTTTCAAAGTGGGAGAGAGAGTTATCATATCCGGATATCAGCTTGTTTCCAAGGCTGGCTGATGTTCTCGGGGTTACGGCAGATGATCTGCTCAGGGAGTTTATTGACGAGGAGAAGCCATCACGTCTTTTGCAGATCTTTAAAATGTCGCATGATCTGCGTACACCGCTGCATATCATTCTGGGCTATGCGAAAATGGCGGAACTGCATTGCGAGGAACCGGAAAAACTCACGAAATATCTGGCGGGGATCCGCGTTTCCGGTGAGTACCTTTTAAAGGTACTGGACTATGTGCTGGATGTTTCGCACCTGGACGACAGAATGGATTTTGAAGGCAGTCTGGTGGAACTGTCGGATTATCTGGCCAACAATTATCCGAATCAGGTTTCCAATCTGGAGAAGTTCGATTTTTCCGGAAAACGGATTCTTCTTGTCGATGACATGGAGGTTAACCGCGAGATCGCGGCAGAAATGGTTATGTTGACCGGCGCAGATGTGGACTATGCTGAAAATGGTCAGATCTGTGTCGATAAGGTGACCGAGGCGGATGCAGGGTATTATGATCTGATCCTGATGGACCTGCAAATGCCTGTAATGGACGGAATCGAGGCGGTTAAGCGAATTCGGCAGCTGCCGGATGAGAAAAAGGCGTCTGTTCCGATCATAGCCATGACGGCAAACGTGTATAAGGAGGATCGACACGCAGCGTTTGAGGCAGGAATGAACGCGTTTGTGGAAAAACCGATCGTGATGGAAGTTTTGTTTAACAATATGAAAGATTACCTGGAGTGATCTAAGGGCAGCCGGATGGCTGTCCTTTTTGTTGTAAAAGAAAGGTGCCTGGCTTCTGGTTTTGTGGTAATCTATTTACTGAGAGGAGCTTAACGTGAAATTTCGGATTTTTACAGCAATCAGCATTTTCATTATGATCGTAATCTTCGTTCATTCAGCCATGCCGGCGGAAATGTCGAGCATCGAGAGCAGTGTGTTTGAACGTTTTGTTGCATCGATTCTTGGCGTGGCGCCGGAATCGGTCACGTTTGCGGTTCGCAAATGCGCACATTTTACAGAGTACCTGGTGCTGGGACTCTTTATGATGCTTGCAGCTGTAAATGAAAAGAGGGGATATTCGTTTATTACGGGACTGATCACGTGGGTGATCGGAACGGCTTATGCTATATCTGATGAAGTGCATCAGCTTTTCGTGCCGGGCAGAAGCTGCGAGCTGCGCGATATGTGTATCGACGCTGCCGGCATTTTTTGTGGTGTGATGATTATCGCAGGGGTCAGGCACCTTCGCACGTTAAAGCGTGAAGGTGCCTGACCCCTACAATAGTGTTTTTATTATTTCTTTATTTTTTGCCCACAGTTTGAACATATTTTAGAGGTAACCTAGCTCCTTAATATCTTCAGACAGGAGGTAAAAGTAATGAAAAATATGAAATATTGTGAATATCAGACGGGGAAACTGCTGGCAGAGCAGTTTTCCGGAAAGGAAGTGCCACTTTTATTGATGCAGCATTTGCGGCAGATGGATTTTCCGATTACCCGTGGTATTTCTTATGAAAGAACAGTAGATGAGTTTTTGAAGCAGCTGGCAGTCAATGATGTGCTGCGACCACTTAGGTTACACGATAATCTTGTGATCCTTTTGGATGCGCAGGGTGCTTTGTTAAAACAAAACGGGAAATGGGTTCTTTTATTTACGCCGGGCTTAAGTGAGCAGATGACGATCAATGAAGATGCGCCGCTTTTGCCGGTTTTGGCACAGCTCTTTGAACTGGAGAAAAAAGGGCAGGTCTGCAGAGTAGACGTGCCGGAGCGCAATTCCAAAACACTTGTAGCGGGGCTGGCGCCGTTTTCCATTTTAGATGAATATTGCAAAAAGCAAAACGGCGGGTATCTTTCGGTGGCGCAAAGAATCGTGATCGCAGGGCCTGAGGAGTTGTATGCGAACGTGCCGTTTTGCAATTACGGCAGCCTTGCGACAGTTGATAAGGATGAGATTGAAAACTATTCGACGATCAAGTCTCTTTTGGACGACTATATTTATCTGTACGATTACAGCGAAGGAAATGACATGCCGCGTCCGTTGTCGATCGCAATCTTTGGCGCACCTGGATCAGGGAAATCATTTGGCGTAAAACAGATCGCAAAAAGCTGTGGCCGTTTTGCAATCTCGTCTTTGAATCTGTCGCAGTTTGATTCGCCGACAGAATTGTTTGAGTCTCTGCATGAAGCATTGCAGCGGGGAAAAGATGAGATTCCGCTTGTTTTCTTTGATGAGTTTGATTCAGAGCTTGACGGTACGGCCAGAGGATGGCTGAAGTACTTCCTTGCACCGATGCAGGATGGCGAATATACGCTGAATGGGAAATCGTTTCAGGTAAATGGCGCGGTATTCGCATTTGCAGGCGCAACGGCTGCTTCATTTCAGGGGTTTTTGCCGGAAACTGAGGAGGATATCACTGCATTTCAGATGGTGAAGGGACCGGATTTTGTCAGTCGGCTGAAAGGGATCTTAAACATTAAAGGACCGAATCCGAGCGATGAAACGGATCGGAGCCATATGATCCGCAGAGCGATGCTGCTGCGTCAGCAGATCACGCATAAGGTGTCAGACATTTACCGGCCGGAAGGCGGCCTGATCAATATTTCCAGAGGGCTGCTGTCAGCGATGTTGACGGTATCTGAATATCGTCACGGGGCAAGATCGCTGGAATTCATTCTCGATATGAGCAGGCTTTCGGAGGTGTCGCGTTTTACGTCATCCTGTCTGCCGACGGCAGAGCAGCTTGATATCCATCTGGATGTGGAAGACTTTTTGAGGAAACTTGCGTTTGAGCAGATTATTGGCGACGCAGTGGAAACGTATGCCTCTGCGGCACATGAAAAGACCCGACAGAAGCGGATTGAGGAGATTCAGAAAAACACTTCAGCAAATGGCGGCACGGATGGTTCGAATGCATTGGACGTTTTAGACGCGAAACAGCTTCTGACAGAACCGGATCTGGCACCGTGGGATGAATTGGAAGAAGAGTATCGAAACAGCTATCGTTCACAGCTTCGCTTTATCGGGGAGAAGCTGCAAGATTATCATTTGCCCATCGGTATCCGGCCGATCATTGGACAGGAAACGGATACGATCCGCGAGCTTTACGGGCCAGTGCTTGAAATGCTGGCGGAAATGGAACATGAGCGGTGGATGCGTGATAAACGGCAGGATGGCTGGCGATTCGGGATCTTTGACCGCACGATGAAGACCACACCGGATCTGGTACCTTATGAGGAGTTGGAAGAGAAGACGAAAGAATTCATTCGACTTTCCGTCAGAAATCTGCCGGAGTATCTGAATGAGATTGGATATGAGCTTTATCGGAAATCATTCTAAGGGGGCAGGCACCGAAACCATGTCAGTAAGGAGAAATTACGATGAGTGATAAAGAGTTTCAGAACGTGATTCAGATTGACCCGCATACATGGAGTATCGAGGATGAGATAGTGCGTTGCTTTCTATTGGAGGGCTCAAAAGAAGCAATTCTGATCGATTGCGGGATGATGATCCCATCGGTACGATCAATCGCTGAAAGGATTACGGAGAGGCCGGTCCGTCTGGCTTTGACGCATGCGGACAGGGATCATATCGGATGCTGTCATGAGTTTTCAGAGATCATTATGCATCCGTCCGAGAGCATGGTTTTTCATAACATCAGTGGAGCCAAATCGGAAGCAACGCAAACGATGACATATGTCAAAGAAGGGGATGTGATCGATCCGGGAGACCGTCCGCTGGAAGTCATCCATTTGCCTGGGCATACACCGGGCAGCATTGCTTTTCTTGACAGGAATCGAAAAATGCTGTTTTCCGGAGATCCGGTTCAGGATGGTGACATCTTTATGTTTGGCGTTCACCGGGATATGCCGTCTTATATTGACAGTCTTACACGATTAAAAGAAAGAGTTGCGGAGTTTGACCGAATCTATCCTTCGCATGGGACGATGCCGGTTGGAACAGAGATGATTGAAGTGCTGATCGATGAGGCAAATAAGGTTTGTCGTGATGAGATATCATGGACGGAAAGAACGATGTTTGACCAAATACCGGTGCGTGCATACGATGTCGGCGTGGCGACATTTTTGATGGAGGGGTCAGGCACCTTAGCGCTTTAAAGTACGAAGGTGCCTGGCACCTTCATAGGTTAAAGTGTGAAAGCGCTTATCTTCTAGAGATTGGTTTTCATTATGAAAGATCGTCATATTGTTCTTACAAAAACATGGGTAGTATGTCTTTTGGCATTGATCAGCTGCGCTCTTTGGGGCAGCGCATTTCCATGTATTAAGACAGGTTATGCTTTGTTTTCGGTTGGCGCAATGGATACGGCATCGCAGATTCTGTTTGCCGGTGTGCGCTTTTTTCTGGCAGGCATTCTTACGATCATATTTGGCAGTATTCAAGGGAAGCGTCCTTTGCTGATTTGCAAGAGCGCTTTTCATAAAGTACTGATTCTTTCACTGTTTCAAACGATATTGCAATACACGCTATTCTATATGTCCTTAGCCCGCACAACGGCGATCAATGCCTCTATCATAGATGGTACGGTTTGGTTTTTCTCGATTCTGATCGCCGCCCTGATTTTTCGTATGGAAAAGTTTACATCAAAAAAGGCGCTTGGATGCATATTGGGTTTTATCGGAATCGTACTCGTCAATCTGCATGGTTCATCAATGCAGATCTCTTTTGGCATAGGTGATATCCTCATGCTTTTTTCAGCTGTTTCATCCGGAATGTCTACCGTCTGTCTGAAAATCTTTTCCGAGAAAGAAAATCCGGTCATGTTGAGTGGATATCAGTTTCTGATTGGCGGACTCATTATGACTTTGATCGGATTTGTTGCCGGTGGACGGTTACATCCGATTGCACCAACAGCGTTTCTGCTTCTTTTATATATGGCATTAATATCATCTGTAGCATATACAGTCTGGGGGATACTGTTACGCCACAATCCGGTTTCCAGAATAAGTGTTTTCGGCTTCATGACTCCCGTCTTTGGCGTTCTCTTTTCTGCCATATTCGTTGGCGAGCATCAGAATCTTGGGCTATTTACGATCCTGGCATTGGTTCTTGTTTGCCTTGGAATCTGGATTGTGCAAAAAGCCGACAGGAATACCGGTGCCAGGCACCTTCGCACTTTAAAGTGGTAAGGTGCCTGGCACCTTACCACAAATCGTCTTCATTTATGTCTTTTTGAATCAATTGTTCATGCTCCTCATGTGAAATTTTGTCTTCAACAAATTTACGATAACGTTCCCGATTGCCAGCAAAATAAGGAATGAGTATTTGATCGGATTTGATCAGGTCAGACATTGGGTTTTTTTCGTTTAAAATATAATTGCGGTAACTGCTGTAAGGGTAGACCAGAGGATCCTTTACTATATTCGCCTTGACTGGATTAAGATGAATATATCGACTGACTTCAAGGAAATATCGCTCATCCTGGATTAAATATGATGTATACCTAGATTGAAAAAGATGTCCAACCAGATTGTATTTCTTATTATAAATCTGCGCATAATGACTCATTACCGGCTGCATGGTTTCCCAGATCGGATGGATTTCAGCAGTCAACTCTAAGTGAAAATGATTCGTCATTAAACAACATGCATGCAATGTAAATCCAGTTTTTCTTTGTGAGATCTTTAGTAGTCGAAGAAAAGTTTGATAGTCTTCATCATCTTGGAATATTATTCTTTTTTGATTGCCTCGCCCCATGATATGGTAGTGAGCGCCTTTGAACCATATGCGTTTTTTTCTCGGCATTATTCACTCCTTGCTAATATCTAAAACCCGCGTGTTATAGCATGAATATATCACATAGATTTATGATTGCAATAGCATAGGACAAAATGACGGAAATAGAAGAAAAAATAATACCAGTTTGGTGCCAGGCACCTTCGCACTTTAAAGTACTAAGGTGCCTGACCCCTTACCATAAAACAAACATATAGATAAACATAATGATGAAACTCAGGATGACACTAAGCGAATTCAGAAAACTTGAAGTTTGCGCGTCGGCACCGATCCGTTCTGTGAATACGGGAGTGATGGAGCCGGCGGGCGCAACCATGCAGAGCGCGGCGATCTTTCTTGTCATTTCTTCCAGCGGCAGGAAGTGGTAAACAAGCATACCGCAGCATACGCCGAATGCGACGCGGAAGATCAGGATGAAGATCACATCATGCAGTTTTTCCGGATTGCGTTCAATGTGGAACATCAGTCCAAGCATAAACATGGAAATGAATCCGTTGGCCATGGCAATCGGTTCTGTGACTGATCCGACAATCTCCGGAATGCGGACCTGAAGCAGCATCAGCACCAGCATTGCAAGATAGACATCCAGTGTGACGGATGAAAAAATGCGTTTGCAGAAGGCGCCGGCTTTTTTCGCAAACCCTTCATTGCCGGCATCAAAGCCCAGAAGGGATGACGTGATCGCATATTCACCGCCGCAGACGATCAGCGCATTGCCAAGGTCAAACATGCAGGCATATGCCGCGCCGATCGGCCCGAAGAAAAGCTGGATGATCGGCATCGCAAACCCACCGATGTTATAGCCGGATGAATTGATCATGAAAAAGGAGCGCGGTTCTGTCAGACGTCGTCTGGTAAAAACATACATTAAAAAGATCGGAGCCAGTGCAACACCAAACCCGATCGCGATCAGGCAATATAATGAGGAAGCCGGTGTAAAGCCGACAAATGCATGGATCGCCGTCAGAGGCAGTGTGACATTTGTAAATATTTTGCTTAGAACACGATGGTCATTCGGCCCAAACAGGCCGCCGTGTTTTAACAGGGCGGCCACAATAATGATGGCAAGATAGATGAGTGGTCGTAACATGGATGTGCTCCGAAATAGGATTCGTTCGATATAATAAAAAGTGCCATAGCACAAAATAGCACTTGGGAAAAAGGATGTCAATGTAAGGATAGGGGTCAGGCACCTTAGCGCGTTAACGTGCAAAGGTGCCTGACCCCCAAATTTCTTCCGGTTATTCACAAAAAACCGTGTATTTTTATGACAAATAATATGTGATAATAACTTCAACAAAAAGAAGCAGCAATATCTGAGGGCTATGAATCGATATGGATTTGATAAAGGAGAGACTTAAAATGAGCAAAATTCTTGAAGTCATCAAAACGGAAGTGGAAAATGATTATACGACGACGGCAATCGCGTCAACAGTAAAAACCGCGGTCGTTGCTGTAGACGGTGCAGAGGAGACAGTAAGCGCAAATGAAGGCGAGACGCTGGTACTTGTTGTTGACGGCGCACAGAAGGATCTGGTTGCCGGAAAGAAATATGATGTGAATGATGATTATCTCATCAAAGCCGTAAAGGTTTATAACATCGGCGGTCCGAAAGCTGCACCGTGGCTCGGCCTTCCGGAAGATCAGAAAGCGACTTACTATTTCCGTCAGGCACTTCTTGTAAAGAACGGCGAGATTGTTGAAGACGGTTCCATCCGGGAACTGATCAGCGGTGATTATGACGGAAAAAAGGCAGATCAGGTGAAATTCGTATCTGACGGTGAGCATTTTAACGGGATCCTTCTCGATGACGGTACGAAATATGAGATTGCCGGTTCAAAGTTTTATGCGACAGGAGACGGTGGCGATGATCTGGCCGGCTGGGGCGCTGTGATCATGGCAGATAACAAGTCCGAAGTAGAGATCAAAAATACTTACATGGAGACAGAAGGCGGCACACGCTGTGCGCTTTATGTAGACAATGGTGCGATCGCAGATGTAAAAGACACTGTTATCTATACAAAGGAAACACCGGATACGTATGAACATTGGACAGCACTGCAGCCGGGCATGATGAAACGCGTACCGTTTGCACTCGGCATGGAAGGGACGGTCCGTTCTTTAAATGTTATGGCAGACGGCCAGGGCAAGTTTGACAACTGTCTGGTTGTTTCCACCGGATGGGGAACCCTTTCCTGCGATTCCGGTACGGCTTATGACATCTGCGGAACTTATTGCCTGGATGTTAAAAATACACTTTCCGGCATCGGCACGATGGAAGTGGCACAGGAAGGAAAGGAGTACACCGCAACCAAAGAATTAAACGGTGTAAAATATGGCTTTACAGTCGGCGGATCAGGCTATGTCACCTATGCGGATTCTGGCGTACACAACCGCTATGAAAACTGCGAATTCTACTCCCCGGATTATATCCAGATCATGGGATCCGGACGGACCGGTTCCGAGTACAAAGACTGCTATCTGAATGCGGGTCATGTCGCATTCATGACACAGCAGACCGGTGGCGGCACATTTGAACTGACCAATACGACAGTTGATACTGTCGACGCGCTTGATCAGATCAAGTCCGGTGCGGCAAATACGGGATTCTCGAACATTATCGTAGACAACTGCAAGATCAACTTCGCGGGAACATCCACCCGTTCAAAGGACGGTATCCTTGTAGAGCTGGTAGAGTCTGATGATGCAGGAAACCCGGGTATCACCACCTATACCATCGATGATCATGCGGATGAGGCTGTTGCAACGATGAGTGAAGTGGCAGATTGTCAGGCCGTATTCAAAAACGGCGATTATGCAGGCGATATCTACAACTGCATTTACAACTACAAGCAGACGCTGAATGTCGAGATCGAAAATGCAGCACTCAAAGGCACGGTTTCCGCAACACAGGCGATTCATGTGGATCTTGACGGAAATGTCGTACCAAACGGCACCGTTCTGAATGCGTTCATGGGATCCAAAGAGTATGATCACTGCAACTATGCTGCAGAACAGGGCGGCCAGGAAGGCGACTGTCTGATCATCGGCAGATACTGCCACACCGCAGCACCGGTTTTAAATAACCCGATCAATGTGACATTAAAGAATGCAAAATGGAATGTGACAGCCGATGGTTATATCCAGTCTCTGACTGCAGATGCGCTTGAAGACATCACGGCAGACACAGCCGTAACCGTAACCACAAAGGCACTGACCATTGCCGGAAAAGCATATGAAGACGGCACCTATACGAATGGCAATGTAACAATCGTTGTTGATTCAACAGAAGTTGAAGTGGTTGACAATGGTATTGCAGACGCCGGCCAGACTTACGGAAACGTAGCATATACCTTCATCTGCGCAAATGAAGCAGGCGAGTTCAACTCCAAGGCAGTTTCCCTGAAACGCCAGAATTACATTGACGGTAAGCTGTACTTTAAACTGATCCCGGCGGATGGCGTAGAGATCGTATCCTTCTCATCAGAAGGCGGCGAGATCAGCGTCAATACCGAAGGCGGCGAGCTGGAAGTATACGAGCATGTCCTTGCACCTGAAGATGGTGTAAAAGAAATGAGCGTGTCCATCGTTATCAAATAATAACCACATCCCAATCCTTACCCTTTTCCAATAAGAATACGAAAAACTGCTGCCATGTGCGGCAGTTTTTTGTGTTTATTTGCGTATGACGGGAAAGCAGTGCACGGCCGGTTACGCTTCATCCTGAAATATGATATGATAGCAAGTAGAAAGGCAAAACGTATCAGAATGTCTTGTCTGCAGAAGATGGCTGCAGAGCAAAGGGGTATGGCATGTTACGGGCAATCCTAGCAAATCAAAACACAGAAGTATTACGCCAATTGGAAAACCTGGTTGACTGGCGTGCGGAAGGGGTCGATCTCATTGACATAACGGATTCGGGGAACCGTCTGATCGAACAGATCAAGAGCCTGCATCCGGATCTTGTGATTCTGGATACGGATCTGCATGGAGAAGTTGACTGGCTCGACCGCAATGACCAAAATGGCGCCAAAACATCATTTGCCGGTATGGACATTGTAGAACACTATCATCCGCTCCGCCATTATGTGCGTTTTATCGTTATGGGGGATCCGGAGGATTATCAGACGATAAAGCGCGCGATCCGTATGGAAGCACTGGATTATCTGAAAAAGCCTGTGGAAAAAGAAGATCTGCAGGCGGCACTTCGCCTGGCTATAGATCGTTCGATCAGCCGGCAGACCATGGAATCGCTGATGCCTGTCGTCCCGGAGTTCAGGTCGGATTCGTATCAGTCCGGTGCATTGCAGATTCCTGATTCCGAAGATGACTATACAGAAAAGATCCTGGATGCCTGTAACATCGATTTTGCAACGGAATTTGGCGTGGGGATCTGCATCGGTCTGCGCCCGGAGGTTTCTGAAGAACTGTCAAAGATCAATTATCAGAAATTTACGATTCTGACACTCGCGATCTACAGCCGGATTCTGACCTTTTTCCGGGAAAAAAACATTGGATTTGAAGTACGCCGTACAGCGCATCGGATCCGGATGATGGGCGTGTTCCCACAGGGAAAAGAGAAACTATTTCTGGAAGAATATATCCAGCCGCTTCTGGATGAACTTGAGGAACTGTATCAGACGAAGCTTTGCGCGGGGCTTGGATCATATGCCTATGCAAAAGATCAGCTTTTGACATCCTATCGGGATGCAAAATACTGTTATGAGCTGTATTTTTTTAAACAGCAGCAGGTGCTTGGCTGGTATGAGCATGTGCCGAAAAACAAAAGAGTTTCGCCGGAAGTCTATGAGAAGAATCAGGACGCTGTTTTTCAAAAGATCCTGACGAAGGACCCGACGATTTTTGAGACACTGGAGAAATCGATCGATGATATTATAAAGATGCATTATGGAAACTGGCAGGCAGTGATCATGCGGTCGATGAATTATATCGGGGAGATCAATGCAAGGCTTCGCAGGTATAAGCTGGTGGAGGAAGACTATTTTAGCATGCACGATGAACTGCAGCAGCGCCTGCTGCAGGCAATGATCGCATCTGATGTCAAACAGGATCTGATGGAGTATTTCGGGAAGCTGATGCCGAAGATCTATCAGAACACCCGTCACAGTGGGAAAGCAGCAGTTGAGCAGGTCAAAACCTATATGCAGGAAAACTTTATGCGGGATCTTTCCATCAAAGAGCTCTCTGAGGTCGCCTGCGTCAGTACCAATTATTTCAGTCATATGTTTAAAAACGAAACAGGGCAGAACTATAAGGCATATCTGACGGGCATCCGAATGGAGCACGCTGTCAACCTGTTGCTGAATTCTGATTACGGATTATATGAGATCAGTGAGAGAGCAGGATATCAGAATGTCCGCACCTTTGTCGATGCATTCAAACAGCGGTACGGACTCAGCCCGACAAAATATAAGAAAAAAATGCTTCAGGGAAGCGGAGAATAGGCTACCGCTTTCCCTTCTTTAACACAATCGTCAAAACAGACAGGATCAGTGCAACGATCGTGACCATAAAGAAACGGTAGGTAACCGATTCGCTGCCTGTGATATTTGCCGTCAGTGTTGTCAGGACCGGTGTGACAAAGACACCGACAAAAGAGGTGCCTAGGATCAGGGAACTGTTGAGTGTTTCATAGCCTTTCAGTTTGCCTGCAGCGCTCATACAGGTCGGCATGACCAGGCTGATCGAAGAACCTGCGATCAGGCAGCAGATACAGATTAAAGCGACATTAGATGAGAGTGCAATGATACAAGAACCAAAAGCCAGCATAAGCGCGCCGACAAAGTCGGTGCGTTTTTTCAATATGGAAGAAACCTTTCCGAACAGAATGCCAAACAGCATGCCGCCGCAAAGGAAAAGCGTCGACATGGTTCCGGAGATCGTCGTAGCGCCAAGACTACGCTCTGCGACAAGCATCGAGAGGTTGGCAGGGACTGCGGAAAAGACGATCAGCAGTACAAACGTAATAATCATTTCCCGCCAGATTACAAGGCGGAACGGACCGCGTGCCTCTTGAAAGGTTCCGGCATCGGTCATGTTTTCTGTCATCTGTTTTGTGCTGCGTTTGCCGGGGACGGCGATCATGGAAAACAGGATGCCGGGAATACCGATCAGGTAGACCAGATATCCGAAATGCCAGCCAAGGACGGCGAGAATACCACCCAAAAATGTCATGATCATACTGCCGGCACTTGAAGATGCATTCTGCCAGCCCAGCATCGTTTGTTTTTCCTTATCATAAAATGTTTCATTGACCAGTGCCGGCGCAAGCGGTGCGACCATGCCGATGCCGATGCCAAGAATTGCTGCCCAGACAAACAGCAGTGTGAGACTGCCGTGGAAAAAGAATCCAAGGAAGCCCGCCGCAACGACAAGGAGCAGCCCGGTGATCGCCAGGACCTTTTTTGAAATGTGGTCTGAAAGGATGGCGCAGACCATTGCAAAGATCAGACTGAAGATGCTCGGAAATGTCATTAAAAACTGTACATTTGCCGCGGAGGCCTGCGGAAACGCATCCTGGATCTGAGCGAGGATCGGCGCAATGCCGTTTGTACCAAGCTGTACAAAGGACATGGTGATGATTGCGACCTTTAACAGGTTTTTCTGTTTTGTGTTTATGGAATTCATTGTAAATTTCCTTCTCATAGAGATTTGTGTGACTTCCTATATATTATGACAGAGTTTCTTTGAAAGAAAAACGGGTATATTAGCGAGAAACCAGAAGTTTTTTGTTATTTCACATTATGACAAAAAACTTCACTTTTTTAACAATTACGCGTGTATTTTTTAAAAACATCATATGCCATAATGAGTTCATCAAAAGTTGCAACGCTGAATGTGTGAATCACGCGGCACCACAAAATGACTCAATATTCTCAATTCTAAGGGGGAAATGAAAAATGGCAAAGAACGGTAAGTTTTTAGGAAGAGCAATCCTGCTCTGTGTACTGGGTGTCATCTTCATGTTCGTTTATTCAGGACTGCAGAGTGACCAGATCAATATCATCCAGGCATTTGTTACACCGGACAATGGTGGGTGGACTCCGGCACAGACACAGCTTCCGATGACTGTCGGTAACTTCGTATGTATCATCCTGACATTTGTATATGGAAGCCTGTTCATTAAGTTTGGCGTAAAGAAACCGCTGATCATTGTTCTGATCATCACAGCGATAGGAACACTTGGTATCGCGGCTGCAAATGGTCTTGACTGCAACGGCGGCGCAGCTTCCGGTAATTACGCAATCTATGCAGTTTCGATGTTTATCGTACGTTGCGGATGCATGATCCTTCAGATGGCCGGCTTCCAGCTGGTAGCAAACTGGTTCATCCGGTATCGTGGCATGATCATGGGTATCGTAACAATGGGTTCCCCGCTGTTTTCCGTTATCGGTACTGCAGTAATGACAAACTTCATCGCAAAGAGCCTTGGCGGTGACTATCGTCCGTTCTATATCCTGATCGCAGTGATCATCGTGATCATCTGCATCGTCGTAGCAATCGGCATCAAAGACACACCGGAAGAAGCAGGTCTCTTCCCGGATGGCGCAGATCACAAGCCGCTGTCTGAAGCAAATGATGAAGTAAAACTGACTGTAGGTGATGTTTTGAAGCAGAAAAAGGCTTGGCAGCTGATCATCTCCTTTGGTGCATTCCAGTTTACGATCGCAGCCTGCATGGGCTCCATGGCAGTTCGTTACATGGCACTCGGCGGCCTGGAAGTATGGCTGAAAGCGGTTACCTTCCTTGCGATCGGCGCGATCTTAGGTATCCCGATGTCCTTTGTATTCGGTTTCCTCGATGACAAGTTCGGCTCCGTAAAAGCTTCTATCATCCTTGGCCTGACAGAGCTGATCCCGGTACTGGCACTGATGTTCCAGCCGATGGGCGGCAGCGTTCCGCTGATGGTTGTATGGGGATTTGGCGTAGCCTGCATGACAGGTGGTGTGCCGACACTGCATCCGTGTATCACATCCTTTGCATACGGACGTCGTGAGTATCAGTCAGCAAACCGTATCATCATGGCGATCCAGCTGATCCCATACTCTTTTGCAGCAATGATGATGATCACACTGATCAGCCAGGGCAAATCCAATCTGGCATTCGGTATCCTGATCGTCGTTATCATCATCGGCATTGTCGCAACTGCATCCATGCTGAAGATGAAAGATGCAAACTACCTTGACCGCGGACTTGGAAAAGACGCAAATAAGGGCATAGAAGAAGCAAAAGCAGCACAGGCTGAATAGAATAGAGGAGATCATATCATGAAAACACTTTATGCACAGGCACAAAAAGGCGGCACAGTCGCATTGGTTGAGAAAGAGCTGCCGGCTCCGGGCCCGGGACAGGTTCTGTTAAAAGCAAAATATTCCGCGATGAGTCCGGGAACAGAAAACGGACTTCTGGGAGAGCACATCGTTCCCCTTCCGACCAGTATCGGTTATGCGATGGTGGCTGAGGTCATCGAAGCGGGACCGGAAGTATATGAACTGAAAGTCGGTGATCATATTGTAACAACAGGTGAGCATGCGCAGTATCTGATCATGGATGAGATGAACTGCACGATCTGTCCGGAAGGGGTTGACTTAAAGCAGGCAGCGTTCTGGAATCTGGGTCATACAGGTATGTATGCACTGCGCCGTTCCGGTCTGCAGATGGGTGAACCGTGTGCAGTGCTCGGACAGGGCTTTGTCGGCGCGATCACAGCACAGTGTGCAAGGATCGCAGGCGCAATGCCGGTGATCGTAACGGATCTGGATGACGACCGTCTTGAAGCGGCAAAGAAGATGGGCGTTGATGTGGCGATCAATTCAAAAACTGATCCGGACGGACTGGCAAATGAGGTTGCAAAGCTTGGCGGCGGTCTGCCGGTCATCTTTGAAGCAACCGGTGCAAGAGGCCCGCTGATGCAGGCTGCAGAGCTGATCGGTGAGAGAGGCCGTCTGGTCATGATTTCCCAAGTTCATGGGGAGGCGATGCCGCCGATCGATGATCCGATCATGCAGAAAGGCGCAAGTCTGATCGGTACCTATGTCAATTCCAAACCGTTCAAGCTGAGAAGAGCAGATCTCTTTATCGATGGTATCTGGCCGCCTGTAATGCATCGTGATCTTGCGCGCTATGGCAATTCCGACTGCTGGACCAGTGACGAAGATATCCGTGTGTTCCTCGGTCTGATCAAATACGGCAAGCTTGATATCACACCGCTGATCAGCCATGAGTTCAAATACACCGAGATCTCTGAAGCATATGCAAACTATGTATATCCCAATATCGACGGATCTCTGACAGGCGGCGTGATCAACTGGACGGAAGAATAAAAGGATCATGGAGGGAGTATCATGACTTCAAATATTACAAGAGTGCTTCATACCGGGATCAGCGTTTACAATATGGAGGAATCCGTTGAATGGTATCGCAAAAACCTGGGATTTGAAGTGGTAAAAGATGACGGATATGTTCCGCCGCTGAAGGCAAAGATCGTATTCATTGAAAAAGACGGTTATCAGATCGAGCTG
Organism: Lachnospiraceae bacterium; assembly: GCA_015057865.1. Lineage (GTDB taxonomy): Bacteria > Bacillota > Clostridia > Lachnospirales > Lachnospiraceae > SY8519. Next base: position 35,805 of record SVDH01000023.1, read on the forward strand.
TTTGAATATGATGAGCCAAAGAAAATGCCCGAAGACCGGCTGATGCCCAATACCGATCTGCAGACGGTCGGAACGAAACATGTCGCGTTTGAAACCGATGATATCGATGCCTTAAAAGAGGGCTTTGTCGCAAACGGCGTCGACATCGCGCATGAAGTCCGGATGGGACAGGATGCAGTCATGTTCATCCGCGACTGCAATGGCGTACTGATCGAATTCATACAGAAATAGGGGTCAGGCACCGTCGCACGTTAATTCGGTGAGGTGCCAGGCACCGTCACACTTTAAAGTGTGACGGTGCCTGGCACCTCAGACTGAAGACAAAGCCGCTCTAGGATACACATCCTAGAGCGCTTTTGCGTTTAAATATCATTTTGAAGTAAGA
>SVDH01000040.1 GCA_015057865.1 Lachnospiraceae bacterium
TGCCGACAGGAAAGAGATGCTTAGAATGGGAAAAAGAAAAGCCCAGGCTTTTACCTGGACTTTGTCTTCAGTCTGAGTCGAACTGTTTTGCAGTTCGACTTTATCCGTTTTTTGCATCAAATCTTTTCAATAAGAATATTAGACATTTTGCATAATCCTATTTATAATATAATTAACGAAATATTGAGAAATCGTAAGGGTTTTTTGGTTACTTTTACAGGTTTAGTATGAATGAGGAGGGTATTCATGAAGATTTTAGGTATTTCTCTCGGCACGAAAAACGGCAATAATGATACTATGTGCCGTGTGGCACTTGAAGAAGCTCAGAAGCTTGGTGCAGAAATTGAATTTATCCATCTGTTTGACTGGGATATCAAATACTGTACCGGTTGTGTAGCATGCTCCAGAGCGCTTGTTATGGGTAAAGGAATGGTATGCACACAGAAAGATGATTATAAGGCACTATATGAAAAGATGATCGACGCAGACGGCGTCCTGTTTGTAGATCCGATCTATGAATCCGGCGGAAGCGGACTGTTCCATGTGATCACAGACCGTATGGGTCCGGGACATGATACCGGTATGATGTTAATGACAAGCGAAAAGATGAAAGCTGCAGGAAAAGAAGGACTTGATCCGAAATACTTCCGTCAGAAAGCTGTTTCATTTGTTGCAATCGGTGGTTCTGACTGGGCTGTTCGCTGCGAGACAGATCATGCTATGCTTGCCATGAGCCCGGGATGGAAGGTTGTTAATAATGAATTCTTCTCCTGGTGTAAAGATGTTATCATGCAGGATGACAAGATTGAACGTATGAAAGAAATCGCCCGTAATCTTGTTGAAGCAGCACAGTACATCATCGATAACAATATTATGATTCCGGGATCAGAAGAAGTTGATCTTTGGAAGGGTGACGAAGGCGCATGCCCGCATTGCCATGGTAATGCATTCTACATCTTCCCAGGAACCACACATGTGGTATGTGAGCTTTGCGGACTCGAGGGAAGACTCAATATCGTTGACGGTGCATTTAAGTTTACCAATGATCCGAGCCTGGGTGTAAATGGTACGATCGAACATGCACATGATCTTCTGTCAGGTAAGAAGATGCATGGTGATGATATCTTTGAAAATGAAGGACGTCTGATGAATCTGTTCAAGGATCCGGAATTCAAAGCACGTAAAGAGCATTATACAGCTGTCTGTGATCCGACACCGTCACCGTCGAAAGACAAATAAACTGAAAAAACCTGCGAGCCGGGATTCCGGTTCGCAGGTTTTCTTAAATCTCCATTCATTACTTGCGATCAAATTTCTCTTCACAGTATTTGCAGCGATAGATTTCTTTTTCCGGATCTGCCAGAAGAAAGATGTGATCAAGCTCCTGTTCGATCGAAGTAATGCATCTCGGATTTTTACATTTGATGATGTTCACGACCTGATTTGGCAGTGTTAGCTTTTTCTTTTCGACTATTTTTTCATCTTTGATGATATTGACCGTAATATTATGATCGATAAATCCAAGAATGTCCAAATCCAATGTGTTGATATCGCATTCGACTTTCAGGATATCTTTTTTACCCATCTTACTGCTTCGGGCATTCCGGATGATCGCAACCGATACATCCATTTCGTCCAGCCGCAGATCATGATAAATCTGAAGACTCATTCCGGCCTTTATATGATCCAATACATATCCTTCTCTGATTCCACTGACATTTAACATGATTTACACCTCGATTCCCAGAAGCGTTAAGATCAACGCCATTCTAACATATACGCCATATTGAGCCTGCTTAAAATAGGCTGCCCGCGGATCATCATCGATCTCTGTTGAGATTTCATTGACACGCGGAAGAGGATGAAGAATCAGCATATCATCTGGTGCCAATGTCATTTTTTCGCGATTTAATATATAGTAATCTTTCATGCGGATATAATCTTCTTCATTAAAGAAGCGTTCACGTTGAACTCTTGTCATATATAAAATATCAAGTTCCGGCATAGCCTCTTCTAAACGAACCACTTCTTCGTACGGGATATTTAACTGATCCAGTACGCCTTCTCGGATATAATCCGGCAGACGAAGCTCCGGCGGTGAGATCAGAAGAAACCGGATGCCCGGATAACGCACCAGAGCTCTGATCAGAGAGTGAACGGTACGACCGAATTTCAGATCACCACAAAGACCGATCGTCAGATTGTCTAAGCGGCCTTTCAGATTGTTTATCGTCAAAAGGTCTGTTAATGTCTGCGTCGGATGCTGATGTCCGCCATCACCTGCGTTGATCACGGGGATCGTAGCATGCAGGGATGCGACAAGCGGAGCACCTTCTTTTGGGTGACGCATTGCGCAGATATCCGCATAGCAGGAGATCACGCGAATCGTATCAGAAACACTTTCTCCCTTTGCTGCTGAAGAACTGTCAGCACTAGAAAAACCCAGAACACTTCCGCCAAGATTCAGCATAGCAGCTTCAAAGCTTAAACGGGTACGTGTACTGGGTTCATAGAAACAGGTAGCGAGTTTTTTGCCGTCACAGGCATGAGCGTATTTTTGCGGATGATCTTCAATGTCTTTTGCAAGAACAAGAAGATCGTCTAATTCTTCTACAGAAAAATCCATAGGACTGATCAAATGGCGCATGTCATCCTCCTTCTGTGTATGATTATCTTAGACTCATAGTCAGGAATATCATAGCCCAGGATTCCTGAAATTTCAAGAGTTCGTTACGATATGTAGTAAAATTTCAAATTCAGATTACTATATTTTGACATTACACATACAATCGAATATAATAATTGCTATCTTTAACTACAATAGAAAACACAGGAGAAGTGATGGACACATACGCTAGTGTCATCGTAGATATTACACATAACAAATTGGACAGACCGTTTCAATACCGGATCCCGGATGAACTGAAAGATCAGATTCATCCCGGGGTACGTGTTGTGGTACCTTTTGGAAAGGGTAATCATACGCAGGTTGGATATGTGATCGGCTTATCTGCAAAGCCTGAGATCGCGCCGGATCGGATCAAAGATATTATTTCAATCGATGAATCAGGTACATCCATCGAATCTGAGTTGATCCGCCTGGCGTTCTGGATCAGGGAGCAGTACGGCGGGACGATGAATCAGGCGCTTCGCACAGTTCTTCCGGTCAAGAAAAAGACGCAGGCAAAAGAGAAGCGATATGTTTTCCTTAATATAGATGAAGCAGAAGCACTTGATATATTGCAACAGTTTGAAAAAAAACATCAGACAGCCCGTGCCAGATTGTTATCGGCTTTACTTGAGCAAAGTCCGGTTCCTTATGATGCGGTCACCGGCAAATTGCATGTCACGGCTTCTGTGATCCGCGCTTTGGAAGAAAAACAGATTCTCCGGGTTATATCGGAACGGACCTATCGGAATCCGTTTTCCGGTTTTTCTGTTTCAGAAGCACTGGTGTCTTTGAATCAGGATCAAAAAGCGATCGTCGATCAGATCCTGACTAGAAGAAATAGTGGTGATACTTCACCAAGCCTGATTTTTGGTGTTACCGGCAGCGGAAAAACAGAAGTATACATGGCTTTGATCGAAGAAGCCATTGCCCAAGGCAAGCAATCGATCGTTTTGATTCCGGAAATCGCCCTCACGTATCAGACATTGATCCGTTTTTATGCAAGATTCGGTGATCGTGTTTCCGTGCTTCATTCCAGGATGTCACAAGGTGAACGCTTTGATCAGTACGAGCGTGCAAAGAATGGCGAACTCGATGTCATGATCGGTCCCAGGTCCGCACTGTTCACACCTTTTTCAAATATTGGGTTTATCATTATTGACGAAGAACATGAATCCAGCTACAAAAGTGAAGGTGTCCCGCGGTATCATGCCTGTGAAACAGCGATCGAACGCGCAAAGATGCATCATGCAAATGTTGTGCTGGGGTCAGCGACGCCTTCCTTGTCATCCTATCTGAAAACACAGCAGGGGAAATGGCATCTTTATACACTGACAGATCGTGTTATGCGTCGCCCGATGCCGGCCGTTTCGGTCATTGATCTGCGAAATGAACTGCGTACAGGCAACCGTTCTGTCTTAAGCAGACGTCTCCGCGATCAGATTCAGGATCGTCTGGCAAAAAAAGAACAGATCATGCTCTTTTTAAATCGGCGCGGTTATGCCGGTTTTGTCTCCTGCAGAAGCTGCGGTGATGTCATTAAATGCAGTCATTGTGATGTATCTATGACACTTCACAGGGATAAACGGCTCTATTGCCATTATTGCGGGGATTCGATGGATCTTCCAAAGGTATGTCCGTCATGCGGATCTCCTTATATCGGAACGTTTCGTGCCGGGACACAGCAGATTGAGGCAATCGTGCAAAAGGAATTCCCGAATGCCCGGATCCTCCGGATGGATGCCGACTCAACCAGAAAAAAAGACGGATATGAAAGCATTTTATCTGCCTTTTCGAACCGGGAAGCGGATATTCTGATCGGAACGCAAATGATCGTAAAAGGGCATGATTTCCCCGGTGTCACGCTGGTTGGGATTCTGGCTGCGGATCTTTCCCTGCATGTGCCGGATTACAGAGCTTCCGAGCGAACCTTCCAGCTATTGACGCAGGCATCCGGAAGAGCCGGAAGAGGAGAGGTCCCCGGTGAAGTGATCATACAGACGTATCAGCCGGATCACTACAGCATCCTGACAGCAGCCAAACAGGATTATGTTTCTTTTTATCAGCAGGAAATGATCTATCGAAAGCTGTTACATTATCCGCCGGCATGGGAGATGATGCTGATTCACATTGACAGTGAAAACGAACCGGCCGCTGACCGTATGGCTGCTTTTCTTGCACTTATGGTCAGAGAGTATTTGAAAGAAGAAAACACACGATGCTGGCAGATGATCGGTCCTTCGAACGCCGGCATTGCCAAAATAGAAGATATATTCAGAAAAGTAATCTATATCAAGCATGCAGATGCAGACACACTGACAGGACTGAAGTCTTTCCTCGAAGCAAAGATGGATGAACAGCCTGACCCTGCAGTATCGGTACAATTTGACAGGAATCCGATGTAAGCGGTCTGTTATGAAAGGAGTAACTATGGCAACCAGAACAATCCGTGTTATGGGAGATGAAATACTTACCAAACCATGCAAAGAAGTGAAGCAGATCACACCGCGTATCAAAGAATTGATCGAGGATATGCTTGAGACCATGTATGAGGCCAATGGCGTCGGGCTTGCGGCACCGCAGGTTGGCGTTTTAAGAAGGATCGTTGTGATCGATGTGGGAACGGAAGAGCCGGAACCGCTCATCATGGTAAATCCGGTGATCCTCGAGTCGTCAGGAGAACAGACTGACGAAGAAGGATGTCTGAGCCTGCCCGGCAAATGCGGCAAGGTGACAAGACCGAATTATGTAAAAGCAAAAGCTTTTGATGAAAATATGCATGAATATGAAATCGAAGCGGAAGGACTGCTTGCCCGTTGTATCTGTCATGAGTTAGACCATTTGGATGGCCATATGTATGTCGAAAAAGTGGAAGGCGAACTTCATGATGTAGAAACAGAAGAAGAGACAGAGGAAGAAGCGTAACAGATGAAAATTGTATTTATGGGAACCCCCGATTTTTCGGTTGAAACATTAAAACAGATCATAGCGGCAGGACATGAGGTATCATTGGTCGTCACGCAGCCTGACAGACCGCGCGGACGTGGAAAGAAGCCCTCGTATTCTCCTGTTAAAGAGTTTGCGGTTGAGCATAACATCCCCTGTTTTCAGCCGGAAAAGATCAGGGACGAATCCTGTATCGAAATTCTGGAAAGAGAAAATGCAGACATCTTTGTTGTTGTGGCCTTTGGGCAGATCCTTCCCCAGCGCATTCTTGATATTCCGAAGTACGGCTGTATGAACGTACATGCTTCTTTATTACCTGCTTATCGAGGCGCTGCACCCATTCAGTGGTCTGTGATCAACGGAGATCCTGAAACAGGTGTTACCACCATGCGAATGGATGCCGGAATGGACACCGGGGATATTCTGTTACAGGAACGGATCCGGATCGCACCCGATGAAACCGGCGGGTCACTTTTTGACAAGCTGGCAGCTGCCGGCGGTGCGCTTTGTGTAAAAACACTGGAACAGATTCAGGATGGATCCATCCATCCGATCCGGCAGAATCATGAAGCTGCGACTTATACCCGGATGATCTCTAAAAAGGATGGGCAGATTGATTTTTCGCTCCCCGCCAGACAGATCGAATGTCTGATCCGCGGTATGAACCCCTGGCCCAGTGCTTATACATACATTGACCAGAAGATTCTGAAACTCTGGAATGCTGATGTCATCATTCCGAAAGAACAGTATGAACCCGGAGAAGTGTTTGATGTTACGAAGGATTCCTTTTGCGTTGCTGCCGGCAAAGATGCCCTGAAGATTTTGTCCTTGCAATTAGAAGGAAAGAAGCGAATGGATACGGCTGATTTTTTACGTGGGTTTTCACTGAAAAACGGCGATCGCCTTGGATAAGCAAAGGAGTAGATTATGTATTACGGTGGATATGGTTTTTATTGGGACTGGACCTATATTCTGGTCATTGTCGGCGCAGTGATCTGTCTTGCTGCATCCGCGCGCGTACGTTCATCATTTAATAAATACTCATCCTATCGAAGCAATTCCGGTATGACGGGAGCGCAGGCGGCAAAGCTGATCCTGCAGCGTGCCGGCATCACAGATGTATCGGTCGTTCATGTGAGCGGCTCTCTTACCGATCATTATGATTCCAGAAAGAAAGTGGTTGCCCTTTCTGACGGCGTGTATCAATCTGCATCTGTTGCAGCAGTCGGTATTGCCGCACATGAATGCGGTCATGCCATGCAGCATGCAAACGGATATGCCCCGCTCAGGCTTCGCAGCTCCATGGTTCCGGTTGTAAACTTCGGTTCAAGTCTTTCCTGGCCGTTGATCATCATCGGTTTGTTAATGAACCGGTATTCCGTCGGTTTTCTGATCCTTGAGATCGGAATCGTTCTTTTTACACTGGTTGTTATTTTCCAGCTGGTAACACTGCCGGTTGAATTTAATGCCTCCAAAAGAGCGGTCAACTTTCTGGAAAGTACGCAGATCCTGGATTCGAATGAACTTGTTTATACAAAAAAGGTGTTAAGCGCAGCAGCCATGACCTATGTTGCGGGTGCAGCAGCATCCATTTTACAGCTTTTGCGTATCCTACTCATTGCGGGAGGCAGAAGAAATTGACAGATTCAGATGTCAGAAATCTGGCGCTTAGTATTTTGATCGATGTGTTGGAAAAGGGCAGTTTTTCACACATTGCTATACAGAAAGAGCTTACCGGCAGAACAGATTTGACGGATCGGGACAAGAAGTTTGCCATGTATCTGATCCGCGGAACGATTCAGCGAAAGCTGACACTTGATCATATACTGGGACAGTTTTCCAAAACACCGCTCAAAAAAATGAAACCGGTGATCCGTACCATCTTAAGAATGAGCGTTTTCCAGATCATGTATATGGATTCCGTACCTGATCGCGCAGTATGCAATGAAGCGGTTCGTCTCACGAAAAGGCGAGGGCTTTCCGGTTTGTCCGGGTTTGTGAACGGCGTTCTGCGTTCAGTGGTCAGGGGACGTGAAGAGATCCACTGGCCGGATCGGTCAGATGATCTCAATGAGTATTTATCAATCTGGTATTCGATGCCCAAGTGGCTTGTCGAGAAATGGATCGCGGCATACGGAGAAACGAGATGCGAAGAAATGTTAAGAGCATTTCAAACAGAACGTTCCATCACCGTAAGACCGAATCC
>SVDH01000024.1 GCA_015057865.1 Lachnospiraceae bacterium
ATGATCAAGCAGTCTAAGCATTAGAATGGGCAAAAGAAAAGCCCAGGTTTTTACCTGGACTTTGTCTTCAGTCTGAAAGGATCATCCGAAAGGATGATCCTTTTTTTGATGAACGGCAAAAAGCAGAGCTATCACAAAAAATACGAGGATAATTTTGCTATATTTTCCTGTTTTTACATACGGGCTTCGATCCAATCAAGCAGGTACCGGTCTACGTCTTCTTTATCAAGTTCGTTCAGGATCTCATGGCGGTCATCCGGGAATAGTTTTAACGTCACATCCTGAATGCCGGTCTCTCGATAAACGGTTGCTACGATCTTGGGGCCTTTCCCAAAGTCGCCGACCGGATCGTTCTGGCCGGATACGACGAGGATCGGCAGATCCTTTGGAATCTTGTCCAGATTCTCCTGGCGTTCCGAGTAACGCAGACCGCGGAACAGGTTGTAATATCCGTTGACGGTAAAGATAAACTGATTCAGTGGATTGGCTTCATAGGCGTCTACGATGGCTTCATCTCTGGTCAGCCAGTCGTTTTTTGTCCGCCCGGGCTCAAAAGAAGTATTGTACGAGCCGAGCGCCATATTATTGATCATTGTGCTGCGGAAATGACCGCCTCTTGACTGCTGTAAAACGGCAGTCAGGCCGATGCCCAGATTCAGCGTAGACATGGACTGGTAGGAAGTCCCCATGATGATCGCGCCGGACAGTCCCTCGCCGTATTTTTCGATAAACTCACGGGCCAGAAAGGATCCCATACTGTGGCCAAGCAGAAAATACGGAACATCCGGATACTTTTTCCGGGTGTCTTCACGCAGCTGCTGCATATCGCCGAGGACACAGAAGTTCCCATCGTGTTTGGCAAAATAGCCAAGCTGGGATTCGTCCGTTACAGACTTCCCGTGGCCAAGATGATCATTGCCGACCACATAGAATCCCCGGGACGCCATAAACGTTGCGAACCGGTCATAACGGTCGATAAACTCTACCATACCGTGCGCGATCTGCAGGATGCCGCGCACATTGGTTTCCGGGATCCATTCGATGGTATGTATCTGTGTCAGTCCGTCCTTGGAGGGATAATAGAATTCCTGTTTCATTTCCTTGTTTCCTTCGTGTGCATGATTCCAGGATGCTTCTGTCACCCCTTGTCTGCGATTAATAACTCATCTGAAATGTATCGAAAGAGTCCATGTTACTAAGTTAGTAATATTATACAGTGAAGGCCTAAAAATGCCAATAAAAATATTGAAAATGCATAATTTATCAAGTGAAATTTCTTTTTTTTTCTTGACGAAGCGACTTCCGCATTGGATAATGTGACACAGAATCAGATTGTTCAGACGCTTGATCAGTTGAATGCAACGAAGATTGTGATCGCGCACAGACTCTCTACGATCAAAAACTGTGACCGCATCATTGTGATGGATGCAGGACAGATCGTACAGCAGGGAACATATGATGAATTAATGGCACAAAAAGGGCTGTTTTATGATCTGGCGATCCGTCAGATCTCATAGAAGAAAAACGAGGGATATTATATGACGATCGATAAAGAAAGAGATGGGAATCAGGTGACATTACAAGTAGAAGGCAAGATTGATACCCTGACTGCTCCGCAGCTTGACGAGGTAATCAGAGAGGAACTGGACGGGCTTGCGCTTTTGTATCTCGATCTCAAAGAAGTAGATTATATCTCATCTGCGGGTCTGCGTGTTTTGCTGTCTACGCAAAAAGCCATGGATCTGCAAGGAGAGATGCGGATCAGAAACGTGAATGATACAGTTCTTGAAATCTTTGATGTAACCGGTTTTACGAATATTTTAAATATCGATGAGTGATACAGGAAAAACCGTAATTGAAAAACTGGCAGAAACTTATCCGCAGCTATATCAGGATCCGCGGGATTGGATGGAGATTTTGGACACTCCTGCCGGACCCGTGGATATTGTTTTGCTTAATAATCGGCAGGACTTTGAAGTTTTTTTGCGCAATATGATGGCTGCAAAGGACGGACCTTCGGTAAAGATCCCAAAAACGCAGGGCGCCGCGACACTGGTTGCATTTAACTGGCCAAAGATCCATGCCCATAAGCAGGCATTTCTGGTGTCGGAAGCGTTAAAGGGTAATCGGAACCCTGACTGGAATGCAGAGTTTAAGCGATTCACAGCCGATAAAAGTTATTATCAGGATTTTTTGGTTGTGTTATCCGTCGGGCCGTACAGCGCTGTCAGTGCAGAGACTGTCGGATTGTCAGAGGAAGAATGGCTGGAGAAACGGTTTCTGGGCTTTCAGGGAGATCGTTATACTGGCACTTTAGGAGCATATCGGTTCTGAACCGTTTGAGATGATCGCGATTCTGGAGGGAATGCGTGTATGAAATACAAGATCCTGATCCTTGAAGACGACAAGGGAATAGCAGAAGCGATTGCGAAGAATCTTACAGGCTGGGATATGGAACCCGGATTGGTTTCGGATTTCCGTGATGTTATGGGAGCGTTCGCATCGTTTGCACCGCAGCTGGTACTGATCGATATCGGTCTTCCTTTTATGGATGGATATCATTGGTGCAGCGAGATCCGCCGGATCAGCTCCGTGCCGATTATATTTATTTCCTCGGCCTCGGACAATATGAATATCGTGATGGCGATGAATATGGGAGCGGATGATTTTATTGCGAAACCATTTGATCAGAGCGTACTGGTCGCAAAGATCCAGGCACTGCTGCGCAGATCCTATGATTATGCGGGAACAATGCCGCTTCTGGAGCATAAAGGCGCGTTTCTTAATACCGGGAGCAGTACGCTTTCCTATGAAAACGAAATCATAGAACTCTCCAAAAACGAATATCGTATCCTTCTTACGCTGATGCAAAACAAAGACCGGGTGGTAAGCAGGGAAAAACTGATGGAAGTTCTGTGGCAGACAGACAGCTATGTAGACGAGAATACGTTAACGGTCAACATCGGACGCTTGCGCAAGAAACTGAGTGGGATCGGATTGAATGATTTTATTATCACGAAATTCGGTGTTGGATATATGGTCAAATCATGAGACTGATCGATTATCTCAATTATAAAAGAAAAACAATTGCTGCGTTTCTGATCTTTGCAGCCATCATCTTTCTGTGTCTGTTTTTATCTGACGTTCCGCCGAAACGATTGTGCTATCCATATGTTTTATGTGTGCTGATCGGCATTGTATTACTTGCCGTCGGATACCGGCGGTGCCGCAAAACCTGCGGGGAACTGCAGATCATAAACGGGCTGCAGGCGGAGCTGATCGAGGAACTGCCAAAGCCTTACGGTCCGCAAGATATTTATTATCAGGAGGTGATCCGTTCCCTTTGTGATGAGGCCAGACAAAGGCAAACGGAATTTGCCGGAAAATATAACGATATGCTCGATTATTACGCGGCCTGGGCGCATCAGATCAAAACACCGATCGCAGCCATGAAACTCAGTTTTCAGAATGAAGACAGTTCTCTGGCACGACAATCGCTAAACGATCTAAGGAGGATCGAGCAGTACGTGGATATGGTCATGACATATCTGAAACTGGATTCTGATGGTATGGACTATGTCATAAAAGAGCATGATCTGGATACGATCATCAGGCAGTCGGTCCGGAATTTTGCGGGAGAGTTTATCAGCCGCGGGATCCGTCTGGAATATGAACCGGTTGAATATACTGTGCTGACGGATGACAAATGGCTTGCATTTGTTATTGAGCAGATCATATCCAATGCCTTGAAATATACACAGGAGGGCATGATAAAAATAGATATGGACGAAGCGGTCCTTTGTATCAGAGACACGGGAATCGGGATTGAAAAGGCGGATATCCCTAGAATCTTCGAGAAGGGATTTACCGGGTACAATGGCCGCAAAGATAAGCGGGCCAGTGGCATTGGTCTGTATCTGTGCAAAAGGATCTGTGACAATCTCAGACACGGGATTTCTGCGGAATCCACTGTGGGCGAGGGGACTGTGATCCGGATCGACCTGGCGCAGAGTACGGTTGGGATTGAATAAATGCATGTTTCTTACATCGATGTAAGAATTACGCATGGTTCTGTAAGGCGATTCGATGGAATGAATCGCCTTTTTCTTACATACTTGCAGTATAAGGAGTGACTCCGGATGCAAGGAGGTAGATAACATGATTTTATTTGAGGCAAAAAACATCAGAAAAGTATATAAGACACGATTCGGCGGGGCTTCTGTAGAGGCTCTGCGGAATGTCAGTTTTACCGTAGAAGAAGGCGAGTATGTAGCGATCATGGGGGAGTCGGGCAGCGGAAAGACAACCCTGCTCAACATTCTGGCGGCGTTGGATAAGCCGACAGAAGGAATGGTGATCCTCGACGGGATGAACCTTGGTGAGATCAAAGACAAAGATATCGCAATGTTCCGAAGGGACAATCTGGGCTATGTGTTCCAGGACTTTAATCTGCTGGACACCTTTTCACTGGAGGATAACATCTATCTGCCACTGGTCCTTGCGGGAAAAAAACCGGAGGAAATGAAACAGCGTCTGGATGCGATCGTTGGATATCTCGGGATTGAAAAGATCTTAAAGAAATATCCGTATGAAGTTTCAGGCGGCCAAAAGCAGCGTGCTGCAGTTGCAAGAGCGTTGATCACACAGCCCAGGATCATTCTGGCCGATGAGCCGACCGGCGCATTGGATTCAAAGTCATCCGATGAACTGATGGAGCTGTTTAAAAAAGTAAACCGCATGGGGCAGACGATCCTCATGGTCACGCATTCCGTCAAGGCTGCAAGCAATGCTTCACGGGTGCTGTTTATCAAGGACGGCATCGTATTTCACCAGATTTATCGCGGTGATGCCACGGATCAGCAGCTGTACCAGAAGATCAGTGATACACTGACGCTGTTGGCGCAGGGAGGTGATCGGTCATGAAGATTGGTTTTTATCCGAAGCTGGCCGTATCAGGGATGCGAAAGAACGGCCGCCTGTATATACCGTATCTGGTGACCTGCATCCTGATGGTCTGTATTTTTTACGTCATGCATTTTCTGGGAAATTCCGGGGTGATGAATGGAATACCGGGTGGTCATACAGCTGTTGAAATAATGGCATACGGTACCTATATTATTATTATGTTTGCGCTGGTTTTTTTGTTTTATACACATTCTTCTCTTATAAAAGGTCGGAAGAAGGAGTTCGGTCTTTACAGCATTCTGGGGATGAATAAGCACAATCTGGGTAAGATCATCTTTTTCGAAACGCTGATCACATGGGCAGTCGCACTGGTATTCGGGCTCGCTGCGGGGATTGCGCTGTCAAAAATCGCGGAACTGGGATTCACAAGGCTGATTGAAGTGCCGGCCAGATATTCGTTTTCGATATCAGGTGTATCTGTTGTTATGACGGTGGCAGTATTTTCTGTGGTCTTCCTATTGATCTTTTTAAACTCTGTAAGACAGGTCCGGTTTTCCAGCCCGATCGAATTGGTACGGGCAGACAAGGCAGGAGAGAAGCCGCCGAAAGCAAATTGGGTGGTAGGCGTTCTGGGACTGGTGCTTTTGGGTGCCGGCTACTATATCGCGCTGAAGATTGAGCAGCCGATGTCCGCACTGATGTGGTTTCTGGTGGCAGTGATGCTCATTATCCTCGGGACTTATCTGGTATTGATCGCAGGAAGCGTGATTCTCTGTAAAATGCTGCAGAAGAATAAAGCCTATTATTACAAAACAAATCATTTCGTTTCGGTTTCATCCATGACGTACCGCATGAAGCGAAACGGTGCGGGACTGGCGTCCATCTGCATCTTGCTTACGATGGTACTGGTGATGCTTTCGTCGACTTTAGCTCTTTATACCGGATCGGAGGACTGCCTGAATATCCGTTATCCCAATGAGATCGGAGCGTTTGCCTGCAAATACGGATATGATGCAGGTCTGAATGATCTGGGAGAAAAACTGGATGCGGATCTGAAGGAAGCGGCCCGGGAACAAGGGGCAACCGTTACGAATAACAAAACCTATTACGAATACTCTGTTTCCGGATATCTGGAGAACAGCAAGCTGGACATTACCTTGAATTCGCTGACGGATATGGCATTTATCGATTATGACAAAGTGGCACAGATCCTGTTTATCGATGTGGAGGAGTATAACCGTGTTTTTGGTCATCATGAGACCGTTGCACCGGGACAGGCACTGGTGGGAACGAAGAAAAACATAGAAATCGGGAATGTCCTGACGATTGGTGATGTGCCGTTTGATGTGGTTGGCAGGATTGATGATCAGATTACGGAAATCGATCCGGCTGCAGAGGGTTCCGCTTCGCCAGGTGTATTTATGATCGTAAATGATGCAAATGCAGTGGCGCAGAACTTTACGAAGTACACGGATTATGACGGAGAACCGATGCTAGCCTGGTTCTGGAACTGTCGTTTTGATACCGGGCTGGATGCAGAAGGGCAGATCGCACTCGCGGATACGTTGGAAGAGAAGCTGGAGTCAGAACTGGAAGGACTGGACTTTTCCAATTATTACTGTGAAAGTCACGAAGGGGAACGGGGCGATTTTGTCAGCACCTTTGGCGGACTTTTCTTCCTCGGTGCCTTACTCAGTGTGATCTTTCTGGTTTCCTGTGTGGTCATCATTTACTACAAACAGGTTTCGGAAGGATTCGAAGACCAGGCGCGCTTTGAAATCATGCAGAAGGTGGGGATGACCAAGGAAGACATCAAAAAAAGCATTAATTCCCAGATGCTGACGGTTTTTCTGATCCCGATCATATTCGCGTGTATTCATCTGGCCGTCGTACTGCCGCTGGTTCATAAGCTGCTGATGCTGTTTGGTCTGTTCAGTATGTCGCATTTAGTGCTGACTGCCTGCATCTGCGCGGCAGCCTGTGTGCTGTTCTATGCGCTGATCTATAAGCTGACATCACATGCCTATTACAATATTGTGGCATGTTGAATGGACATCTGTTTTTCGGCTTGATATACTCTTACCAAACATCAAAGGATCAGATTTATGTTAGAGCAGGAAAGAAAAATGAAACCAGAATTTGATATCATTTGCATGGGAATGGCACTGATCGATTCCATTGTAAAAGGATTTGACCCAACACCGATTTCTGCATCCGGATACAGAGCAGAAGAAGGTTCGCTGAATATTGGCGGTGAAGCAGTCAATGAAGCGATCGCGGCAGCAAAGCTTGGAATGAAGACAGGGATCCTTTGTCATTTGGGAATGGATTCCGCCGGGGATATGGTAGTATCTGCGCTGGAAAAATGCGGTGTTGATACGAATCTTGTGATCCGCTCGGCAGATCATCCGACGCCGGTGACGACAATGCTTGTAAACGATGATGGGTCACGTATGTCTGTGACCAATCGTTCACACAAGTATAACTTCCGGCCGGATCAATATATTGATCGGATCTCCGGCACGAAGGCAATCATTCTGGGCTCTTTGTTCAGAGCACCATTTGATGATGACGGTATTGTTCGGAGCGTCCTTTCGGAAGCAAAGAAAAGGGGGATTCTTGTTTTTGCAGATACGAAAATCCCCAATTTTAAGGATCTGAAACTGTCAGATCTGGCGGATTGTTTTTCGCTGATCGATTATATTACACCAAATGAAGATGAAGCAAAGTTCTATACCGGGAAAGATGATCCGGATGAAATGGCGGATGTCTTTTTGCGAACCGGAGTAAAGAATGTGATCATAAAACTGGGTTCACAAGGATGCTTCTTTAAAAACAACGACTGTTCCGTTTCTCTCCCGGCACATGATATTGAAGCAATCGATGCAACGGGAGCGGGGGACAATTTCATTGCCGGATTTGCTTCTGAAGTATTGCGTGGAAGTACTCTGGAGAAAGCATTATCGTTTGGAAATGCATGTGGCGCGATCTGCACAACGGCAATCGGCGCAGGTACTGCATTGAGAAACCGGGAGCAGGTGGAGCAGTTTTTAAAAGGGGCCTGAAATGACAAAATAACAGAAGGGACTTGACAAGGGGGCGTATAATAGGTTCTAAGTCTTATAAAGATGCTTACTTTTCAGTAAGGTAACCACGAAGCAAAGCTGATCCTGCAGTGTATCTGCAGAAGAGAAAGGATTGAGAACCTATCGGTAGCAAGAAACCGTATATCATACTTGGCCTGTGTCTGACACTGGCATTGCCGGTTCATGCACAGGCGGCAACAACGAATGATATGACGCAACCACTGACAGAAACTGTAAACACTGAGATATCTGATACGATCGAAGATTGTATCGAAACGATGCCGACATCTGGAGATATTGTGATGGAATACGCGTCGCAGTATGAAGGAAACAGATATGTGTATGGCGGCACGGATCTGGAGAACGGGATAGACTGTTCAGGGTTTGTAATGAGAATATATGAGCAGTTCGGCTATGATCTGCCGCACTCCTCCTCCGCACTTCGTTCGGTAGGGGAAGAGGTAGACGCAGACGATATGCAGCCGGGCGATATTATCTGTTATGCCGGTCATGTTGCATTATATGCCGGAGACGGTGAGATGCTTCATGCAAGCAATTCGAAACCGTATCCAAAGGGCGGAATCAAATATTCCGATGTTGAATACGGAAAGATCATAACAGTAAGACGTATTGTCTGAAAAGTGCCTCCGGAGAATTTATCCTCCGGAGGCTTTGTGTTAGAATAAGGACAGTAAGTGTTTGGATAAAGAGGACTGCAATACTATATTTTTAGAAGTGTTTGTGTTATATTAGAGTTTGTTGTATGAAATCAGGTATTTCAGTAGAATACGGAGACTCTGATAATGGAAACTATTAAGCCAAATGGAAAAGCCCTGCTGCCGATTCTTTTATTCCTGGTACTGTATCTTGGAAACGGTATATACTTTGAATACATTAACCCATCGGAAGGGCAGATGGGATTTTATGTGGTATCTGTTGTACTGGCATTTGGGATTGCGCTGATCGTTGCGTTTTTACAGAACCGGAAAATGGATTTTGATCAGAAGATCCATGCCTGTGCAAAGGGCATCGGGGATGATAACATCACGATCATGCTGTTTATCTTCCTGATGGCCGGCGCATTCAGCGGCATTGCCAGTGAAGCGGGTGGTGCGGCCAGTACGGCAAATCTTTTGTTGAATGTCATTCCGGGACGTCTGGTGATCCCGGGGCTGTTTGTCATCGCGTGTCTGATCTCGATGGCAATGGGAACGAGTGTCGGAACCATTTCAGTGCTTGTCCCGATCGCGGCAGCAGTTGCGGCAAACGGAGATATGTCTCTGCCGATCTGTGTGGCGACGGTTGTCGGTGGCGCAATGTTCGGTGATAATCTTTCCTTTATTTCGGACACGACGATCGCGGCGACAAAGACGCAGGGTATTGAGATGAAGGAGAAGTTCCGGACGAATGTCAAGATCGCGCTCCCGGCGGCTGCGATCACGTTGGTGCTGTTACTAATCTACGCACTGCGCAGCGGCGGCGTTGTCATGGGACATTTTGAATTCAATATTTTCCAGGCGATCCCGTACTTTATTGTTTTGGTATTGTCGATTATCGGCATTAATGTGTTCATCGTGCTGCTGGCAGGTATCTGCATGTTCTTATTCATCGGACCATTAACCGGTTCACTGACGTATGCGACCGGTCTTGCTTCAATGGGTACCGGAATGACCGGGATGTTTGAGACGATGATCGTTACGATCCTGGTGGCATCGATCGCGGCATTGATGCGGGCAAACGGCGGATTTGCTGCTATTTTGAATTTTATTAAGAAACGCGCAAAGGGAAGGGCCGGCGGTATGGTCGGCATCGGCCTTTTGACAGCGTTTATGGATGTGGCGACTGCGAATAATACAGTCGCGATCGTTATTGCGGCACCGATCGCAAAGGAGATCGGTGATGAGTTTGACGTGGAACCGCGAAAAGTCGCCTCGCTGATGGATACCAGCTCCTGTATTGCACAGGGCATCATTCCGTACGGCGCGCAGCTTCTGGTTGCGGCGGGAATCGCGAAGATCGGCAGCATGTCGATCATACCGTTTTTGTTCTATCCGTTTGTGCTGGGTGTCTGTGTGGTCGTTATGATCATCATTGAGAGCCGGCGCGCAAGACAGGGCAGTGCGATACAGTAAGTCGCACAAATGAGTATCAGGCGTTTGCTTCAAATCAAAGAAATTGGTATACTTGCTGTAGTCAGGAGAATGTGCAGAACCGGAAAAGGAGTCTGGAGAAATGATACGGCCATATGAACTTGTTATGGTAAAGGGGAATACAGGCTATATGAAAGCACCTGTGCTAATCCCGTTTTATCTGCTGGATGCCAATCACTGCATCATTCTGGATACGGGGAAAAACCTGATGCGGGAAGGCATCGTTAAGACGCTCGAGGAAAACGACCTGATTCCGGTGGGCATATTTTGTACGCACACGCATTACGATCATTATGGAAACGCAGGTTTTCTGGCAGAAAAGTACCAGTGCCCGATCGCGCTTCCTTTGGGAGAGGCGGAGATTTCCAGAACGCTTGCAGCAGTAAAGAGCCATGTGTTTGCCTTTTCTGCAGGGCAGGTGGCCAGGGATCCCAAAATGGCGGCGATCCCCTGTGTGACGGATCATATTATACGACCGAAGGATAAAGAGACCTTCTTTTGCGGAATCCGGTTTGAAGTCCTGCATACCAGAGGCCATGCCATTGATCATATCAGTATCATCACGCCGGATAAAGTATGCTATGTAGGGGATGCACTGATGTGCGGCGCGGCAATCGAAACAGCAAAGCTGCCATATGCATTTGATCTTGGAGAGTATTTAAAATCGATCGAGCTGCTGCGAAATATCAAATGCACCCATATGATCATGGCGCACAGAGGCGTTTATAAGGCGCCATTTGATGCATTGATCGATGAGAACCTGACTGTGGTTAAAAACGAAATCCGGGCGGTGGCGGATCTGATCGACCATCCGATGAAGGAAGAGGAGATTTACAGGACCGTACAGAGCGCTATGGGGATCCAGATCCGGAAACCGGAGGAAGCTTTGAATATGAAGTGCTTCCTGCAGCCGTATTTGGAATACCTGATCGATCAGGATATCCTGAAGCAGTCGATCATGGATCAGGTGCTTTGCTATGAGCCGTGCGGGGATTGAATGTCGGATTAGAAAGACAGCATTTTGATAGAATCAATAAGAATGTAAAAGACGGATATCTCGATTGAGGTATCCGTCTTTTTGTGAATGTTGGGCAAGACAACGCGCCACTACAGCGTGGGAGCAAGATTTGGATAGATATGCTTCCACGTGCCGTCCGGGTTTTGCTCGGTTGTCAGATCATACTGGACATTTTCCCAGGGATCCGGATGGCCTTTCCAAAGCTCGTAAAGCTGCGGAAGGAATGCGTTCAGGCGGCCGGATTCATATTTCATGTGATCCGGGAATTCTGGGATGTTTTCAAACGGGGTTCCGTTTTTCTCATAGACTTCTTTCTCTAAGAACACAACGGATCTCCAGAAAATCCCGTCTTTTTCGTCCTGATACATATGTACGAGGATCATGTCGCCGTCTTCGAGCTCAAAGGTGGAGAGCCAGCAGTGCTCGTAGCAGTCTGTAAACGGATAGGCGCTCATGTTCAGCCTCGTGATCGGGATGGGATTGCAGGGGTCGAATTCATAGGATGCTTCAACGGAACCTTCATATCCGACCTCGCAGGGCGGGACGATCCAGTCAAATCCGTAATGCTCGCCGGGCGCCCACAGATGATAGCCTTTTTCCATGTTTGCCCACCACCAGTCGACCATCTCGGCAGTGACACCGGGAATGTATTCGTTTACATCAGATGTGACGATATAGTTTTTGTCTTTGAATTTTTCGTGGATCTCAAGCGCGGGAACCGGAACGCGCTCCACTTCGGTATAGGGTACTTTTTCAAAGTAGATTCTTTTTTCGCCTTCTTTGTATGTTTTTCTCTGTCCTGCGTTAAAAATCATAATGCAGCCCTCCTTTAAACATGGTTGTCTGATAATATGCGGTTTATGAATCTGCACAGATGTCGGAGTATATGTTTATCATAACAAAGCATCAGGACGAAATGTATCAGAAAAACAGTGCATCGAAAATTGTATTACAAACACAGGCAGATCCTGTGGTTGTAAAAAGGGATGACAATATTGTCAAACGCTTTCCGAAAAGGGTATAATTATTTTCAGATGGCAGATGACAGTATTCTGGGAAAGGATGCAGATGACGATGGGAAAAAACAGGTTGGACTTTGACAGAAAGGCTTTGATTCAGGCGGCGATCGACAATCTGGATCATTCCTATGCACCATATTCGAAGTTTCATGTGTCTGCAGCGGTGCTGATGGATTCCGGCAGGATCTATACAGGCGTAAACGTAGAAAACGCATCCTATCCGGCAGGGATCTGTGCAGAGCGAAACGCGATCTTTCATGCGATCGGATGCGGGGAAAAACGTATCAAAGCGATCGCGATCGTCGGTGGAGCAAACGGTGAGATCCGTGACTATTGTCCGCCGTGCGGGATCTGCAGACAGGTCATGCGCGAGTTTTGCGATCCTTCAGAGATGCTTGTGATCATGGCAAAATCCGTTACAGATTATAAAGAGGCAACGCTAGAGGAACTGCTTCCGGACAGCTTCGGACCGAACATGGTGCCAGGCACCTCAGCAGTTTAAAGCGCGAAGGTGCCAGGCACCTTAGTGCATTAACGTGTGAAGGTACCTGACCCCTATAGGAGTAGATGATGGCAGGGAAAAGGATTTCAATTACAGAGATGGATGGATTCCAAATCGGGAATGCGCAGGATTATGACGGCATGACCGGGGTGACGGTAGTCCTTCTAGATGCAGAGAATAAAACCGGGATCGATATCAGCGGAGGCGGACCGGCGACAAGAGAAGCAGGGCTTTGTTTTTCAGATACGGTAGACCATTCGCTGCATGCGATCGTTCTGGCGGGCGGATCAGCATTTGGCCTGGACGCGTCATCCGGCGTAGTGCAGTATTTAAAGGAGCATAACATTGGCTATCCGATCGTAAAATACAGGGTACCGCTTGTCTGCCAGTCCGGTATTTTTGACCTGGGGATCGGAACGGATGGTGTTTACCCGGACGCAAAAATGGGATATGAAGCCTGCGTCGATGCCGAAAGGAATCATCCTGCATCAGGGATCATCGGTGCCGGGACCGGCGCGACAGTAGGAAAACTATATGGAATTCGCCGTGGCACAAAGACTGGAATCGGCTATGCGGCGATGCAGATCGGAAAGCTTCAGATCGGCGCGATCGCCGTTGTCAATTCCTGGGGAGATGTGCGTGATCCCGCTACCGGGAAGATCATTGCGGGTCTGATGGATGAAGACCGGAAAGAATATATCGACATGGTTGAGGAAATGGTCAAAAAGGCTGAGGGTGATGACTGGGACCCGGGGCTGATCGAAAAGGCAAAAGAGGATCCCGGCAGAGGCAACACGACGCTTGGGATTATCCTGACCAATGCTGATTTTTCCAAAAATGATATGATCCGTGTCGCAAAGATGGCGCGGGCAGCGTTTGGCAGATGTATTGCACCGGTCGGGACGCCTGCTGACGGGGATACGATCTATGCGGTTTCTTTAAAACCGGGAATTTCGGCAGACATCAGCTATGTAGGTACGTTTGCAGCGAAGGTGTTTACAGATGCGATCCTGGATGCGGTGAAGAGTGCCGATATGGATGATGAGACATTCTTGAATAAGATCAATATTTGATGGAGAAAAGATGGATACATTTGTACTTGAAAAAAAGAGTGGAGCACTGGTTTCCTGTGTGGAGGAGATCCCGGAAAATCCAAAGGGGATCGCGATCGTATTGCATGGGTTTGCAAGCAGTAAGGAAAGTGATACGGTGCGGATGCTGTTAAGACGTTTCCCGGAGGCGGGGATCGGTGTGGTGGCTATTGACCAGCCGGCGCATGGAGAAGCGGAATCTGCAAAAGAGGAGCTGCGGATCGAGGCGTGTAAGGACAGCATCGCGGCAGCGGAAGCGTATGTGACAACGCATTGGCCGGGACAGGAGATCTTTTATTTTGGATCAAGCTTTGGCGCTTATATCACGGGGCTTTATATCAGCACCAGACCGCACAAGGGGCGAAAGGTATTTTTCCGGAGCGGGGCAGTGAATATGCCGACGCTGTTTATCAAAGACAATCCGACAGAGGCAGAGAAAAAGATGCTGAAGGATCTGGAGGAAAAAGGCTATATGCAGCCGAGTCTGGAGCTGGGCAGCCCGATCCGTGTGACAAAAGCGATGATGGAGGACCTGGCATGCAATGATCTGTTTGCGCTCTTTGATCCGGAAAAATACGGATCGCATGCAGTCCGTATGGTGCATGGCGCGATCGATGATGTGATCGATCCAAATGCAGCAAAACGGTTTGCCGAACAGTTCAATCTGCCGATTACATTTTTTGAAGGAGAAGGGCATTCCATCTCGAATGATCCGCAGTCGCCGGAACGACTGGCAGACCTGGCGATCGAGTGGTTTCTGAACTAAAAACGGGGATATCCGTTTCAATCATACGATGGTTTTATGAAGTTGGGAAAGATAGTAGAAATCAGAAAGGAGTCGCGTATGGTAGTAAATGATTTGCGCTCAGCAATTGAACTGATCAAAACAATGCCTGACGAGTATATTGAGACAGATGTAGCAGTTGATCCAAAAGCAGAATTGTCCGGTGTTTACCGGTATGTCGGTGCAGCCGGTACGGTCATGCGGCCGACGAAGATCGGCCCGGCGATGATGTTTAACAATATCAAGGGACATCCGGATTCCCGTGCTGTGATCGGCATGCTTGGAAGCAGAAAACGTGTCGCGGCAATGCTTGGGACCGAGCCGGAAAAACTGGGATTTTTTATGCGGGATGCCGTGAAGAATCCGATCGCACCGACTGATTTTAAGGGAGAGGATGTGCCGTGTCAGGAAGTGGTGCATCTGGCGACGGATGAAGGCTTTGATATCAGAAAGCTGATCCCGGCACCGACGAATACACCGGAGGATGGCGGCCCGTATCTGACGATGGGCCTGTGCCTGGCGACACATCCGGAGCTTGGCGTATCAGATGTCACGATCCACAGACTTTGTCTTCACAATGAAGATGAGATGGCAATCTTTTTTACGCCGGGGGCAAGGCATATCGGCGCGTTTTATGAGGCAGCAGAGAAACTTAACCAGCCGCTGCCGATCTCCGTTAATATCGGCCTGGATCCGGCGATTTATCTGGCGTCCGGATTTGAAGCGCCGACCACGCCGATGGGATACAATGAGCTGTCCTGTGCAGGCGCGCTGCGCCAGAAGCCGGTAGAGCTGTGTGATTGCATCACGATCCCGGAAAAAGCAATCGCAAGAGCGGAGTTTGTCATTGAAGGAGAAGTACTTCCGCATATCAGAGTCCCGGAAGACCGGGCAACGGGCAGCGGGAAAGCGATGCCGGAATTCCCAGGATGCACCGGACCGGCACCGATGGATCCGATCATCAAGGTAAAAGCTGTCACACACAGGATCCATCCGATCCTGCAGACGACCATCGGACCGTCACAGGAGCATGTACATATGGCAGGTCTGCCTACGGAGGCAAGCATCATCAACATGGTTGAAGCGGCGATGCCGGGCAAGCTTTTGAATGTATACGCGCATCCGTCAGGCGGCGGCAAATACATGGCTGTTATGCAGTTCCATAAGAAAATGCCGAGCGATGAAGGACGCCAGCGTCAGGCTGCGTTGCTTGCATTCTCAGCATTCAGTGAGTTAAAACATGTGATATTGGTGGATGAGGATGTGGATCCGTTTGATGACAGCGATGTGCTTTGGGCATTAAACACCCGCTACCAGGGGGATATCGATACCATTACGATCCCGGGAGTCAGGTGCCATCCGTTAGATCACTCCAATGCGACGGCATACAATCCGATGATCCGTGACAACGGCATCGCATGCAAAACCATCTTTGACTGTACGGTACCGTTTGCGTTGAAAGATCATTTCAAACGGTCCCAGTTCATGGAACTCGATCCGTCGAAGTTTCTGCAGTAAGGATCAGTAAGTAGACGCGCGGGAGCTTGCAAGCTTCCAGACACCGTCTTCTTTTCGGACGGTAAAGTCGCCCTGTAATCTCCAGCGATGCTTACCACCGCCATATACAGCTGCCATGACACGGCTTTTACCGGTCATGGTGGCTGTGTTTTCATTTACGAAGACTTCGATGTCATCGTGTACGGCAGAGTAGTAGTTAAAGGTGCCGTCCATGAGGCCGGTAATGAATGTCTCGCGGGACTGCTTCACGCCTGTCATGTGCATCAGATAATAATCCTCTGTCATGATGCTGCGCAGACCGTCTGCGTTTTTGCCGATCATATAATCCCAGTAGGTGCGATACAGGTTTTTGATCTCATTGCTGTCGTTCATCTTGGTTTCCTATCCTTCAAAGTTTATAAAAATTTTATGGTGCCTGGCACCTTATGCAAGGCCGTTGGCGGAAAGCCATTTCTTTACGGCTTTGTCGGAGTTGGCTGCGCCGCTTCCGGTGATCGCCAAGCCGCCCTTAACCGTTGCGCCGGCTGCGTATTTTTTGATGTCACGCTCGCTCGAACCCATGCCGCTGCCTTCGTTGGTGCAGAGCGGCAGGATGGTCTTGCCGGAGAAATCATATTTTTCCAGGAAGGTGAAAACAGCCATCGGCATCGTGCCCCAGTAGTTCGGGTAAGCCAAGATCACGGTGTCATATTCGTCAATGCTGTCTAAATAATTGGTCAGCTCAGGTCTTGCGTTTTCACGCAGGTCCCTTTTTGCCTCATCGATGCAGGTCATATAAACCGGTGAATAGGGATTCTTCATTTCGATCTTGAAGCTGTCCGCATCGATCATGTCTTTGATCTTGTCACAGACGATCTCAGTGTTTCCGACCTTTACATATCTCATTGCGCCGCCGAAATAGTTCTCATCTGCTCTTGAAAAAAATGCGATCAGTGTTTTTGCCATTGTATTGTCCTCCAAAGCTGTGATTCATATTTGTGTTTTGTTTTCTGTGATTGTATTATCACATAACAATATTGCAAAATCCAATCGAAAAGATGTATAATTGATTTAATAATTTAATGGAGGATTCTCGGATGAATACAAAGCAGATGGATTTTTGCATCGAGCTTGCGAAAACCTTGAATTTCAGCAGGGCTGCCGACAACCTGTTTGTGAGTCAGCCGACGTTTTCCTATCAGATCAGGCTGTTGGAAGAAGAGGTCGGATTTCAGATCTTTGAACGCAGCGGAAAGGGTGCGGCGCTGACGCCTGCAGGGGCGCAGTTTGTGACGTATCTTGCCAATATGCGGGAAGAGCTAAAGCGCGCGATCGAGCAGGGGCAAAACTTCAGTGCAAAATACAAAGACAGTATTACGATCAGTCTGATGACACGGGAAGTATTGTATTTCCTGCCTGAGGCGATGCGCATGTTCAGGGAAATGGAACCGGAGATTCAGATCACGCCACGGTTTCAATATAAAAACGGACTGGAATCGTTTTTGAAAAATGAATCGGACATCCTGTTTGCTTTAAAAGAGGAGACGAGGCAGATTCCGGGAATCAACGTTCATGATCTGTTTGAGAGCAGGATCTATCTGATCTCGCAGCGTGATGATCCGCTGGCACAAAAGAACCTTTTAAAAGAAGAGGATCTGTACGGGAGAACGCTGATGGTGGGCGGCGGCTCTCCGCCTGCGCTGCGCGCGGTACAGCAGAGGCTGATCGCGTCCGGTAAGATCGATTATTTTAACAGCGCGGATCACGATACGACACTGACTAATGTGGCGGCCGGGCGCGGGGTCTGTCTCGCGCCGGGATTTTTGAATGATCACAGCGGGCAGTTTGCCTGGACGCCATTTGACTGCACGGAACACTTTTCCTGCTGTCTTTGCACACATAAAAACGATGCAAGAGAGAGTCTTGCATCATTTGTTGATCTTTTGAAAAAACTATACCGGGATGCGGTGGCGGTACCGCTGTAACCGGAGGAGAAGAAAAAAACAGGGGGAGTCGGAATGAATACGGAATTGGTTAAAAAGCTGCAGGACTGTTTTTATGAACGATATGGACAGAAAGATGCAAAGGTCTTTTTTGCGCCGGGCAGAGTGAATCTGATCGGAGAACATACAGACTATAATGGCGGACATGTATTTCCGTGCGCACTGTCTGTCGGAACTTATGGAATGATCGCACCAAGAGAGGATGATCATCTTAGGATGTATTCCGTCAATCTGTCAAATGCAGGTGTTACGAATATCCCGCTTCAGAAGCTTCGCCCAGGGCGTACACGTAAATGGACGCAATACCCGGAGGGCGTGTTCTGGAGCATGATGGAAAAAGGGATCGCTTTTGATCACGGCGCAGATCTGATGTTTGCGGGAGATGTGCCTGCAGGGAGCGGGCTTTCTTCATCTGCGTCACTTGAAGTGGTGACAGGTCTAATGATCCGGGAATTGTATGGATTATCAGAGCTTGACGGGCGGGAGCTCGCGCTCGTAGGACAAGCAGCAGAAAACGTATATTGCGGGATGCAATGCGGCATCATGGATCAGTTTGCTTCAGCAATGGGGAAAAAAGACCATGCGATCTATCTGAATACGGAGACACTCGATTACAGTCTTGTACCGTTGCTCCTTGGAGAGTACGAGCTGCTGATCACAAACAGCAAAGTGAAGCATTCACTGGTTTCTTCTGCTTACAATGGCAGAAGAATGGAATGCGCCAAGGCGCTTGCGGATCTGCAGAAAGTGCAGGGATTACAAGAGCTTGGAAGTCTGTGTGAACTGACTCCGGAACAGTTTGAACAATATCAGTCTGGGATCACTGACCCGGTAAACAGAAGACGCGCAAAGCATGCCGTTTATGAAAATGCCAGAACGATCCGGGCAGTAGATGCTTTACAAAAGAATGATATCGTTACTTTTGGCAAACTGATGAATGATAGTCATGATTCTTTGCGGGATGATTATGATGTTTCCTGTGAAGAAATCGATTTGTTGGTAAATGAAACCCGGAGGATAGAGGGTGTCGCCGGCAGCAGGATCACGGGCGGTGGATTTGGCGGCTGCACGGTAAGTATCGTCAAAAAGAATCAGACCCCGGCAGTGATTGCCGAGGTCCGAAAAAAATACTTTGATCTGTTTGGGATAGAAGCTGCTTTTTATCGTGTGATGCCGGAAGAAGGCGCGCATATCGTGGTTCAATAGAGGGTGGAAACGCCTTTACTGTGCAGCATCCGGAGATTCCCTGTGTGCCTGGTTTTTGCCGAATCCCGACAGCCCAAAGCAACCTGTACCACCGTGTGTCGTAATAATGCTGCCGCATTCGATCCAATGAATCTCGGTAAAGCCCAGTTCGCGCACGATCTTTTCAGCAAGCGCTTTATGCGCATCGGAAAAAGCAGGCGTATGACCAAGCCAGATTTCTGGCCTCTTGGTCTCATATTCTTCAATAAAATCGCGGATCATAGCCGGAAGAACACGGTTCATGCTTCCGCGATATTTTTTATCTGCAACCAGGTATCCGTCGATCATTTTAACCATCGGATGGATCTTTAAGAGTTCTCCGACCAGCGCAGTCGCATTTTTGACACGTCCGCCGGCCTTCAGAAAATCAAAGCCGTCGGGGACAAAACACATGCAGGCATGATCGGTCAGATCCTGCGCAAAAGCCGCTGCTTCTTCCAGGCTGCAGTCAGGGTTTTCGGCAAGCATCTGTGCAGTCCGGATGATCACGGAGTACTGCCCATAGGAAAACATCTGCGAATCCACCTGTACGAACTTCATCTGCGGACGTTCCTCAGCAGCCTGTCTGGCACATTCGTAAGAGCAGGTCGTCACTGCGGAGTAGGCGATGTGCAGCACAGACGGATTTGGGTCCTCTTCTAAGATCGCATCAAAGACATTGGCAAAATCATAGGTCATCGCACCACTCGTCGTCGGAATTGTCTTGGTGCGGTTATAATAATCGATTACGTCACTTGGCGGAAACGTCCCGTCTTCTTTTGTCTCTTTTCCGAAATTTACATGCATCGGTGCGATGCGGATATCGTATTGTTTTTGCAAATCAGCGGTAATGTCGCATCCGCTTTCTGCAACCAGATAGATTTTTCCCATTGTAAGTCCCTCTCAATCATACGTATCCATATTATGTCATAGCCGTGCGGTCGTATACGTTTTTAGTTGTTTGCTATTACATTATACCAATTATATCAGTGTGAGGGAAGGCGAAAGACTTGTCAATGTGAAAATCCTGGAAATATGATATAATCCTTTCGTTGATTGAATAAGGAACAACAAGGTAAACGTATATGAAACATGAATCAATAGAAGCATTACAGAAAGGTTTGAAAACAGCGTTTTTAGACCGGAATATACAATCTAACCTGGCATATAAGCCACAGTTTTTGACGAACAATTATCAGCAGGGACAAAAGCTCCTTTCTACACTGGAGGAAGAGCTTCGCGCCTGTGAATCATTTGCCATCAGTGTGGCTTTTATTACGATGGGTGGAATCACACCATTGCTGCAGACACTTCAGGAGCTGGAGAAGAAAGACATTCCGGGAAGGATCCTGACAACGGATTATCTTAGCTTTTCAGAACCGCGTGCGTTGGAAGTACTGAATGGATTAAGCAATATCGAAGTTCGGATGTATTGCACAGAAGACGCGGTCGGTTTTCATACCAAGGGATATATTTTTCAAAAGGATTCCTTTTACCGTATCATCATTGGCAGCGCAAACATGACACAAAAGGCACTGACGATCAATCAGGAATGGAATACGAAGATCGTTTCGACGAAGCAGGGTGAAATGGCTTCGCAGATTACACATGAATTTGAAAGCCTTTGGAACAGTATTGCGTCAAAGAAGTTTGATGAATTCTTTGATCAATATCGAATCAAGTATCAGGTCACGAAAAAGCAGAGACAGATCGCAGCGCAGGGGAAAGTGGCTTCTTTTGATGCCTATCGTTTGCAGCCAAACAGTATGCAGGTCGGCTTCATTAACAATCTGGAAAAGCTGGTGGAAGAAGGGGCTGATAAAGGACTGTTGATTTCCGCGACCGGTACCGGAAAGACCTATGCCTCTGCTTTTGGTATAAGAGATGTGCTGCTTTCGAATGCGATGAATAAGCGGGTCCTGTTTCTGGTACACAGAGAGCAGATCGCAAAGCAGGCAATGGAGACATTTCGCAAGGTGTTTGGAAGCAATGTGAACTACGGTCTGCTTTCCGGAAATGCGAAAGATTTTGATGCACAGTTTCTGTTTTCGACAATGCAGATGATGTCCAAAGAAGACGTCATGCGCCGCTATGATCCCAATGAGTTCTCCTGTATCATTTTGGATGAAGCGCATAAAACAGGTGCAGCAAGTTATCAGAAAATCATGGCTTATTTTAAACCGGATTTCTGGCTTGGGATGACGGCAAGTCCGGAACGGATGGATGATTTTGATGTGTTTGATCTTTTTGATCATAATATCGCTTATGAGATCCGTCTGCAGCAGGCAATGGAAGAAGATCTGCTTTGTCCATTCCATTATTTTGGAATTACGGAGTTGGAAGTGGATGGAGAAGTCTTTGATGATGAAACCGGTGTCAGAAACTTCCGGTATCTTGTTTGTGATGAACGGGTAAACTATATTATCAAACAGGCTGAATACTATGGTCACAGCGGGGAGCGTGTGAAGGGACTCATTTTCTGCAGTAGAAGAAACGAAGCAGAAGAACTGTCAGAAAAGTTTAACAGCCGGGGTTACCGCACCGTATTTCTTGGCGGGGACACGCCTCAGGATAGGCGGGAAGAGATGATGGATCGTCTCACGTCGGACCAACGCAAAGATTATCTGGATTATATTTTCACGGTAGATATTTTCAATGAGGGTGTTGATCTTCCGGAGGTAAACCAGGTCATCATGCTGCGACCGACACAGAGTCCGATCATTTTTGTACAACAGTTGGGACGCGGACTTCGTAAAGCAAATGACAAAGAATATGTTGTCGTACTGGATTTTATCGGAAATTATAAAAATAACTTTATGATCCCAATCGCTTTATCAGGCGACCGCAGTTATAATAAGGACAATGTTCGTCGATATGTGATGGAAGGGACACGGGTCATACCGGGAAGTTCCACGATCCATTTTGATGAGATTGCCAGAAAGCGGATTTTTGCGGCAATTGACACAGCGAATTTCAGTGATATTCGTCTGATCAAAGAGAATTATAAGAATTTGAAATATAAGCTTGGTCACATTCCAGGGCTGATGGATTTTGACCGGTACGGCGAGATGGATGTGCTCCGGATCTTTGACAATAACAGTCTGGGGTCTTACTATAAGTTCCTGGTGAAATATGAAAAGGAATATACGGTCCGCTTAAATAAACATGAAGAAAAAGTGATCGAGTTTATCTCGAAAAAGCTGGCGAGTGGCAAGCGGATCTATGAGATCGAATTGCTTGGTAGGATGCTTGCGTATCAAAGACTAAATCAGATACAAAGAGATCTGATCAAAGATTGGAGAACAGATCTTAAGGAGAAGTATGAGCTTGATCCCGAT
This sequence comes from Lachnospiraceae bacterium, assembly GCA_015057865.1. Lineage (GTDB taxonomy): Bacteria > Bacillota > Clostridia > Lachnospirales > Lachnospiraceae > SY8519. The sequence continues at coordinate 22,618 of SVDH01000024.1, forward strand.
GCTGTGGCGTGTCAAAATGTTGTGAATGTCATGACAAATGAGTTCCCTTCCGGCAGCGGGAAGAAGAGTTATGCGGACTGTGTTTTCCTGGAAGAAACAGACGATGGAGAGACGTATCGAGTTTCCGACACATTTGCGGTAATGCTTGCAAATCCTGACTTTTATGAGATGCTGCAGGAGCTGGTTGTTTTTGCGAGACATCGTTATGAGCGGGATTATAAAAACAGATATCGTGATACGGATTTTGTTTTATATCAGAAATATACCTATGAGGATGCCTGTCGGTTACTCGGATGGGATCATAATGAAGTGCCATTGAATATCGGCGGTTATAAATTTGATAAGAAGACAAAGACTTTTCCGGTCTTTATCAATTATGACAAAGCGGATGACATTCAGGATACTGTAAAATACGAAGATCATTTCGTGGCACCGGATCGTCTGATCGCGATCTCAAAGAGCAACCGTACAAGACAGTCTGAGGACGTGCAGAATTTTTTATATGCAAAAGAACGTGGTATTTCTGTAGAATTGTTTGTCAGGAAAAATAAAGATGATAAGATTTCGAAGGAATTCTATTATCTTGGGCAAATGACAGCAACGGGAAATACCAGGGAATTTATCATGCCGAATACGACGTCGTCTGCAGTGGAGATTGAATGGGTACTGGATACGCCGGTACGGGGTGATCTTTATGAGTATATTACAAGCAGATGATCGAAAAAGGAGATCGGTTAATAGAGGTGTACAATGAAAACAATTCGTGTTGTAGCAGCCGTGATAAAGGCTGAGGACAAAGAAAAACAGCCTGTCGTGTTCGCGACCCAGAGAGGGTATGGCGAATACAAGGACTGGTGGGAATTTCCGGGTGGAAAGATCGAAGAAGGCGAAACGCCACAGGAAGCACTCGCAAGAGAGATCCGGGAAGAACTCGATACAGAGATCCGTGTCGGAGAGTTCATCACGACCGTCGAATATGATTATCCCGCATTTCATCTTTCGATGGACTGCTTCTGGTGTGAGATCATCTCCGGAGAACTGCTGTTAAAAGAACATGAGGCAGCGCAGTGGCTGCCGCTGTCTGATCTGCGGCAGGTGAACTGGCTGCCTGCTGACATCGCAGTCGTGGAATGCATTGAGACCTAAGAAGCAGTATAATTGGATTTTGGACGGAACAGTTTTCCGAACCGGTGTAACAGCGGTGTGATCGCTACACTGATCGCAAGAACCAGCAGATAGATCTGCGGATATCCGGTGTGCAACCCTGCGGATTCGAAGATCCAGCGCAGGCACACATGCGTCAGATAGAGTTCCAGCGAGTAGGTTCCGCACAGGCGTAGGAAAGCGCGCAGTTTTGATGCCTGTGGGATTCGCATGATGATCAGCGTGACGAATGTCAGCATCGCCAGCCCGAAGAGGGCATCATAAGTCCGCCAGATGATCTGTCCGGCAGGAGATGCCTGGATCAGGATCCGGCCGATGAATGTGGCGATGATAAACACCCAGATGGCTGGCATGACCCAGCCGGGACGCTCGCTTTTGGGTTCTTTTACTGCCTTGTAGACGATGGGGCCTAAATGGACACCGATCAGCATCACCGGGATGCGAAGCACGCCGATCCGCATGTTCCAGTAAGCTTTCACATGGTGGATATCACATAAGATCAGGATTCCCATGGAGACAACCAGAAGGACGATCAGCAAAAGCGTACGCTTTTTGCAGCCTTTCCATAGGAAATACAAAAACGGATAGGCGATGTAAAAAGCAAGGATCGCGATCACATACCACAGGGAAACGATGCCTTTTGATGGAAATGAAACGAAAAAGACATCCTTTAAGACATTGATCCAGCCACGGTCACGGAAAACGGTGTCGCAAAGCCACCAGTAGATGAATGCGACGACCAGATACTCCGGAAGGATCCGCAGGAAACGGTGCCTGTAAAACTGCCCGATCTTTTCGCTTTGGCAAAAGGAAAAGAACAGTCCGATGCCGGACAGCAGCAGAAAGATCTCCACGCCTACACTGCAAAAAAAGTCGTGGCAAATATGCATCAGGATTGAACTGATGCCATAAGTCGGAACTGCCAGTATGCCGTCTTTACAGTCTGACAGAAAACTGGAGGCGTAGTGGTAGATCATGACATTGATAATAGAAAAACCGAACAGTTCCCCACGCAGACTGCTGAACAGCGCGGGACTGAACCGGGTGGGTAGGGTAGTTTTTGTTATATTTGCACTCATGTATTGCAGTATACTGCAATATGTCTTTCGAGGGAAGAGATATTTCGAAAAGGGTATCCCGCCAAAAAGGAGAAAATATGTTAGTAAGAGAATATCGGCAGGAGGACTTGCCTGAGATCATAGCCATCTGGAACGATGTTGTGGATGAGGGGATCGCGTTCCCGCAGGAGGATTTGTTGGATGAAGTGAGTGGGGCAGCGTTTTTTGCTTCGCAGAGTTATACGGGTGTGGCGGAACATGATGGGCGGATCGTGGGACTCTATATCCTGCATCCGAACAATGTCGGAAGATGTGGTCATATCTGCAATGCCAGTTATGCGGTAACTGCAGAATGCAGAGGGCTTCATGTCGGTGAGCAGCTTGTGAAAGACTGTCTGGCGCAGGCAAAAAGAATCGGGTTCCGGGTTTTACAATTTAATGCAGTTGTAGAGAGCAATGTACACGCCAGACATCTTTATGAAAGGCTTGGATTTGAACAGCTTGGTACGATACCGGGAGGCTTTCGGATGAAAGACGGGCATTATGAAAACATCTGTCCGTACTATCGTGTACTGTAATGGCGGGAGTGTGTCACGCTATGCTTTGTAAGAGTTAGAGAAGCAGCGCTGAGAGTTCAGCCGGCGTTTTGACCAGCACGGAGGCACCCTGTTCGATCAGGTATTCCCGGTCACGGAAACCCCATTCCACGATGATCGCGTCGATGCCGGCATTTTCTGCTGTTTCGATGTCGACCTCGGAATCGCCGATGTACACAACCGATTCTTTCGGAATGCCTGAGAGTCGGATGACTTCATTTACAGAATCCGGCTCCGGCTTTCTGCGGACACCTTCCTTTTCGCCGACAGCGATATCGATCAGGCCGGGAAAATACAAAGCACACAGGTCCTGAACGGCATAATCTGCCTTGTTGGAGACGACAGCTGTCTGACGGCCTTTTTCATGAAGCTCTTTCATCAGTGCCGGAATGCCATCATAAGGGCGGGTGTGGTCGGCACTGTGGATTTTATAATGGTCGGTAAAGTCAGCATGTACCTGACGGATCGTTTCGTCATCAGCGTCAGATGGAACGGCACGCCTGATCAGCATCCCGATCCCGTTTCCGACAAAAGAACGCACTTCTTCAAGGCTCCGTTCCGGGAGCTTGTTTTTTTGCAATGCGACATTCAGGCTGATCATCAGGTCTTCTAATGTATCGAGAATGGTGCCGTCGAGGTCAAAAATGATAAGTGCATACTGTTTCATGATAAGTTATTCTCCCTGTATTCATATGACAGCATCAGATGCAGCCTGGTCTCATAATCTTCCAGATCCAGATCACAGTATTCCTGAATGAAGTTGATCTTTCGGATCAGCGAATTGCGGTGCATGCCAATGGCGTGTGCCGTTTTTGTCTGGTTGCAGTTGTTTTTTAAGAAAGCATACAGGACTTCATAGTAGTCGGCTCTGTGTGCGTCATCTAATTCGATTAGTTTTAAAAGCGCCGGATGGAAGAGCTCCAGCTTCATGTTTTTCTGAAGTACGGAGAAGACATAGGGCAGGACAAAATCATGGCATGCATAGATCTGGCCCGGGATGGGCTGCCCGTTTGTCATTGCGATCTTTGCCAGCTCAAACTGGTCTTTCAAGTCGGTAAGATCGGTAAAGACGTTGCTGCTTCCGCCATAATACCCGCTGTTTTTTAAAAGCGGCGTAAAGGTATAGGACAGGTATTCATGAGACTGGTTGTCCTCGTTTAACAGAACAAGGATCAGGTTGTCGAATGTGATCGCATAAACGGTCCCGGCGTGCTGATTCAGAATCCGGGTAATGTGCTGATTCATATTCAGCAGGCTTGAAATACAAGAGAACACATAGAGACGTTTGGCAGCCTCTTTTTTCCATCCAAGTGCGTTCAATGCGTCCTCCATCCGCTGCTTTTCAGAAACATTCCCTTCTAACAGTTCGGTAAAGAGCGTTTTTTTCGTGATCAGTTCGTTCGTATCCGCATAAAGATCAAACCATGAAAAGACTGACTCACACGCGATCTCATACCAGTCTCTTTCATCCTGCTCCAGCGAATTCCCCTTGATGATGAGGGAAATAAAGCCGACAAACTCATTTTCAAGGAAAATGTTTCTGTTAAAACTTGGAAAAGGAAAAGGATTGGCAGGGATCAGATAAGCGTCTTTTCGCTGCGTTTCCATCTGGTGCAGACGGTTGTATTCTTCGATCATATCAATGCCAAAGGAACCCGAATCAAGCATGCGGTCCCAGCGAGCGTCAATCGTTCCTTTTCCAAAGTTTTCTGAGGACGCCAACACGATCTGACTGGCATCCAGTACCATCAGCGGCCGTGTTAATACCTCGGAAAAATGGTTTAAGAGCTCTTTTAAAAGACAGTGTCCGGAGATCATGGTTCCAAGAGAAAAATACCATGACTGCATCTTGTCAAAATAGTTCAGGATATGGTTGAAGACCCGGTAGATGTCATCGGTCTGCAGCAGGATGTAATTGCTGTTGTGATAACAGATGATCCTTGATGATTGTCCGGGGAAAAACCGGGTGCTTTCAGCAACGTACAGGATTTTTTCAGACAAAGGCATGAGCGGCGTATCGCTTTCAGGAGCATAAAGGCGCACATTTTCGATGGTACGAAGTTCTTCGGACTGGATATAGATGACCGGATCGAACGGAGCGAGCATTTTCATGAGCATCCATAGGGTGAATTTCATAAGAGAATCCTTTGCAATATCATAAAGAACAAAATGCATCAATGTTTACTAAAATATACAATAGATTGCAACAAATTGCAACTTGGATAGGAGAGCATATAACGGTAAAATACAGGTAAGATAACATCAAACGCAGCTTGTTTACAAGATAGAAAAGGAATATGAGGAGGAAATGATATGGCATTTAAGGTAATGGGAGTCACTGCCGGAAGAAAAAACAGCAATTCTGAGATTTTGCTGAAAGAAGCTTTACTGGCATGCCAGGAGCAGGGCGCAGAGGTCACAATGATCAATTTAAAGGACTATGAGATCATTGACTGCAACGGATGCACATCCTGCACAATGGGGATGTCGATGGGAAAACACACCGGTTGTTCTTTGGACAATGCGGACGATAAGAAAAAGATCATGGATGTGATGTTGAATCAGGATGCGGTTATTTTTTCCGCACCGACCTATGATCTGATGCCGTCTTCTCTGTTTTTGAAATTCATGCACAGAAATCTGGCGTATGAGTCAGCTTTCCTGACCAAGATCGGCGCGATCGAGCCGAGAGACCGTGTGGGCGCACTGATCGCTGTCGGCGGTTCTACAAGATCCTGGCAGTCCATGGCACTTGAGTGCATGCAGGCAACGACATTTACCAACAGCTTCAAGATCGTTGACATGTATATGGCAACACAGGTTCCGGCACCGGCGCAGGTACTTCTTTATGAGGAAAAAGTAGCACGCTGTCGTGAAATGGGAGAAAACGTCATGAAGGCGTTAAATACGCCGGTAGAAGAGCGCAAATGGCTGGGCGATCCGGATTACGGATGGTGCCCGAACTGCCACAGCAATTCTCTTTGCCTTGGTGAGCCGCAGTGGAAGGGACTGCAGTATCCGATCGAGTGTACCGTATGCGGTGCCGGCGGAGACCTCGAGAAAACACCGGACGGCAAGTGGAAATTTGTGATCGCGAAAAACGGACTTGAGCGCGACCGTACGACAGAAGAAGGCCGCGGCATCCATTGCGATGAGATCGCAGAGACACAGGGTGGGTTCTTTATGGACAAGAGCAAACGTGATCTTGTTGCAGAACGTGTGAAGAAGTATAAAGAGATTCAGTTCCCGAGCATCTAAAAGGCATTATAGAAAAAAGGAGGTTTCATGATGAAGTTTGAGCATTTACTGAGCCCGATGAAGGTTGGAAACAAGACGTACAGAAATCGTATCGTCAGCGCACCGATGGCATTTGGCCTGATCGTACAGAATCCGGACGCAAGAGATTTTACTTACCGTAAGCTTGAGAGCGGCGCTGCAGGCGGTAATGGCTGTGTGATCGTCGGTGAGACAGACGTTAACTTTAAAGACGCTGTCCGCATCCCGGGATTCAGAGAGTTTGATTTTGCAAAACCGGAAGAAGATATGGATACATTCAATGCGGTTTCCGAATACGCGACACGCATTAAGAGCCACGGCGCGATCGCTCTTGCAGAGCTGGTTCACTGCGGAAAGGAAAAAGTACCGTTCACACCGGAGCAGGAAGCAATCGGTCCGGTTGAGTGTGTCAACTCTGCAGGCGTACACGTTCGCGCAATGAACAAAGATGATATGGACCGCATCGCAAATGATTTTGCGGTTGCAGCAACCTATATGCAGAAATGCGGGTTTGACGGCATCCTGATCCATGGCGGACACGGCTTTATCTTTACCCAGTACTTAAGCCCGTTGATGAATACCAGAACCGATGAGTACGGCGGATCACTGGAAAACCGTGCAAAATTCCCGATCCAGATCATCAAAGCGATCCGTGAAGCAGTCGGCCCGGATTTCCTGATCGAGCTTCGTATCGACGGAACAGATCATCAGCCGAACGGTATTACACCGGAAGAAACCGGTCAGTTCATCCAGTGGGTAGAAGACTATATTACCTCTGTACACGTAACCTGCGGTATTTATGAGGAATCCGTAAAATCCGGTACAGAGAGCTCCATGTTCCATCCGCACGGCCTGAACATCGAGCAGGCTGCGATCGTAAAGAAATACACCAAGCTGCCGGTTGGCGCTGTTGGCGGTATCAACTCACCGGAGCAGTGTGATCAGGCGATCGCAGAAGGCAAAATTGATTTTGCAATCCTTGGTCGTCAGATGCTTGCAGATCCGCAGTTTGCAAACAAATGTATCGCAGGAGAAGAGGACTGCATCCGCAGATGCCTGCGCTGCTACCTTTGCTTCCCGGGCTCCCCGGAGGAAGGCTATGATGATCTGCCGTTTACCAGCGAAGAGCTTGCACTGTATGTAGGCCACTGCCGCATCAATCCGCTCGCGCATCTGCCGTTTGACCCTGATTCTCTTCCGGATCCGCTCAGAAGTGAGAAGGTTCTGATCATCGGCGGCGGCGCTGCAGGTATGCAGGCAGCGATCACCGCATTCGACCGCGGTCATAAGGTAACACTGGTAGACAAAGCAGACAAGCTTGGCGGACTGCTTTACTTCACAGATGTCGACATCGACAAACCGGACCTTAGAAACTTCAAGAACGTTCTGATCAGAGAAGTGGAGAAGAGAGATATTGATGTTCGTCTGAACACAGAAGCAACACCTGACTTCGTAAAAGAATTCGGCGCAGACGTTGTGATGATCGCAACCGGTTCCCTTCCGTCCTGCCCGCCGATCAAGGGCATCGAGCATGCACATCAGGCTATGGAAGTCTATGATGGCACATGCAAGCCGGGCAAGAAGATCGTTATGATCGGTGGCGGCCTGGTTGGCTGCGAGACAGGTCTGTACCTGCAGAAGATCGGTCATGAAGTGACTGTTGTAGAAATGCTTGACCGCATCGCGAACGAGTCCTTCGGTATGTATCGTGAAGCGCTTGTTTGGGAAATGGAAAAATTCGGCATGAAGTCCATGGCAAAGACAAAATGTCTGGAGATCGAGCCGGATGGCGTAACCGTAGAAAATGCAGACGGCGTACAGAAGCTCGAAGCAGATACTGTTCTGTTCGCGCTCGGTATGAAGACCGTACCGTACGATGATCTGAAAGCCGCAGCAGGCGATGCAAAGGTCTTCATCCTCGGCGATTCCATCCGTCCGGGACAGGTAGACCAGTGTACCAGATCTGCTTATCTGGCAGCAGTAGACATCGCGCGTCCGGAAGAATTCCCGACACACGAATACAGAGGAATCATTGACCCGGAGTAATCACATAAGCTAAGAGCCACGTGAAGATATAAAAAGCCGGCTTTTGGGAGTTTGTTCCCGAAAGCCGGCTTTTTTGGCATTTTGCGCACAACAAATGGTTGTGAACTTATTTTCGAAAAACTGATGACAAATAGAAGAATGATTATTAAAATGGAAGTATTCCATTAAATTGTGGCACAAAAAATGCAAGTGCCATATTTGTTCTGAAAATTCAAACACAAGGAGGTTACGATGAAAGGATGGGAATTTACGGGTACCAATATTCCGCTTAAACTGGTGGAGAAACCGGATCCGACTGCAAAACCGGGTTATGTTGTGATCAAGACGCTTGCGGGCGGTCTGTGTCATTCTGATGTTGGCGCATTGGAGCTTGAGAGCTGGATGCCGCTGTTTCAGGTTCCGGTTATCATGGGACATGAGTGCTGCGGCCGGATCGTAGAAATCGGCGAGGGCGTCGAAGGATACGAGATCGGGGATATTGTTGCCGTATGTCCCATGGATGCCAAGGATGGGACAACGCCGGGATATACACGGGACGGCGGTTATGGCACGATGACAACTGCTCCCGTAGAACAGCTGATCAAGGTTCCGGAAGGCGTAACACCGGCACAGGCAGCTGCGGCTACAGATGCAGGTATGACTTCACGTCATGCAGTTGTTGTAAACGGCGGAATCCAGCCGGGCATGAAAGTCGGCATCATCGGAATCGGCGGCCTTGGCCAGATCGGTATGCGGATTGCCGTACTCAAGGGCTGTGATGTATATGTTGCTACCAGAAAACCGGAAGCGCAGGAGCTTGCACGCAGTCTGGGCGCAAAAGAGGTTAAGGCAAACATCAAGGAGTTTGCAGACGTTGGACTGGATGTGATCGTTGACTATGCAGGCGGCGGAGTTACCACTGCGGATGCGATCGACACCGTAAAATACGGCGGCAGGGTTGTACTGGTCGGCATGGCAAAAGATGTCTCTGAGATCCATACATATTCCCTGATCACAAAGCATGTGACCTTGGTCGGATCAGTCGGCGGTCATGTGGAAGATATTGAGGATTGCTTAAAATACATGGCAACCGGAGAACTGGATCCGATCGTCGAGACCATTCGTTTTGAAGAGATCGGCGAAGGGATTGACCGGCTTGCACACGGCAGTGTAAAAGGACGTCTGGTTGCTCTTTATGATGACTGAGATTAAAAGCTTTCTCGTTTCCGGATTTATGGATGCTGGTAAGACCAAGTATATACAGGATACCATATGCCAGGGTTTCTTTCATAAGCGCGGCAGTACGCTGATCCTTTCCTTTGAAGACGGAGAGGCTGCTTATGATATCGAAAAACTGCGGGAGTTTCGGACGGAAGTGGTATTTTATCAGGGCAAAGGCAGTGAAGACCTCACTGCCTTCTGTCTTTCTGCGATCGAGGCCTGTCAGCCGGACCGGATCTATATAGAAGATAATATCCTGATGGAAAACCTGCATGACAGTTTTCCTCCGTGTATGCGTATCGTCAGTAAAACGACACTGATTGACGGGACGACACTCCCTGTTTATTTCAATAACATGCGGCAGATCATGCAAAACAGCGTGAAAAATGCCGACCTTGTCATTTTTAACAGAGTGCCTGAAAAAGACCTGCTCAAACCTTACGGCAGTATCTTTCCGGTTATGGAGAGAAATGCGGCCTTTCTCTGGGAAAGTTCAATGGGATATCATGAAAAAGCGTTTGGCAATATCCTGACGTATGATCTGTCTGCAGATCCGATTGTGATCGGTGATGAGGATTATCTGTCCTTCTTTTTGGATATCACAGAGGATCCGGATAAATATGACGGCAAAGAAGTTGATCTGGTCGTCCAGATCAGATATGAAGATGCGGACAGCCTTCGGGTCGGCAGGACGGTTATGACCTGCTGTATGGCGGATCTTTCTTTTTTGAGTTTTGTCTGCCTGGGCAAAGAAAAGATGGATTTGGCCGGCGTTTCAGATTATTCCTGGATCAGACTCCATGCAACATGCAAAAGCGGGGTTGATGAGTATAGGCGAAAAATAGCCATACTTGATCCTCTTTCTTTTGCACCGACCAGGGTAGATCAGCAGATCATAGGGTTTTCCGGAATCACTCCGACTTCCGGTTGATATAATCCGTCCGGAATTTTGAATAGGCGAACCGCTGGCTCTTATACAGTCCGTAATAACCGGAAAGTGTATAGCTGATCGCGATCGCCAGAAGATAATAGGGCATGCCCTCAAATCCAAACAGCTCGAAGCATATCAGCAATGATGTGATCGGGCTGTTTGTCACTCCGCAGAAAACTGCGCCGAGACCGACGGCAGCACAAAGCGTCGGTGAAAGACCGGAAAGGCTGCCAAACAGATTGCCAAACGTCGCACCGATCACAAATGACGGCACGATCTCGCCGCCTTTGAATCCGAAGGCCAAAGTGATGATGGTCAGAATCATTTTAAAAACAAAAGCATAGGACGGAACGCCGCCGGAAAAACTGTCCTGCAGCAGTCCGATAGAAAGACCGTTGTAATCTTGCGTGCCATATAAAAGTGTGACGACGATCACGAGTCCGCCGCCGATGACATTTCTTAAGAATGGATTTTTGCAAAAATAGCCGACTGCCTGGGTGGTGCGATGCATCAAAAAGCAGAAGATGACGCTGATGACGGCGCAAAGAATCGCAAGCAGCGCGATCCAGAGTGCGGATTGCAGCGAGAAAGCGGGGATCTGAATGGCCGGAATGCCAAGGCTCTGGTCGAGCAGATGAGATGCGATGCCATGCGCAACGAGCGCAGAAATGATACAGGGCAAAAGCGCGGAGTACTGCATGATACCGACGCTGATGACTTCGATCGAAAAAATGGCAGCGGCAAGCGGTGTGCCAAACACTGCGGAAAAAGCA